>JAGRPC010000224.1 GCA_020439925.1 Verrucomicrobiia bacterium | reverse complement strand
TCCGCACCTTCACTGGTGCGGTCTCGTTGAAGCAGTTAAGGCAAGCAACACCGAGACTGAATTAACAAACTTCGCGGCGGCGGCGAGCAGCTCCTCGGTGGTCGGCAGCACGGTCGGGTCGGGGTCGTGCGTAGTCTCCGTCATCAACGTGTAGTAGAGCTGGCCGCCCTTCTTCGCGCGGGTGCCCTGTTGGCCTTTGTTTTTGCCGCGGGTCGGCGTGAAGTGCTCGCCCTCGACCAGCACGCCGACGACGCCCTTGCGGGCAGGGCGACGGGCGGGGAGGAACTTCAGCGGGCCCATCATGCGCGCGGCCTTGCGGGTGCCGTCGACGATCGGTACCGTCTCGAAGGGCACCGTCAGCAGCGGGCCGCCCGGCTTCTGGCGGACCGTGCCGCCGTGGAAGCGCAGGGCCACGCCGCGTTGGTTGAAAATCACCGTCGCCTCCGTCGCGGTCGCCGTGTGGCTGATCATCCTCGCGGCGCGGCCCCACCAGCCCGTGTTCGGGCTGTTCTTCGTCGTGCGCAGGTGATCGGCCGCCGCCTTCCTCACGGCGCCGCCCATCGCATCATGCAGCTCCCCAGCCGCGTCGAGACGCGCCATCGTCCGGCGCAGGGCGCCGGTGGCCGTGTCTTCGATCTGGACGTTCAGCAGATACATGGTAAAATCAGTTCAAGGCATGAAGCGCAAACCCCTCCACCAGCCCCCGCGGGAGATCCGCGACGCCGAGGCGATGCCGGCGCGGCGCCGCTGCAGGGCGGTGAATCGCCACCGCAAAGGCAGCGAGCACGTGTGGACGAAAGCGGACCTTGCGGACCTTCAGGAAAGGCGCCGTGCTCATGATCGTGCGGGAAGGGGTTGAGGTTCCAAGATCACGCGGACCTGCCCGGCTCGATTGCGGAGCACCTTCTTGACGATCAGCCGGCGGCCGCGCAGGAAAAACCACTCGCTCTCGGTCGTCACCGGAGGCGCCGTCTCTTTGTCGACGAGGCCCGCCTTGACCAGTGCGCGGACCATTTCGGAAATATCCTTGAACCCATCGGCGGGCGCCCCCTCGATCTCGAGAACGACAGAGCCCTTCCCGGTCGTATCGGCCCGGGCGTAGCGGGCCGCCGCCTTGCGCGAGTCCGTCCAGGACTCGAGCCGATGGCAGCGGTAATCGACATCCGCACCTTCACGGGTGCGGTCTTGTTGAAAAATCGCGAGCGCGTAGATGATAACTTGGCCACGTTGAAGAGCCGTCTCCGTGTCCATTTCGGATGGCAGCGCGGTCGTCGGACTATGACGATGCCCCGGGAGTCTCGCGGTATCTCGAGTATCGCTCCCGCTGCTCCTCACTCAAATTTGCGGGATCAAAGCGCGGATCAGGGACTTGGTTGATGCGTGAATAGATCACGTTGGCCATGTCGGTAGCGCAGCTCTTGATGTGCTCCGCTCGCTCTCCGGAAAAATGTTCATCCACCGTAGTAGTGAACAGGGTCAACCAGCGATCGAACTTGTCCCGCCCCATGTCGGTGAGCGCTACGAGGCGGGCATGCGCCGCAAGTGGGTTGCCGCAGTAGTTCCCTGTCCGGAAAAGGACCGTCTCCCAAAAGGCGTACATCTTCGGCAGGTGGTTCACCCAGTCGGTTTCCGCGACTTCATCGAAGATGGGAGCTAGAATTTCGTCGCGGCGGACGCGCTCATAGAACGCGTTCACGAGCTGCTCGATTTCAATCCGCCCACGGATGTCGGGTTTGCTTGGGGGAGTGGTGGGCATGATAGGATTGATGCAATGGCGGGGTTAATGCGCAACGGGAAGCGAATCGACTCGCTCCCGATTTCTCCCGGGTGCCAGCGCAACAACTAGCTGTTGAAGGTCTTCCTCGCTGATATCGATGAAGGAATTCAGGGAACGGAGGGCAATGAGAATCTCGTCGTGGTCGGGAACCTCGAAAACGGATTCACTTAGACCGGAGTCGGGAATTCTCTTCTTCGGACGACTCAGGATGGCCGGATAGCGTCGCCATGGGAAGGCATAGTTGATCAGGATGGCGAGCAGGACGATGGCGGCGGCATTCGTCAGCACGGGAAAGAGGACGTAGGAAAACCCCAGATCGCTGATGGCCTCCCCTCCCATGACTGCGGTGAAGGCGGTTGCTCCTCCCGGGGGATGGATACACTTGAGTTGATGCATCGCCCCGATGGCCAAACCGACGGCGCATGCTGTGGCCAGATAGGGATGATCGATGACCCGGGAACAGATGACCCCGACGAATGCGGACACACCGTGTCCCGCGAGGACCGGCCACGGTTGCGAGAGTTGCCCATGAGGCGTGGCGAACAGAAGCACGGCGCTGGCACCCATGGAGGCGACCACCGCCGACGCTCCGCAGTGCGGCAAGGCAGCAAAGGAGAACACCGCGAGGACAAACATGGCAAGCCCACCACCCACCGTAGCGACGAGACGCTCGCCCGCGTTCACCTCGATCAGCTCAAAGCCGACCCATTTTTTCCAAAAGGGTTCAGTCATCCTTCGTGTCTTGTCTGTTGATAATCAGCGCGATATCCGAACCGTTCTAAACTATAAATAAAATACAGCTTTAACAATGCAAGCGCTCAGTTCCAAGTTTGCCGGTCGGAGTTACGAGAAACGAGCGTGTCCCGGAAAAGGGCCGTCAACAGATCGGACGAGCCATGCGTAGGAAACACGCATCGGTTTGATGTGACCGACTTGGCCAGTACTTCGTTGCCAGAGCAAGATTGGCAGATTCTCCGACCCATGTCGCAGCCTAACTCCATAGTGGACACGTGAAGGCGTGGCGCGACCGCTTCGCCGTCAGTGTCGGCCAGGATATCGGCTTGCTCTACAACAAGCTCTCCACAATGTTCATTGTCATGTGCCCCACCACCGCAACCAACGACCCGGGCCTGCGGCTCTCGCTGCCACGTAAGTTGAAGAAATCCGTGCCTTGATGAATGAAGGTGGCAGTGGCATCCCCATCTTACAGGTCCCATTCAGGTGAAGGGAAAAGACTGAGAGGGTATGTAACGCCAACGGTCACAGCCGCATGAAACCGAACCAGCCAACCCAACCTGAAAATCCTGACTCATCGGTCAGATTGGCAAGCCCAACGTGCTACCTTGCGGATTTCGAAGATCCGGATCCTGCAAAGACCCGCCCCCATCCGACCCTAAACCCCGAACAAAAACTCATGGACCAAGACCGACTCTACCTCATCCGGCCAGATTTTTTTCATGACGGCCGAGGTCCTCTTTACTGTCCGGGGTGTGCCGAAATCCTTGGGCTCCTCGATGTCTATCCATCCCTCAAGGACCGGGTTTCGCTCCACTATGTCGATTTCGATCGTCCACGCCCGGAGCTCGTGGCTCTTCTCGGAGAGGAGAACCAGAGTTGTCCCGTCTTGATCTTGTCCCGGAAGTCGGAAGAACGAGCGCACATGTCCGAATGCCGTCGCGCCCAAGGGCTTTTCTTTGTCGAGGGGGCGCGAGAGATCGGTGCATTTTTCGCGACCACTTATGGGACAGGAATTCCTTTCTGAAATATCGACTCCACCCGAAGCGAACCGTCATGAAGAGGCCCGAAATCGCCCGAGGTTTTTCCACTCAATCCGTTCACGCCGGCACTTACCATGACGCTGAGACGGGAGGGGCTTGCAGCCCGGTCTTCACATCGACGGCTTTCGCCTTTCCTAACGCATCGGCCGAAAACTTCTATCCGCGCTATTTCAACACCCCCAACCAAAAAGTGATCTGCAGGAAGATCGCCGCCCTCGAACGCGGGGAGTGCGCCCTCGCATTCGGGTCGGGCATGGCTGCAATTTCAACCCTGCTTCTCGCCCACCTGCAGCCGGGTGACCATGCCGTTTTCCAGAGCGATCTTTACGGAGGAACGGTTCAGTTCGTCACGCGAGAGCTGCTGAGGCTCGGCGTGGAGGTATCGTGGGGTGCCACGCAGGAGGACTTTGCAGCTGCGCTTCGTCCGGAGACCCGCGTCCTCTACGTGGAGTCGCCCTCGAATCCCCTCCTCCGCTGTGTCGACTTGAGGGCGGTGGCGAAGCTGGGGAGACAACATCGTCTTCTCACGGTGGTCGACAATACCTTCGCCACACCGATCAATCAGAACCCTCTCACCCTGGGAATCGATGCGGTGATCCACAGTGCCACGAAGTACCTGAATGGCCACAGCGACGTGAATGCGGGTTTCGTCGCGGGTGCGGAAGCGGTGATCCAGAGAGTCGCCGCCACCGCCGTGAACCTCGGAGGAATGCTCGACGCACAGGCGTGCGCCCAGGTCGAGCGGGGAATGAAGACGCTTGCCCTTCGGGTTGAGCGGCACAACGCAAATGCGGTAGCGATCGCACGGTTTCTTGCCGAACATCGCCTCGTGAGGCAGGTCAACTACCCAGGACTGAGCTCCCACCCCGATCACGAAACTGCCGCTGCGCAGATGCGGGGCTTCGGCGGCATGCTGTCGTTCGAATTCCACGACTCTCGTCTCATTGACGTGAGCCTGACTCACTTGCGCCTGATCATGCCCGCCCTGAGTCTGGGCGGAGTTGAGAGCCTCATCTGCGTACCAAGCCGGACGACACACCGCACCCTGACACCAGCACAGCGGGAAGGCGCGGGAATTCGAGACGGTCTCGTTCGGCTCTCTGTGGGGATCGAGGATGTGGAGGATTTGATCGGAGACTTGGACCACGCATTCTCGTCGGCGACGAAGGCAACGAGGTGAGCGGAATCGTCGTTGCGGCCGGCTTCCCGGAGGGCGAGTCCGGAACCACTATTATCTCTCATCACAACTCTCCTCCAAAACCCAGCGGATCCAGAACCGCGCTTCGTGCCTCAGCGGTTGTATTGCCTTACTTTGAGCTACGAAAGCTCTACCAGAAACCCGGACGCAGCTGACCCGTGTTACAACTCCGAATGATGCCGCCGAGCGACAATCGTGATCCGACGCCAGAAGTACCCGACGGCATGGTGCCCTTGAGCGTGCGCGAAACTCTCCGCGGAGACAATCCGGGCTTTGAGATCGTTTCTCCGGACGGTAAGCCGGTCTACCCGACCCTCGAAGGCGTTCATTGTGGAGAGGGTACCTGGTGGGCGACTCCGGAGGCCGTGGCACGCTCCGCGGAGATCTACGAATGGAAGCTCATCAGAGAGCGCGAGCACGTGCGGAACGGGGATTGACACGGTCGTACCGCCCTCACGTTCGCCGGAACCGTCGTTCCCGGGCTGCTCGTCAGGTCAGTGCGCGCAGCAGGACTCGATCATCCCGCGCGTCGTCATCGGCGATCTCGACATGAAGGATGGGATCCTCGATAATGACTGGGAACGCTGAGGGTACCGAGAGGGTTTGAGTGATGCGGGGATTTGATCCTCACCAAATCAAAGCGACATTTCATCCAGCCTGCCCCGTTCCATGGACGACAACACTTCTCCCATTTTCGGCCCGGACCTCGACCCCGAGGTGATCGTCAACGCCTATCAGGAAGGGAAAGAAAACACCGCCTTCCACCTCGACTGCTCCGACCGACTCGGCGAACAGGGAAACCGTTACGTGTCCCTCTGTTTCACGGGCGGTGCGGCAGCCTTGGGCTACACGGTCTATCTTGTCGAAAACGGATTCGGGACGGTCACTTGGGGCGTACTCGCCGTGGGCCTCCACCTCTTCATCGTCGGAGCCATCCTCGTGTCCGCGGTCATGGCACCGTCGCAATACTACCCGCCAGCGAACGAGGGCCACAATTTCCTGATGCCCAACCTGAAATGGCATGAAATCCTTCGTGGCGAGATCGAGAACACGATCGAACGCACTCTCGAGATTCGAAAGGCCAACGAAGTGCGAGGAGCCGCCTTGCGACGGCTCGCAAAGGCGGCACTCTGCGCCCCGCTCACTTTCCTCGCCGCGTGGGGAGTTGCGGCCGGGCTGGCAATGGCGATTGAGTTTTTGTCCCCCGCCCCGGCTGAACAGGGCGCGGGTTTGGATTCGGCTTCGGCTGTTGGGACTTTTGCGGCTCCGGCATCCCTGCCACGTATCAGTACCGTGGACGGTGGTCAAGATGCGAACTCATTCTCGATTCTGATGCAGCTTCCGGTGATGAACGGGGCGTGATCTTCGTGAGTCAGGGGGAAGGCCGGGAAGTGTGATGGATCCCCCGCTGCCTCGCGCCAGCCACTTCGAATTCATGACGCGTCACCGCTCTGGATGTCGCGAGTGAACTCCTCGAGTCGCTTGTGGCCGGTGGCGGTGTAGACCTGAAGGATGCCGGTGGTGGCATCGAAAGTGGCGATGGCGGTCTGATCAGCGGTTTGCCAACGGGGTCCGTCGATGGATTCGACCCGGCGAATCCGTGTCCCTAGATTGAGACTGGTGAGTAGCTCGGCGTCCGTGCCGGTGAGGTTGGATTCGGGATCGATCTTGGAGTAGACGATGGCATCGACCACTCCATTGGCGTTGAAGAAGGCGACGATCTTGAGACCATCCTTGCGAAAGACAACAGGAGCGTCGGGTTCGCCTGTGCTGACGGGATCGCCATAGCGGTGCACGCAGGTGCCGATGTTGTCACCGAGGCGGGCCTGGGTGATGACGGGAAGCAGGAGGAGCAGAAGCAGGGGGAGGATCTGTTTCATTCCGCCACGGTTCGGCGGCAGGAGCGGAGTGGCAAGGGGCCTTTTTATGTACCCAACCCGCCATAAAGATCACCCAGGATCTCGGAGAGCTTGGCCGCTTCACCTGGATTGGTGTCCTCGTATTCCTCCAGCGCGAGCCGGATGTGTTCGCGTTTTGATTCTTGAAAGTTCTTCAGGTATCTCCCGATGAACTCAGCCCGGGCCTCCTCGGGTTCGCTCTGTGCCGCAAGAATCGAAAGCAGCGAGAGGACGGTCTTATCGGAAGCGTCCGAGATCAACCGTGTCGCGAAGAGGATCCTTGCGAGCTGCGTGGTTTGGTTCTCCAAGGTGGCGAGTTTATCGGCACAGGTCCTGATGGCCTCAGCCATACTGGCTTCTTCTTCGGGACTCATTCGGATATCGCAGGGTCGTGGACCCGAATGACCAATTCTGAAGCAATCCATTGCCACATGTCAATGGTCCAGCCCCCGTCGGGGACGAGGCACGATACACCAGAGGGGACACGTCCGGTCATCGAAGATGGTCGTGTAAATGCAGGGCTCGGCAGATTTCAGCCCATGCAGACCGTCGAGGAAGTCACCTTTAACGACGGACTGTTTGTTCAGATCGAGCTCGACGGAGCGGAGGCTCCCATAGAAGAATCCGTCGATCGAATGGGAGGCGAAGATTCGGCGCTCGATGACCTGGCGCATGCCAATAAAGAGGGCGTTCGTCTCGATTATCACCGGACGAAAAGCTCGACCGGCTTCTTCGGGTTCGCGGCCTTCGCTTCAGCATAAAGGTCGGAGGGGATAAAGCCCACCGCCTCGAACAAGATCGGCCACGGCGATCCGGGCGACACCTCCGGAGTGGGTGACCAGCGCCGACTCGATGGGCCGAGGTATCAGGATCTGAGTGGGGGCCAACCGGCAGTCAAAGAAGCGCCGGACACGGAAGCGGCGATCTTCACCCCGCATTTCTCCATCGCCACCATAGATCCGTTCTGCCCCCCCATCCCGGGTCATCCCGATGCAGATCATGGTGCCGAGCCCTCCTTTCGTGCGACCCTTCTCCACGTCGAACGGCAGGTCGAAGGTGGCTTTACGATCGGATATGAGCCCAAGCGCAAAGTGAGGTGCGGGGGAAGGTGTTTTCTTGTGGAAATTCTGGAAAATCGGGGAACACTCGGTAATGGATGTGTGCCTCCATCCAGATCCCGGACTTCCTCGCTCCCGATAAATCGGTGAGGGAAATCGGTGCGTTCCGCCTCCTCGGCGTCTTTGAACTCGTCGATCGGTTTGCGAGGGAATTTCAGATCGACCAGGAGATCGCCTTCGCCTCCCTGCTGGCCGGGTTTGCCCACTCGATGGGAGGGGCTCGCGAGATGGACAGCAGCCTGGGGAAGATCCGGCCACCGTTCTCGCTGCTGCTGGTGACTCCGGAATCCGACTCAGTCTGGTCTCGGGCCCCGGTCCGGTTCCTCGTCGACAACTTCGAGGCCACGATGCGGCTTTTCGCCGGCCTCGGCCTTTCCAAGGAGAGCAAGGGAGAGTCCGACCCTGAGGACGCTCCAGTGCACCCGGAGGCGGCGCGAGTCGCCAAAACGGCCGAGATGGCGAGGTCGGTCTATGCCGACAAGATCTCGGAGCGCCTCGTCACTTCCTCCCTGGTCGCACCCTACTCGCGGGTGCCTTTCGACCACCACGTCTTGCTCACCAACCCGTACCCGGGTCTGGGGCGCGCCTTCCGCCTCCTGTCCTCCGAGGGGAAGATCCGGCTGGAGCAGGCCCTGGGCTCGAGCACGCCGGTGCGGCAGGGCCCAGAGGAAAACTCCGGCGCCGCGCCCGCCTTCTATTGGCAGGTGGACCGGCGCGAGGCACGTCGATTCCTCGGGGAGAACCCTTGGTTCGCCGGGCTGCCGTTCCTGATGTTGGAGACGGCGGCACCCGGAGTCGTGACCCTCGATCCCGACAAGGGTTGTGGCGGGGAGATCCAGCGCCGATGCCTGGATCTGTTCGTGTCGAGGCACCAGTCCATGCGACGGACCCGGGTTTTTTCGGCGAACACGCGCCCCTTCGTGGTGGTCCGGGAGTTCCTCGCGGTCGCGCAGCGATGGGAAAACGGATCTCCGACCCCCTCTCCGGTCGCTCCGGGCCGGGTGGCGCAGATGGCGCTGCGCTTGGCGCTCCTTCTCACCGTGCTCGACGGCAAACCGGAGCCGGACCAGGTGGCCGCCTTCATGGGCCTCGAACTCGCCAAGCGGCTGCACATCCGGCACCTGAGGACCTTGGCGAAGTTTCTCCCGATCCCTCCGAGCGAGGTGTCGATCACGGAGGGGCTGACGGACTGGGAGCGAAAGATCTTCTTCCGGATCTGCGATCAGCCCGGTCTGTCGGCCTCGGAGCTCGGGCGCACCTTCCAACGGCTGAGAAAGCCGGAGCGTGACGAGGCGTTGACCGGCCTGTTGCGCCGGGGACTGGTCGGACTGAGAGACGGCAAGCTCTATCGGGAGGAACCCCGACGGCACCACCTCAACCCAGACGTTCCCCTTCCCGGGTAGGCTCCCGGGCTCGCCTTTCCACCAACATTCGAAATCTCCTGAATTCCTGAACTCCCGAACCCAAACTGATGAAAACGCCAATCCCCCGCGACGATCTCTACTATCGATTTCATGTGGGCTGCCTGCTTGAAAGCCTCAAAGCCGATTTCGACGGCCCCATCTACCAAACCGAGGATGACCTGGAGGCGGTCCGAAACTCCGACGCGGACGTCGTTGCCGTGGTGTCACCGGATTGCCCCGCGGTCTTCTATGTTTCTCGGGAGAAGTTTCTGCGTGGTGAAGTCGGTCTGAACGCCGACGATCTCTTCTCGCACGGCGGGATTCTGTGATCGCCCAAAGGCGTGGTCGCCACAGTGGCTCACGCTGCCGAGTTTTCTCGTTCGCCAGCGATGAGGTCGTCGAGTTCGGGTTTCAACTTCCGCAGCGGAGGCAACAGATCCCCCGCTGGCACCCCCAGCTCGGCGGCGATGACGATGACTTCGTAGTCGAACACGCTGCGCAGCTGGGATTCGATCTTGCCACGGCGACGCGGTCGAGGTGGTGCAGCCCGGCCAGCTGGAGGCGGGCGGCGAACTGGTCCTGGGTGAGCCCCTTCTCCAT
The DNA here is from genome assembly GCA_020439925.1 of Verrucomicrobiia bacterium. Taxonomy (GTDB): domain Bacteria; phylum Verrucomicrobiota; class Verrucomicrobiia; order Verrucomicrobiales; family DEV007; genus Arctic95D-9. The sequence goes on along the minus strand of JAGRPC010000224.1, from coordinate 9,395 downwards.
GCGAAGGCGGCGAACCTCGGGACCGATGCAGTTGCGGTAACCGCGCGACATTCAAGTTCCCCGTTGGGAACTTGACCTTGGCTCGAAAGCCGGGAGAATAGGTTCCCCATGGGGAACTCGGTCTTCTTCTTTTCGAGGCAGCGGCCTTCGTGCGGACCAGCCTTCGTCTCACGACTCGGTCGAATTGCCTCACGGGCTTTTCTTTGCTTCGCGGTTCTCTCGATCCCGGAGGTAGACGCCCAAGTGTCGACGTCGGGCATCATCATCTACACGACCATCGATAACGCCCGGGATGAAACGGCGATCGCGGTCCCCTTTTCGAGGGTGGAGCAGCACCAGGTGATTACCAATGTCACGACGACCGATGGCAAGACGTTCCGGGTCACGAACAACCAGTTCAAGCTGCTCGTCCATCCGATCGACCTGAGCCGAGCCACGGCGGTGGACTATGCGGGGATCGGCAAACTCCGGTCGGAGGCCGCCTCGCTGCGGTCCCTGCAGATACGCTTCCCACGGGCCAGCGGAACGCTCGAACCTATCGCGGTCGGGATCGAACGAATGGTCCAGGCCATCGAGAGCGGGAACGTGCTCGTGGAGGGGCGTCTGATGTCGAAGGCTGATTATGTGAAACTGGCGGCGGCTTCCGCGCCAAAGACGATCGATCTCACGGTGGACGGAAGGTCCTACGGCGGAGCGCGGTTGACTTCGGTTCGCGACGGGTTCGCCTCGATCATGCACGCCGGTGGCGTCGCTTCCATCGAAGTCCGGAAGCTCTCGGACGAACAGGTCGCTCGATTGAATGCCACATCGAACACGGCTCTTATCGACAAGTCCATCGCCGCGGCCAACCCGCTTGCGGATCCATCGATGAAATCCGCCCCTGAAACGAGCGGCGCGGGTGGGTCGGCAGGGGCCTCGGCAGGTGTTGGCGGTGCTGAAGCAGCCTCCCCGGACGAGCCACACGTGGTTTCGATCGGTGCGCTGCCCGAACTCGACGAAGTGTCCCGGTTGCTGCATGACAAGCTCCAGAAGGCGGCGAGAAGACTTGCGGACAAGGGGAGGCATGTTCAGGTGCTTTCGGCCCCGGAAATCGCCGAGCGCACCACCAAGGGGGTCGCCGAATTTCTGGCGTATGACGTCGGAGCACTCGTGGCGTCAAACGTGATCGACAACTTCGGTGATGGACCGGCTCGAAACCGCCACCGGGAGTTGATGACCCAGCTCGCCCTCGCCCCCTCAAACGATGAAGCCGCAGACATCAAGGGGATGATGAAGGAACACGCCCAGACGTTTTTCACCGGCGACATCGACCAGCTGCATGCGTTCGCATCGACGGATGAGGGCAGGGGGCAGATGGAACGGACGATGTCCCAGGTGATGAAGCGAGCACTCGTCCATGTGGCCTTTCTTCAGGAGACGAGGTCCAGGCAAAGTGTACAGATTTCGTTCCAACGGGAGATGGCGGGAATCACGATCCTTTCCGAGAGCCAGGTTCACTACCTCCAATCGAAGTTCGACATCCTCACGAGGATGGACATCGCCGAGGCGCTTCAGACGGGGAACTGGGAGGGGGTGGATCTCAGCATCCTTGCCGATGAGCAGGCCCGGCAGAGCTTCAAGCAGCATCTCATGGACGCTCAGCAAAGGTCCGGCGGTGCACTCGGACGTCAGCTTGAAACTTTCAACACCGCTGTAGTCGGCGATCCGTCCTTGTCGAACACCTTCAGCGAGATGGACGCGCGGGACTATTATCGGGGTGTGATTCCTCGAGTGATCGAACAGGGGAGGCAGGGAGCGGCTTCGCCGCCGAGCGCACCGACGCTGGTGCCCCCGCCTGAAAGTCCTTCCGGAGTGCCTCCGCCGAATCGCTACGGCACCGGGGATCCCGAACTCGAACGTCGTCTGATCGAGGAAGATCGAGTCCAGAGTCGTGTTTTCGGCGTGTCGGAAGAAGAGATGATCCGCATGCGGAAGGATATCATCGAGAAGATGAGCTCGGAATTGAGCAAGTAGGACCGTTCATCTTCCGGGATCTCGATCCGACCCACCCCTTGACCGACTTCTTGAAGTCGTATCGATCGGGGGCTCGTTAAACCTTCGTCTGAGCCGCGTAGGGAGGGGAGCCGCGCTTTCTTCTCCCGGGCTCCACGGAGCTCGGAGATCGTCCGCCGGACTTCTCGAGGGTCAGGAGCGGAACGCCCCCGCGAGGTCTCAGAACGGCTCTCGGCGACAGAACGCCACAACGGGGAAACCGGGCGGCGGCGGGCGCCGCACCTTCGAGGCTTCCCCCGGGTAACCACGACGCTCCCCCGGTTCTTCTTCGTACTGCTGATTGTGCCGGGTGCCGGGAAACGAGTGGTCGAGGTAGCTCCCCCCCCCGTCCCGGCACCTCCACCAAGTGGCGGCCGTCGCACGGCCGACTGGAGGAGTCCCCCGGACGACGAAGAAACGGAGCCGTCAAGGCGACGTTTGTACTTAATAATTTAATGAAGCGTGGGGCGACTGACCCGCCGGGAAGCGGAGAGCCAGCGAAATGATATTGTAGGCAACAGAACAATATATGGGACCTTTTGGAAACACACTTAGCTCTCAGAGCTACAGCTCTGATTCTTGTTTCCAGCTTCCCGGAAGCTCTTCCAAGAAGCTCGATTCGCTGCTCGATTGAACCTCTTTCCGGGACGTTTCAGAGCAAGCTCGAGCTCAAGGTCGAGTCGAAGAGGTGCTCCGCGACGGGCCCAAGTCGCTGCCCCGGAGGCTGCGCTCGGTTTGAGCAGCACTTCAACGCAGGAGGAAAACAAGGCGAAACGGGCGGGTGCGTTCGAGAGTGAGATCAGTATTTTCACATGGGGCTAGGCAAAATGGGGGCGCTCACGGCGCCAAAAACCGGAACACTCGGCAAGGGGTCCGGAGAACGCGATAGATCACTTCACTTGCACCTTGATCGTCCCGGAGTCGCTGACGGACGGATCCGTCGTTGAGACCGCCGTCACTGGCAGGCTGAGCGTCTTCTTCAGGACCTTTGTTCCCTTCGTCGATTTCTTGACCAGCTTCTTTTTGTTCGGGGTCACCGAGATGCGGAAGCCCAGGTCCGCATCGGTGGACTCCAGTTCCGGGGTCCGGTAGGTGCCGGCCAGCAGTTGCGCGGTCGCGTTCCCGTCGGAACCGAAATAGCTCACCGCGAAGAAGGCGTTGCCCCTCGTACCCCGCAGGGAAAGCTCATCCGGCAGCTTGCCTCGGTTGGCCACCCGGGCGTATCCGGTTACCGGTTTCGCGCTCTTCGAGGTGATAGCGACTGTCTGCCCGGAGGGCAGGTAAACCAGCAGTCCCGTCGTAGCGGTCGCGTTGGAACCCACCGATACATCGGGGCGGCTCGCCGCCACCTCGCTGGCGTCGATATCAAGATGGAAGCCTTGTCCCTCGCCGACCCCAGGCTGGCGGGTGATCTCGAGGGTGTAGGTGCTGGCCAGAAGGAGTTCCTCAAAGGCGAAGTTTCCGTCGCCCTCGAAGCTTGCAATGACCTCACCGCTTCCGTCGCGCAGCACCGCCCGCAGCGCCGCGCCTCCGGTCGAGGAAAGGTCGACGATCCTCGGCCCATCGAGGGTGAACCTGAAAATGTGGCGGTCACCGGGTAAGATGGTGCGGTCGAAGCCAGCCAACCCGTCGGTGAAGCTGACAATCGTGCCGGTGGTGAAAACGACCGAAGCGTCGTAGCTCGTGCCGAGGTTGTTGGTAGCGTAGGCCCTCGCGTAGTAGGTCGTGCCCTGGGTCAGGCCGGTAGCCGCGATGATGAAGATGCCCGTTCCTCCGTCGGCGGCGGGAAGATCGATGTTCCCGGGGCCGAGTTCCGGATCGGGGGAGGTGCCGTAGACGACACCACGGGCTGTCACGGTCCGACCACCGTCGCCGGTGACTTCTCCGCCGAGGGTGGTGGAGGTTTCGGTGATCGACCCCACTGCCTCGGTGGTGACCGTGGGGGCAGTGGCGATTTCGAAGGAGACGGTGTCGAGCCAAGCACGGACTGAGTCGGCGACGGAGGCCCGCGTGTGGGTCCAGCGCAGGGTGTGATTGCCCGCGGGCAGTTCGACGAGTTCTTCCTCCCAATCGGCGGTGCCGCCGATGGAGAGGCCGACCTGTCCGTTGACGGTGAAGGAGAGCAGATCGGACGCCTCTCCCGCAGTCTTCCGGCGGAAGCGCAGGTTGCCGGGGCCGGTCACGGTGGTCTCGACCCAGCCCGACTGGCCCACGGCGGAAAGAACGCTTTCGGCCGCATCGCTGTTGTCGTGGGTGGTCCCGATCTGGGCCAGCCAGGGCAGATCGCCCCCAGAATCCCAGATCAAGTCGTTCTGGTCGAGAGCGGGCGCTAGGGCGAGGGCGACGGAACGGGCCACCCGCAGGCCGGTTGCGGAAGTCGGGACCGCCGGGTCGGCGCCCGCGAGGGTCGCGAGCCGGCAGGCGGCCTCGAGGGATTGCCAGGAGCCGCCGCGAAGGAAGCGCTGGGCGGGAAGGCCCGAGGGCGCATCCCAGATCCACTCGGCGGCGTTGCCGGCGAGGTCATGGAGCGCGAGGGCGTTTGGCGTCTTGCCTCCTGCGGAAAGCACTCCAGCCAAGCCGGAGTTGCCGGCGAACCACCCGAGCGGGTCGAGCACGTCGCCGCCCGGATAGATCGTTGCGACCGCCCCGGCGCCGCCGCGGGCGACGTATTCCCATTCGGCCGCAGTGGGAAGACGGTAGCCGCTGGTGGTGAAGTCGCAGGCGACCTCGCTCGGCGAAGTGGGTGTGCCGGTCTTGAACGTGTTCCCGCCGACCCGGTAGGCGGGGACGAGGCTGCGGCCAAAAGCGGCGTTTTCCCATTCGGTGAGAGCGTTGCACCATTTCGCGGCGTCGTACCAGCTCAGCTCCACGACAGGGGCGTCGGTGAGGGGGCCGCTGCCGGCCTCGTCGAAGTCGTAGCCGGCATTTCCCTCGGCCCAGGCCACCACCATGGACCAGCGAGCCAGGATCGTTTCGTAGGCGGCGATCTGGAAAGTCGATTCGTCGAGCACGCCCAACGCGGAGATCGCGGGCAGGGAGCCGCCGCGGGCGGTGTGCAGACGGGCCGGATCGTCGACGATCAGGGTGGCGGTGACGGTGGCCTCGTAACGGGGGTCGGTGACGGTGGCCTCGACGGCGTAGGAACCGGGGGCGGTGGGAGCGTCGGTGCCGCCGTCATAGATGATCTCAATCTCGAGGTCCGCCGGATCGGTGGTGACGACAACCTCGCGAGCCGTGCCGTCGGCGACTTGGTGGAGGTGCGAGAGCGTGAGCATCGCGGTCGCGACGCTGACAGTGAAGGTGTGGGCCACCTCGGGAGCCGCCTCGTAGTTGGGATTGCCGGCTTGGTTGGCGCGGATGGTGACGTCCCCGGGACCAGTGAAGCTGAGGACGTTGCCCCCGTCGATCTGGGCGGGTCCCTCGGCAGCGAAGGTCACCGGATTGCCCGATCCTCCACCTGTCGCGGAGAGGTTGACGGTGGTGTTGGCCACGCGAGGTCCGGGGTCGGCGAAGGTGATCGTCTGCGAGGCCTTGGCGATGACGAGGGTGCCCGTGGCGCTCCCCTGATAGATCGGGTCGTCGATCGTTCCCACCAGCTCGTAGGATTCTGCGTCGATGGGTGCCGTCGAAGACCCGCCGTAGGTGAAGGTGACGGTCTTTCCTTCCGGTTCGGTCGTCGCCGTGGCCGCTTTCGGCGAACCGTCGTAGGTCTGGGTCAGACTGCCGAGAGTCACCGTGGCGGTGGCCTTGGTGACATTGAAGGTTCGTGGTACGTCAGGCGCAGCCTCGTAATTGGTATTGCCGACTTGACTCGCTGTAATCATCACGCTGCCAGCTCCAGTGAAAGAGAGTTGATTGCCTCCGGTAATCGTCGCGGGTCCACTCGTGACCGCAAAGGTGACGGTATTGCCCGAACCGCCCCCGGTGGCCGACAGGTTGACCGTGTCCGTCGTCAGCTGGTCAGGGATGGGCGCAAAGGCGATCGTCTGGCTCGCCTTGGCGATGACGAGGGTTTCCGTCGCGCTGCCCTGGTAGATCGGATCACTGATGGCCCCGACCACCTCATAGCTGCCCGCATCGGTCGGCGCGCTCAAGGAACCGTCGTAGGTGAAGACGACCGTCTTCCCTGCCGGATTGGTTGTCGCGGTGGCCGCTTTCGGCGCACCGTCATAGGTCTGGGCCAGACTGCCGAGAGCGACCGTGCCCATCGCCTTGGTCACCGCAAAGGTCCGCAGCACATCCGTCGCCGCTTCGTAGTTGGCATTGCCGGCCTGACTCGCGGTGATCGTCACACTACCTGCCCCGGTGAAAGAGAGCTGATTGCCGCCTGTGATCGTCGCGGGCCCGCTGGTGACCGCGAAGGTCACCCCATTGCCCGAGCCACCTCCGGTCGCAGAGAGGTTGACCGTGGCCGTGGCGAGCCGATCGGCGATCGGAGCGAAACTGATCGACTGCGGTGCCTTCCCGATGGTCAGGGTGCCGATGGCACTGCCCTGGAAGATCGGGTCGTCGATTATCCCGACCACCTCGTAGGATCCGGCATTGGTCGGAGCACCACTTCCCCCACCATAGGTGAAGGTGACGGTCTTGCCCGCTGGATCCGTGGTTGCCGTCGCTGATTTCGCCGTGCCGTCGTGTATATGGGAGAGGCTGCCGAGCGTCACCGTGGCCATTGCTTTCATGACGGTGAACGTGCGGGCGACCGGTGTCGCGGCCTCGTAGTTCGAATTACCCGCCTGCGAGGCGGTGATCGTGACCGACCCGGCGCCGGTGAAACTGAGAATGTTGTTTTGACCGATCGAGGCGGGCCCCTCGGCGGTGTAGGTCACCGGATTGCCCGAGGCGCCTCCAGTGGCGGAGAGCGGAATGCTGGATGTGGTGAGCTGGTTGGCAATGGGGTTGAAGGTGATGGTTTGCGGCAACAGGCCATGTCCCGTGAAGGTCACGGAAAACTGCGCCTCATCCGGGTCGTCGCTCATGATCGTGACTGCTCCTGTGCGAGGACCAGAAGTGGCTGGTGCGAAAGTGCCGACGAAGCTGGTGGATGCGCCGGGGGCCAACGTGCCGTCCATGCCGGTGAGGTCGGCGGTCCAATCGCCATTCGCGACGACTTCCCCCAGGACAAGCGTGTCGTCTCCGCCGTTCAGGATCGTAAAGAGACGCGTGACGGGCGGGGCTCCAACCCTGACATTACCGAAATCGACGGTGCTCTCCCCGCTGGTCAATTCGGGGTCCCCCACCGTGCCAGCGAAGACGCGGATGTCTCCAACAGGCCGGGTGATGGACAGTTGCACCGGTGGAGCTGCATTCCAAGCGCGTTCGTCGCCGGCTTGCCAAGCCAGGATAGTCACCTCACTGCCGCGTGGGCCGGTAAGGGTGAATTTATCGCCGTCGATCTCGGCGGAACCCGAAAGAAGCGCCAGAGACACCGGCAGGCCGCTGGTGGCGGCGACGCGCCCCGAGTGCAACCCTGCGGGCGGTGGAACGATACCTTGCTGCGCGAGCTGGGGCTGTATGGGAACGACTGCGGTGCGGTCGCGCCCGCCGCCGAGGACCTGCGGACCGGCGGTGCCCGCTGTCCAGAAGCTCCCGTCTGCCTGGATGGCGGCGAGGGAGACGGCCCCAATCGCCGCAAGCTGGAAGTCGGCAGCTCCGGCTTGGGTGAAGGCCAAAACATTGTCGGTGCTGCCAAGGCCGGCTTGGCCCACAAGACTCTCCCCGGCGGTCCAGAGGGCTCCGTCCGCGGTGAGCGCGACAGATGAGTTGCGGCTGGCGGAGATGCTCGTCCAGTGCGTCGCCGTGCCGACTTGCACCGGACCGGTGCGTTGGATGGTGTTGCCGAGGCCTAGCTGACCGCTGGAGTTCAAGCCCCACACCCAGAGGGTGCCGTCACTTTTCAGAGCCAAGGTGTGGGAAAGGCCGCACGCGACCGCCACCCAGTCGTTGCCGGAGCCGACTTGCACCGGGCTGGTGCGTTGGGTGGTATCGCCGAGACCGAGTTGGCCGCTGCCGTTCAATCCCCAGGCCCAGAGCGTGCCATTCGTCTTGACACCCATGGAAAAGCTGCCGCCACAGGCGACGGTCTGCCAATCGGCGGCGGAGCCGACCTGTGTCGGCGTGGTTCGCGCAGTGGTGTCGCCGAGACCGAGCTGGCCGGTGGTGTTCAGTCCCCACCCCCAAAGTGTTCCATCGTCTTTCACTGCCATGCTGTGGTTGAAGCCGGCCGCAGCATGCTGCCAGTTGGCCGCTGAGCCGACCTGCGTGAAGCTGCTGCGGGTGGTCGTGTCACCGAGACCGAGCTTGGAGTTGGTGTTGCTGCCCGTGCCCCAGAGGGTGCCGTTTTTCTTGACGGCCAAGGTTAAGCTGCCGTTGGAGATGCTCTGACCGCCCGAGGCGACCTGCTCCCACTGGTCTTCGGTCCCGATCTGCGTCAGGACCGCTGTGTCTGCAAAGCTGCCGTTGCCGAAGGCACCCTCGTTGTTTCTTCCCCAAGCCCAGAGCGTGCCGTCCGCCCGCAGGGCGTGGAAATGTGTGCCACTGCCGCTGAGCTGCAGCCACGTCTGCGCGGAGGCGTCGGACCGGGTCAAGGCGCGGGGACTCGCGCCGGTGAAGCCCCGACCCTCCCCGGCCACCCAGACCGTGCCGTCCTCCCGCCACGCCGCGACATGGGAGAGTCCCACTTGGATGCCGGCCCAATCATTTCCGGGGGCGAACCCTTGCGGCGTGCTTCGGTTGATCGCGGTGCCGTCGCCGAGCTGACCATTGGAATTCGCCCCCCAAACCCAAACCGTGCCGTCCGCCTTGCGCGCGGCACTGGTGCTGGTGCCGAAATAGGCGGAGACCGAGGTCCAGTCCGAATCCGTTCCGATCTGGATGGGGACAAACGACGGCGAAGTGCCGCCATTGCCGAACTGACCGATGTTGTTGATACCCCAGGCCCAGAGCGTGCCGTCGGTCTTCAACGCCAGCACATGGGGGCTGCCGACGGCGATCCGCGCCCAGTCCGTAGCCGTTCCAACGCGGACCGGGGAGGTTCGCTGAAGGGTGTCTCCCTGCCCGAGCTGTCCATTGGAGTTGAAACCCCACGCCCAAAGCTCCCCGTTGGTCTTGATCGCCAGTGTGAGACTCGTGCCGCATTCCACCCGGCTCCAGTCGTTATCCGACCCCACTTGCGTGGGGCTGGTGCGCTGGACGGTGTCGCCGTGACCAAGCTGGCCGCTGCTGTTCAATCCCCAAGTCCATAACGTGCCGTCCGCCGCCACGGCGGCGGTGTGCCGGCTTCCCGTCGCCACGGCGGCCCAGACGCGCCCGGAGCCGACTGGAACGGGCGAGGTACGGACCGTGGTCGTGCCGTCGCCGAGCTG
>JAGRPC010000223.1 GCA_020439925.1 Verrucomicrobiia bacterium | reverse complement strand
CGGAGCTTTTCGAGGACGTTGTAGATCCCGGTGAGGGTGAGGTGCGGATGGAGGGCCTGCTGCCGCTTGCGGTGGGCGTCGAGCTGTTCCCCGAGTTCGCGGAGGCGCGCCTTCAAGGGGCCTTCTTCGAGGGCGGGGAAAGGGAAGGTTTCGAAGCAGCGGGTTTTGTTGTAGCGGGGATCGTTGCCCATTCCTAGGCGCCCGCCCATGGCGAGCGCCCAGACCACGTGGATTTGAGAGGAAAGGACAGCGAGTATCGCTGCATTATCGACGGCAATCGCAACCAGCATGTTATCCGGGAGAATTTCCTGATCTAGAAACGTAAAGAAGCGGTGCTTGCTCGTTTCAACGGTCGCGATGTATCGGTTCTGTCCGTCAAGTGCTGGACGGAAGTCGCGCCGCGGTTCTCCAAAAATCCACCAATTGGTCTTGTACGTTTCACGATTGTTCTGATCTCGCTCAGGCTTCACGTGTGTGAGAACATGTTGGTACAGTGCCGGAAACCTTTTTGATGTTTCTGTTTCCGTTAGACCAAGGAGATCAATCAGTTTGACGTCACGTGGTCGGTTGGTTAGGTCCTTTCCGTTTCGGTAACCACGAATGTGTTTCTCGATCCCTTCGATTGATCCGAGTCCGAGATTCTCTGCTTCGGATTCGGATACAATGAATCCCGCTCCATGGAGCTTTACACCTGGGCAACTCACTTTCGAATTCGCCCGCAACGCCCCACAACTCGTCAAATCCGCCCCCACCTGCAAATTCGCCGCGATCACTCCGCGCCGACCCGACAGGGTCACTTCGTTCTCTCCACCCTCTTGGGTCACTTCCTCGACGACTTTCTCCAGGGTCCCCTCCCCTTTCCCGGCGGCGGCGACGGTCATGGCGATCCGCACGGCGGCGCCATCGGCGGAGTCGACCCAGGGGTGATCGGGAATGGTGTAACTCAGGTGCAGGGGCCTCTTCGCATCGGCGAGGAAGGGCTCGAGGACACGGCGGTTGAAGGTCTGGTGGATCGAATTGGTGGTGATGAAACCGAAGCGTTTCACCCTGCCCCGAGCGACGAGTTCGGCGGCGCGGGCCCACCAGTTCATGACAAAGTCGGCAGACTCGGGCACGGTGCCTTTCCACGCTTTTCTCAAGGCCTCGGTGTAACCGTCGCCAAGGGCCTCGCGCATCCGTGAAGCACCAATAAACGGCGGATTCCCCACGAGGTAATCGGCCTCGGGCCATTCGGCGCGGCGGGGATTCTCGTAATCGTAGACGACGATGCGGGCGCTCTCGTCAGGCACCTCTTTTCCGGTGACGGGATGGGGTTTGGTGGTGTGACCGTCCCAGATCTCGACGACTTCGCCGGTGGCGGGGTCGCGACGCGGGATCTTCTCGTCATACGCGAGGACGGCGTCGCGGTTTTCGATGGGTTTGTCTTTGGGCAGGAGGGGGCGGTCGTTGGTGTCGGCCTTGCCGGTGGTGCGTCGGTGCCACTGGAAGTAGCCGATCCAGAGGACGAGCTCGGCGATGCGGGCGGCGCGGGCGTTGAGCTCGATGCCGAGGAACTGGCCGGGGCGCACCTTATGGCCCTCCATCTCGAGGGTGGGATCGCCGCCGAGGGCGGCGAGGACCTCGAGGACCTCGGCCTCGAGGCGCTTGAGGTGTTCGAGGGTGACGTAGAGGAAGTTCGCGGTGCCGCAGGCGGGATCGAGGACGCGGATCTGGCAGAGGCGGCGGTGGTAGTCGGTGACGAGGGCGAGGGCCTCGGCGTCTTTCTTTTTGGCCTCGCCGCGCCGCTTCGCGGCGGCGGCTCCGGCTTTCTTGGCAGGGTCTTTCTTCCCGGCGGCGAGAAGCTCGCGGGCCCGGGTGTCGTCGAGGGCGGCCTCGTCCTCGAGGCGGTCGGCCTCGTCGTGGAGGCTGGCGGCGGCGATGCGGACCGATTCCCACTCCTCGCGGAGGGGATCGACGATGACGGGGCGCACGAGGCGCTCGACGTAGCTGCGCGGGGTGTAGTGCGCGCCGAGCTTGTGCCGCTCGCGCGGATCGAGGGCGCGGGTGAGGAGGGTGCCGAAGATGGAGGGCTCGACGGCGGACCAGTCGGTGCCGGCGGCATCGAGGAGCATGGCGAGCTGGTCTCTCGACAAAGGGAGGGCGGTGGTATCCTCGAAGAGGCCGCCATTGAAACAGGCGATCTCGCGAAAGAGGAGGGTGGAGTAGGCGGTACCGGTGGCCATCTCGCTCCAGAGCTGGCCGATGAGGACGGGAAAGCCGGCGGGCGAGCCGTCGAGTTTTTCGAGGAGCTGGGCGAAGGCGTTCTCGGGGAGGAGGCCGACATCCTCGGCGAACATGGTGAAGAGGCAGCGCTGGAGGAAGCCGGCGATGACCTGGGGATCGTGCCCGTCGGATTCGAGGGAACGGGCGAGGCGTGCGAGGCGTCCGGCGATGTCGCGGGTGACCTCGGCGGCTTTCCGGGAGGGATCGAGGGAATGGGGATCGGTCCAGACGAGGCGGAGGCGCTCGCGAATCTCGGGATCGCGCAGATCGGCGAGGGTGATGCGGTGGTGGCTAGGATCGGGGAAGCGCTCGTAGTGGCCGCCGGTGCCGCTGAACTCGGCGTAGAGGTCGAGGGTGTGGCCGACGTCGCAGACGATGAGGAAGGGCGGGCGTCCCTCGGCGGCAGGCAGGGCGGTGATGTAACCGCGGGCCTGATGAAAGGCGCGCTCGAGAGCGCGGTCAAAGGCGGCGCTGCCACGGCGGCCGTGGCCGGTGCGGGCGGCGCGCACGGGGAGGGAGTCGGGCCCGAGCTCGGCGGGATCGTTGGCTCCCTGCTTGGTTTCGAGGACGAAGGAGCCGGCTTTGTAGAGGTCGATGAAGCCGGTGGTGCTGATGCCGTCGGGTTGTTTGCGGGTGACGGCGCGCTCGAAGACGTAGCGGTTCTTTTCGGGATCGGGGGAGGCGGGATCGGGACGGGGCACCTCGAGGAGGTCGCAGAGTTCGGTGAGGAAGAGGGCGTAATTGGCGCGCTCGGCGGCACCGGAGGATTGCCAGCGGGTGATGAAGGATTCGACGGAGTCGGGCATGAGGGGCGCGGAGAAGAGAGAGTAACGGGACGGGGCGGGAAAGGGAAAGGTTTTTGGGGAGCTTTTAGCTATTAGCTTTTAGCTTTTTGGCTGGGTGAGGAGAGAAGGTCTAACGACCTTCTTTACCCCAAGGGTCGGGTTGGTGGCGATGGACTCGCGCAGCCTCCGCGTATGACAGGCGAGTGTCTTGCGGGGGCGTTGCGGGAGGCGAGATTTCCCCCGCGATGATCAAGCTCTCCTCGAAACGGCTCGCCGAGATCGAAGTGGATTATCCGGGTTTTCTCGAATCGCTGGCGTATTTCGAATCCCTGGAACTGCCTCCCTGCAAACACTGCGGGTCGACGAACACGGCGGCGGTGCAGGCGGGGGTGGTGGGACGGGCGTTCCGGTTGGCGCAGGCGACCACAAAATTCTGCCTGACGGCGAGCGGGTCGACGGAGGGGAGTCTGTGGTGCCGCGAGTGCGGGAAGTTTTTCGGGCCGGTAGGGCGGTGCGATCTGGAGAGTTATCGGAGTCGAGGAAGGATTAGTAGCTAGCTCTTTGGGTCTTTGGCTGGGTGGAGGGAGAAGGTCTTACGATCTTCTTTACCCTGGGTGGAACTGGGGTGGAGGCGCTCAACTCATGATGGTGATGTCGCAAGCCCGCCAAGTGTGGCAGTCGCGGCAGATGGGGGTCCGGTTGAGGCGGCGATGGTCTCGCCCATCCTCCGCGTATGACAGGCGAGGGTCTTGCGGGGCCGTTGCGGGAGGCGAGATTTCCCCCGCGATGATCAAGCTCTCCTCGAAACGGCTCGCGGAGATCGAAGCGGATTATCCGGGTTCTCGTGGCGGAGGCAGGGGGACTCCGCTGAGGCGGGGAGGCTTTTCTTCTCCGTCGGGGAAGACGGCGACGCAGTCGCCGCGGCGGGCGGCGGCATTGAACTGGCGCCGGGTGTGGACGATGAGGACGGGGCGCTGGCACTGGGAGCAGTGCTTGCCCCGCCCGTCGGGGAGGTCGGGCATGTCGTCCCATTTCAGGGGGCAGACGAACTGGAAATCGCAGGTGGTGATCATGGGCCGTCGGAAAGGATTTCCGGTCAGCCTACACCAGGGGGTGCCCCAAATACAGTCCCACGTGGGGAAGAATTCTGGCGATTAAAGAGGGTATGATGGGTGGGTTGACCCTGTTGGATGAGCGGTTTGCTCTCTGGCTCTTTGGCGGGTAGCAAGATCGTCCCGCCCGCCATTACGGGCGGAACTTTCCAAGCTGCGGGTTTCGGGGATTCACTGCCCCGTTTCACTCTTGACCTTGGCGATGTATTTCTCGGGATCGGCGTGAAACTTGTCGGTGCAGCTGTCGCAGCAGAGTTTCACGGAAACGCCGCCGTGGGTCACGACCAGGGGATCGCCCATGCTGCCGAGCGGTTCGCCGGAGACGGGGCAGGTCTTCTGTTCGACGGCGGCGGAAGCGGCCTTGTCCTCCTGGCAGGAGGTGAGTCCGAGAAGGAGGAGGCCGGCGGTGAGGGCGAGGAGAGGTTGGATCTTCATGGTTATTCAGGGTATTGGTTAGGGTTCGGTTCGAAAAAGAATCTCGCGATCATGAGGCGGTGGCCACCCGTGGCAGCTTGCGCTCGCGCAGGCGGAAGCGGAGTTCCTCGATGCCACAGTAGAGGGTCGGCACGACAAAGACGGTGAGGATGGCGACGGTCATCCCTCCGAAGGTGGGAATGGCCATCGGCACCATGACGTCGGAGCCGCGGCCGGTGCTGGTAAGCACGGGGAGGAGGGCGAGCAGGGTCGTGGCCGTGGTCATCATGGCGGGACGGTTACGCTTCACGGCGGCTTCGACGGTGCGCTCGCGAATGGAATCGAGGGAATCGGGCGGGTCCTCGCGGAAACGCTGTTCGAGGTAGGTGCCCATGAGGACGCCGTCATCGGTGGCGATTCCGAAGAGGGCGAGAAAGCCGACCCACACCGCAACGCTGAGATTGATGGTGTTGATCTGGAAGAGCTCGCGGAAGTCGATGCCGAAAAGGGTGAAATCGAGGAACCAATGCTGGTTGTAGAGCCAGATCATCATGAAGCCACCGGACCAGGCCACGAAGATCCCGCTGAAGACGAGGAGGGTGGTGCTGACGCGGCGGAACTGTAGATAGATGAGGAGGAAGATGAGGACGAGGGCGAGGGGGACAACAAGAAGAAGCCGCTTCTCGGCACGGACCTGGTTCTCGTAGGAGCCGGTGAAGCGGTAGCTGACCCCGGCGGGCACGGTGAACTGTCCGCGGTCGATGTGGTCCTGGAGGAGGGCGGCGGCCGATTCGACGACATCGACCTCGGCGTGGCCGGGTTTCTTGTCGAAGATGACGTAGGCGACGAGGAAGGTGTCCTCGCTCTTGATGATCTGCGGCCCGCGCACGAACTCGATCCGGGCGAGTTGCTGCAGGGGAATCTGCTGCCCGTTCGGGGCGGGAATGAGGATTTCGCCGAGCTCCTCGATGGAATCGCGGCGTTCCCGCAGGTAACGGACGCGGACAGGGTAGCGTTCGCGGCCCTCCACCGTGGTGGTGATTCGCCTTCCGCCCACGGCGACCTCGAGAATGTGCTGGAACTGCTGGATGCTGATGCCGTAACGGGCGATGGCCTCGCGGTCGATGAGGATCTCGAGGTAGGGTTTTCCCACGACGCGGTCGGCGAAGACGGTGGCGGGATTGATCGAGGGCACGCCCTTGAGCAGGGCCTCGATCTCGAGGGCGGTCTTCTCGATGGTTTCGAGATCGGGACCGTAGATTTTCATCCCCATGGGCGCGCGCATCCCGGTCTGGAGCATGATGAGGCGGGTCTCGATGGGTTGGAGCTTCGGCGCGGAGGTCATTCCCGGGACTTCCGCCACCCGGGTGATCTCGCGCCAGATGTCGTCGGGGCTGCGGATATGGTCTCGCCATTGCCGCACGCGGCCGCCCTTCCCGTCAGGGGCGTATTCCGGTTTGAAGCTAACGATCGTCTCGACCATGGAGACGGGGGCGGGATCGAGGGAGCTGTCGACGCGCCCGATCTTGCCGACGACGAGCTCGACCTCGGGAATGGCGCGGATGGCACGGTCCTGGAGCTGGAGCATGCGCTTTGCCTCGCCGATGGAGGCGTGGGGCATGGTCGTGGGCATGTAGAGGAAGGATCCCTCGTCAAGGGAGGGCATGAATTCCTTCCCGAGTCCCTGCCAGATCCAAACACCGAAGGAGACGACCCCGCAGACAACCGCGACGAGGAGCCATTTCAATCGAAGGAAGAAGCGGAGGATGCGCTCGTAGACGAGCACGAAGGCGTGGCTGAGCCCGATGAGCCCTCCGACGAGGGCAACGACGAAGAGATGGTTGAACCATCCATAGGCAGGACCGAGCGGCTCCCAGGATCCCCCGAGATAGAGTGCCACCATCGCGGCGACGGCGAAGAGCCCGACGCGGTGGAAACGGGGCCGGCTCTCGCGAAACCGGTCGATGTTGCGGCGGAAGAAAAGGTGAATGAGCGGCGGGAGGAGGATGAGGGCGAGGAGGATCGAAGCGATCAGGGAGAAGGTCTTCGTGTAGGCGAGGGGCTTGAAGAGCTTGCCCTCGGGCCCCTCCATGAAAAAGACGGGAAGGAAGCTGACCACGGTGGTGGCGACGGCGGTGAGCACGGCGCCTCCGACCTCGGCGCAGGCCCGGAAGATCACCTCGAGGCGCGATTCGTCCTCGTGGGCTCTCTCGAGGGCTCGGAGCACATTCTCGCAAAGGACGATGCCCATGTCCACGATGGTCCCGATGGCGATGGCGATGCCCGAGAGGGCGACGATGTTCGCGTCGACCCCAAAGCGCTTCATTCCGAGGAAGGCGAGGAGAACCGCTCCGGGGAGCATCAGCGAGATGAGAAGCGAGCTCCGGAAGTGGAATACCAGGAGGAGCACGACGATAACGGTGATGAGGATCTCCTCCTTGATGGCGATGTTGAGGGTGTCGAGGGTTTCCTCGATGAGCCCGGTACGGTCGTAAAAGGGCACGAGCGTGACCTGGCTGACCCGCCCGTCCTCGAGCGTCTTGCGGGGAAGCCCGGGGGCGATCTCGTCGACCTTTTTCTTCACCGCGTCGATCACGGCGAGCGGATTCGCTCCATAGCGCGCCACGACGACCCCTCCGACGGCCTCGGCTCCCCCCTTGTCGATGAGTCCGCGACGGAGGGCCGGGCCGAAACCGATCTCGGCGATCTCGTCGAGGGTCACGGGCTTGTTGTCCGGGGCCGCCACGACCGTTTCGCGAAGGTCGTCGAGGCTGGTGAGAAATCCGCGACCGCGAATCACGTACTCGACCTTGTTCACCTCGATGGTGCGTGCGCCGACGTCGAGATTGGCCTGACGAACCGCCTCGAACACCTGACCCAGGGTGATCCCGAAGGCGCGCATCGCGTCGGGGTCGACATCGATCTGGTATTCGCGCTGGAAGCCACCGACGGAAGCCACCTCGGCAACGCCCTCGGTCGACTGGAGGGCGTAACGCACGTGGAAATCCTGCAGGCTGCGGAGTTCCTGCAGGTCCCAACCCGGCGCGGGCCGGCCCTTCTCGTCGCGCCCCTCGAGGGTGTACCAGAAGACCTGCCCGAGCGCGGTGGCGTCGGGACCGAGGGCGGGGCTGACCTCGACGGGAAGCGTCCCGACGGGAAGACTGTTGAGCTTCTCGAGAATCTTCGCCCGCGACCAGTCCCATCCGGCCTTCTCGTTGAAGATCACGTAGATGCTGGAGTAGCCGAAGTAGGAATAACTGCGGATGGTGCGCACCTCGGGGATGCCGAGGAGGGCGGCGGTGAGCGGATAGGTGATCTGGTCCTCGACGTCCTGGGGCGA
>JAGRPC010000222.1 GCA_020439925.1 Verrucomicrobiia bacterium | reverse complement strand
CCGAGACCCATGTCGTCGGCGAGGATGCCGCCGAAGCGGTTGGTGGTGAGATAGGCGAGGAAGTGGAAGCCCTCGATCTGGTAGGGACGGAGATTCACATTCAGACCGGCCGGCACGTCGGGACGAACCTGGAGCTTGAGGCTGCGGGCCCGGGTGGAGATCCGCTCCCAGGCGTTCGCGTCAAAAACTTCCTTCGCGGCGGGTTCGGCCAGCTGGAGAGCATGCAGGCGATGGACCTCCCCGCTGAGATCGAAGGGGTCGAGGCCGATGCGCGAGACCGCTTCCTGCTGGTCCTCGCTGAGATTCATCTTCAACCTCAACCAGCCCCCGCGTTCCATCCTGACAAATTGTCCGCGAGCCTGGACAAGGGCACGGATCTCGTCCTGGGTGAGGTCCATGCCCTCGACTTTGACAACCACCTTCAGGTCGAACCAGTCAATCTCCTGGTCGACGACTTCGAAGGAAACCTGGGCCTCAACGGGGTCGGCCTGAAGGGTGGCGAGGTCGGCATCCGCGATGATCTCGATCTCCTCCGGGAGGGAGTCCAGCCACTCGGCATATTTCTCGGGAAAGTTCTTCGTCACCCGGGCCCGGTAGCATCCCAGGTTTCCGTCGAAGGTCGGTTGCATCGGTGCGATGAGTCGGCCGGCACGGCGCTGCAGGCCGCGGTCGTAGCGGAAGATATGCTCGGCGTCCCCTTTGGGTTGCTTCACCACCTCCCAGCCTTCCCTGCCAAGGACTTCCTCTCGGCTCTCATCGGAGTTCACCGCCGAGATCTTCATCAGCATGTGCTCGCTCGAGGCAGCCGTGGCTCCCGATGAAATGCCCAGATTAAAAATAATGCGCAGAGATTCCTCTCGGATCTTCTTCTCGAGGGGAGCGGGGAGTTTCGCACCGAGACGGAAGAGGAAGGCCACTCCGGATTCACTTTCGATCACGGAACTGGGGATGACGACGCGAGGATCGATGAGGGTTTCTCCCCTCGCCCAGTGCTCGGGTCCGGTGAAGACCCATTCATCGCTCATGTAGAGCGCTTCATCCCCGGGGAGGAGGCGGAGAGTGTGCGAGATCTCTTCTCCGGAGGCGGTCACGAGCTGCATTTCGTAATCGTCGGAAGCGTCGACGGAATCTGGACGGCAGACCCAGCGGAGAGGTTCCCTGCTGAGGCGGAAAGGGTGCTCGTCGAGATTCACGATCAGTCCCTCGAGCTCGCGCTGATGGAAGAGCCGATTGAGAAGACGGCAATTGTCGAGCCGGTCGAGGGAAAGACCGCCATCGGTGGATTCCTCCTTGGCTGCCGCATGGATAAATTTGCTCCAGAGGATCTCGGAGCCCGCACTCATGCGAAGGCCTCCGTTTGCGTAACGCTCTTCGAGCCGCGAGAAATGCTCTTCGTCGGCAACCCGTTCGAAGGCGCCGTTTTCCCCGGTTCGCACCATGAGACGGGCCTCGCGAGTGCTGATTCGAAGGCGGAATTCGACGGTTTCGACAGCATCGTCGACGGGACGTTTCTCGAACACCTCGACCTGGTAGCGCCACTCGCTTTCCTCGCGACGTTTTTCCCATGAGGCCATGCGCTCCCGGGTCCACTCGCGGTCCGTGATGACCTCCAGGAAAGACGGGACGGGATAGTTGGCCTTTTCGAAGGCGTGGGCGATGTAGTTCCAGAACTCAACGATATCCCGTGGAGGCGATGGCCAGAGGATAAGCGGTTCGAACGATTCCACCGGCCAACGGGGATTGAGTCGGACGAGGTCGGAATCGAAGATCTCGCGCTCGAGCTCGAAGCGGCGAAAACGCCTTTCCATTTTTCCGAGGTATTCGTCTTCCTCCCCGGTGAGCCCTCGACCCAGCTTGTCCTCAATCACTTCGGTGAGGCTCTTCTCTCCGACTTCATTGGGTGCCTCCGGCAATTCTCCCTTGCGGGCCACCTTCTCGAGCATGGTGGCATAGAGGGCCGCACGCCCGGAATCCGATTTGTCGTCGGCTTCACCGAACCATTCGTTGCCCTGCAGTTGAATGCGGGTGCGGCAAGCCCAGTCGGCGTCCTCAACCCGGCCCTGGATGAGAAGATGGTTTCCGAAAATCTGCGTTACGGCTCCTTCCTTGTGGAGTCGCTGCCCTTCCTGTTTTTCGTCGGTGGAGAATGAGTTGAGAAAGTCCAGCGTCGCTCGGTCTACGTTCATACGGAGGGGTAAAGGAGGAAAGGGAAAGGGGGTAAAGTCTGCGACACGACAGGGTCCGGAACCGGCCGGGGCAGGGGACGGAAAATACCTGCGGAAGGATCCGGGCGCCGCGAAAGAGGGCAGGTAACTTGGCGCAGACGCCGGGGGGAGTCAAACAGTCCTTGGGAGGGCTTTCTGGATCGGATGAAGGCAGGATCCTTCCCTACCCGGGGATGACCACCTCGGCGCCGATTCCCCCGAGAAAGGGAGTCCAACTCGAGTGGCTCCTCGACGCGGTTGCCCGGGGATCGAAAAATGGCCGCCACCGAGGTCGTTTCGGCTCGTTCAGCGGGAACATTCCCGCCTGGGCGGGCAGCTTGTTGGCCTTTCGCGTGTTGCAGCGGATGCACGAACAGACCACGTTTTCCCAAGTGGTCTTCCCTCCCTTGTCGCGTGGGATCACATGATCGAGATTCAAGTCCCGTGTCTCGAAGCGGTTGCCACAATACTGGCAGGTAAAGCGGTCCCGCTCGAAAACGCTCTGGCGGGAAAAGCGGATTTCGCGGAGCGGGAGGCGGTCATATTCCCGCAGGACAATCACCGCCGGGATGCGCACCTTGGCCGAGACCGTGTGGACCACATCCCTCCCCCCGTGAGAACGCGAATGGTCCAGCCACGAGCCGAGATCGTGGAGGGAATAGCCGGAACCTTCGTCAGTATCGACAACGTGGGCGTGATCGATGAAAAGTAACCCCAGGGCGCGCCTGGCGCCGCAGACATGCACCGGTTGCCAGAGCCGGTTCAACACGAGGACGGGGCTATCCAGACCGGACATCGCGAGAGGGATATTAGAGCGAAAAAAGAGTGCATCAATCCGGAATTTTTGTTACAAATCTGCGCTTTTTCCAACCGGGCCGAAATTCGAAAGGAAAAATTCCAGCGACTGGACAGTTTCCATCTGGAATTTTTCCCCTTGGCGGACGCCCGAAACGGTTGCATCATTCCCAGGGTCTTCGCCCGGCGGGACCTGCACGAGAAGAGACAGTTGCATGAGAAATTCGAACGGCCTTGGACAAAGACCGTCCGCGAGCGTTTACGCGCTGGTGTTTTCGTGCCTTCTTGGCTGGATTTCGCTCGTGGGTCGGGCGCAGGATGCTCTCGATCCTTCGGAAATCTGGTATCGTGGCTTCCTTCTCGTTCAGTCCGCGCAGGATCTCGAAGCCAAGGGCAAATACCTGGACGCTCTCAACAAGCTGACGGAAGCCAAGCCTCTCTACGATCACCTCGCTCAGCAGTTTCCTGAGTTTCAGCCTGAAATCGTGCGTGAACGCCGGCATCTCATCGCCGAAAAGAGGGATGAACTGAAGCAGGCAATGCGGGCGAAGACAGCACCATCCGCCTCAGTGGCGGCAGTTCCACCGTCTACGGCTCCCGCGAACGCCTCTCAGCCGCCCCGCCCGCTCGTTATCGCGCCTCCCCCTTTGCCGGGTTCCGAGTTCTCGGAAACTCCGACCGACCTCTCCGGGGCTCCCCGTGGCAGTCGCATGGAAATCGATTCAGGAACCGAGTTGGCCCTGCCGAGTTGGGATGAGGGATCGAGTCAGGCCTTGCCCCGCCCCGCGGCGGCGCCCACCCCCGGAATGCCGAGAGTGGAAACCCGCGGACCTTCTTCCGTCGGAGCCTTCGCGACTTCGCTTGATGACGACCTCTCGAAAAAGGACGCGCTCATCGATTGGCTGAACAACGAAAACCAGAAGCTTCGAAACGAGCTGAAGCAGCGGGAACAGCTTCTTGCCAACGTCAATGCGGAATTGACTCGGGCGCAGTCGAGCAAGGACGAGTTGCTGCGTCGCATAGCGATGGCTGAGTCTGGCGGTGGTGTGGAAGCCCAGCAGAAGGTCGAGCAACTCAAGGAACTGTTGAAAGATGCCACCGAACAGTTGGAAGAGGCCACCAAGCGGAACGAGCAGCTCGTGGCCGCGATGGAACAGTCGCAGAGGGAGATGCAGCGTATGCGGGAGCGCGTGGGTGAACTCGAGCGCGAGCGCGACAACCTGCTCGAAGTGGTTCAGGGAGGCGGCAACGGTGGCAAGGCCCTCAAGGAGTTGATGGATCGGAACCGGGTGCTCGCCGAGCAGTTGGATCGCGCCGAGCAACTTGCGGCCAGTTTGTCGGAGTTGAACAAGGAGAAAGATGACGACATCGCCCTGCTCAAGAGCGAGATCAACCGCATCAAGCTCGAGCGTGACCAGTTGCTCGCTGAAAACGCCCGGCACCAACGAGACATCGAGGATTTGCAGCAGAAGCTTGAGGTCCTCTCCGATGGTCTCACGACAGAAGACAAGGAGGCTCTCGCCAATGCCACTCCGGTCGAACGCCAGGAAAACGAGCTGCTCCGCTCGATCGTCTTGAAGCAACTTCGTCGTCAGGCCCAGATGAAGCAGGCCAAGGAGTTGTTGCTTTCCCAGCTCGATCGCCTCGGTGCCCGGTCCGATACCCTCCTCGGATTGATCGAGGACATGGCTCGCGGGTCGCAGCTGAGTGACGAAGAGAAGGCCTTGTTCAGGGCTCCGCAGTTCCAGGAAATCATCGCCGAGGCCGGAGCGGATATGGCGGAGGCGTCCGGCAAAATCGGAGCCGTTCCTGACCATTCGTCATCAGGGGAAGGAGAGACTTCCGCTGCCGCGGGAAATGCGGTGATGACGGCAACGCTCGTGGCTCCCGGCAAGTCGCCTGGGGCCTTTTCGCCGGACGGAGTCGTGGAGAAGCAGAAACTTTCCGTTGAGCTAGCCCAGATAGACAAGGCGGCCCGACTCGATTTCATGGAGGGGCGTTACGCCGAGGCCGAAGCCGGGTTCCTCGAATACCTTCGCTACCTGCCACAAAACGTCCCCTGTCTCTGCAATCTCGGGGTTCTCAAGATTTCGATGAAGAATTACTCGGAGGCGGAGTATTTCCTGGAGAAGGCCATCGCCATCGATACGAAGTCGGGCCTGGCCCACTATCTTCTCGGGCGAACCTACTTTCTCCAGGACCGCCTCGACGAGGCGCTCGAGAAGCTCGAGACGGGACTCACTTTCGACCCTCAAAATGCCAAGGCGCACAACTGCGTGGGTGTAATTTCAACCCGCAAGGGCTGGGTGGCGCGTGCGGAACGTGCCTTCACCAACGCCGTTTCGATCGATCCCGAATACGGCGACGCCCATTTCAACCTGGCCGTGCTATACGCGACCAAGGATCAACCCGATCCGGCCGAGGCCGGAAAGCACTATTTCCGAGCCCTCCACCTCGGGGTTCCTCGTGATGCCACGATCGAAGGATTCCTCAAGGATGCCGAGGAAGCCGGGGTCTCGGTGGGCATGCGTTGAACCTCAGGGATGGATTCCGTGCTCTTCCAGGAAGGGCACCAGTTCGTCGACGCCGAAGTCGGCAAGAAGAAGGTCGCCGTAAGTGAGAGTGGGGGCTTTGCTCTGGCCCGAGATTTCCCGCATTTCCTCGTAGAGAGAGGGATCCGCATAGACATCGAGAGGTGTGAAAGCGAAGCCGTTCTGCTTCAGCCAGGCAATCGCCTCGCTACACCAGGGGCAGCCGGGCTTGATGTAGACTTTGAGCTCAGGATTCTCGGACATGAGGCAGGATCGGCGCTTCCCCGGGTTTCGCAATGCGCATTCTATCTCAGACCTCACTCCGAAATTGCGAGTTGGGTGACCACGTAACCCTTCTCCCGAAGGAGCGCCACGACACTCTCGTCACCGACGAGGTGGGCGGCGCCAACGAGGAACAGGACGTCACGGTCGGTGGCGAGAGCCTTCACGATCTCAGGAACCCAGTTGCGATTGCGGTCCGTGAGGAGGGCCTTCTTGAGTTGCGGGGTGAACGAGGAGTCGTCGAGAATGACGGACGCGAGCTTCTCCTCGTCGCCCGAGCGCCAGGCGGAGATGATGGAATCGAGTTTTTCCCCGCTCTTTGCGCTCTCGTCGAGTGCCTCATTGATCAGATCCTCCATCATGGCTGGCTCGAATCCATTGAGCCTGGATATCTGGAAGGCGAGGGTCTCGAGTCCCCGGCTCGGTTTGTGATCCCTGAGGCTCTTTCCGAAGTAAATGGTTTCGAGGCCAAACTCCGGTCTCGCGCCCTGCCGGGAGGCCTCGAAGGACGAAAGGAGAAGAAAGACCATGCCTGGGGCGCAGTTTTCAAACGAATTCACAGGCAATCCCCTTTCCACCAAGTATTCGCGAAGGCGGGATATCGTCGATTCACGGAAATGGCTGGAGAGCGATTCTCCTTCGGGGAGGGATCCGAGACGGCGTACCTCTGCGGCGGTTCCCGGATCCGTCATCGTCGCCATGTCGATTTCAAAGACGAGTTCCTCGGCTTCGAGATAGACATGGTCGAATGCCTCGGGCAGAGGGAGATCGGTCTCTCGCAGCAGGTGAATGGATCCGGCGAGGAACACGGTCGAATCCGTGTCGGAGAGCATCCATACAGGAGCGTGCCGGTGCTCTTCCGCATGGGCCGCAGCGGGAAGCATCCAGAGAATGCAAAGGAAGGCACGGAGAGGAGAGGGTTTCATGGGCAAGACTACGCCGTGACCGTCCGAACGTGAAGGGAGGGCAGTCAGAGAAACGCAAAAGTAGAAGGGAGGTCGAGCTTAGGCAAGTTTTCCCGGTCTCTCGAAATCCCTCCTCGTCCCGGACCGTTGGGCGGACTTGCCGGGGATCCTGCCCTCTCGCGTTGCAGAATCCGCTTTTCAATCGCTCAAACCGGTTCAGTTTACCGACCCGCTCAGAATCATTGCATGCAGCTCACCCAAATCGTTGAAGCCCTCATCTACGCGGCTCCGGAGCCGGTCTCCGCGGCGGAGATCGCCAAGGCAGTCCGCCGGGCGGCTGCCGACAGCCTTGCCCCGCAGGCGAGAGAGTGGGAAACCGTCGGGACCCGGGAGATCGAGTCGGTCATTGCGGAACTGGGGGAGGTGCTTGCTTCATCGGGGCGCGCCGTTGAATTGCAGGAGGGCGCTGCAGGATGGCGTTTTGTCACCCGTGCAGATTTTGCCGACTGGATCCGGGCTCTGCTGCCGGAGATGAGACCGGAGAAGCTCAGCGCGGCCGCCCTGGAAACCCTTGCGCTCATTGCTTACCGTCAGCCCATCACCAAAGCCGATATCGAAGCGGTGCGCGGTGTGTCTGTCGACGGCACCATCCAGAAGCTCTTGGACCGGCGCCTGATCAGGTCTGGGGGACGTGCCGATCTGCCGGGGCGCCCCATGCTTTACGAGACGACGGAGTATTTCATGGAGCACTTCGGCATCAAGACGCTCGAAGATCTGCCGAATGCGGCGGAACTTCGTATTGTTCCCCTTCCTGCCGCTGAAGAAACCGCCGTTGCGGTGGAACAGCCGTCATCCGAGGAGAAATCGGACCTTGATTCCATCGATGCGGCGGAGACGGAGAGCGTTGAGCTTGAGTCTCCAGAGGAAGCGGTTGAAGATGAGCCCGAAAGCGCCGGTTCCGAAGAAGACGGGAGCCGGGAATCCTGATTGTCCAACATGAGCCTCGAACCCCTGAGACAAAAGATCGATGCGATCGACACGGAGATTATCCGACTTCTCAACGAGCGGGCGGATATCGTGCACGAGATCGGGGTGGTGAAGAAGCGGGATGGGCTGGAGATCTACGCGCCCGAGCGCGAGGAAAAGCTCCTTCGCAGCCTCGTTGCGAAAGGTCACGGGGGACGACTTCCGGAAGAGTCGATTCGGGCAATTTACCGTGAGATCATGTCGGCCGCTCTGGCGCTCGAGGAAGACCTGAAAATTGCCTACCTGGGCCCTGCCGGTACCTGGACCCACCAGGCCGCGATCGGGAAATTCGGGCACAGCGTGAAATACCTGCCTCAGCCCGGATTCGCCGATGTTTTCGAGCAGGTCGAACGGCGCATGGTCGACTACGGGGTGGTCCCGATTGAGAATTCAACCGAGGGGGCGGTCACCCACACTCTCGACCTCTTTGCCGACTCTCCACTCAAGATCTATGGCCAGGTGATGCTGCCGATCGAGAACCATCTCATGGCAAAAGGTCCCCGTGAGGGAATCCGTCAGATCTACAGTCATCCCCAGATTCTTGCCCAGTGCCGCGGCTGGCTCTCCCGACACTTTCGCGAGGTTCAGCCGGTGGAAAAATCGAGCTCGGCGGCCGCCGCGGAAATCGCTGCCCGCGAGGAAGGTGCCGCTGTCCTGGGGGGTGAGCTGCTGGCGGAACTCTACGGACTCAACATCCTTGAGCGATCCATCCAGGATCTTGCCAACAACACGACCCGGTTTCTGGTGATCAGTCACAAGACCTGTCCTCCTACGGGGAAGGACAGGACATCGGTCATGTTCTCGGTGAAGGATGAACCTGGTTCCCTCGTGAGGGCGCTGGAGCCCTTCGAAAAGTTTTCGATCAACATGTCGAAGATCGAAAGCAGGCCGTCGAAACGTCGTGCCTGGGAATACTACTTCTTTGTCGATGTGGCAGGGCATTGCGAGGCCCCTGAACTCGCCGACGTGATCCGGCAGCTCGAAACACACTGCTCGTTCGTCAAGGTGCTTGGCAGTTACCCCGCGTGACGCGGTTTAGTGCGGTCGCAGCACGTAGTTGACGCACACTTCTCCGGGTTGCCAGGGGCGAAGTTCGTTCCCCTTTACCGTGTGAATGTCGTAGCCAAGCTCCCGTACTTTCTCGAGCACATGTGAGCCGTGACCCCCTGCATCCAGAGGTGCGTTCACCTCGATCAGCATGGTGGGACGATGGTGCAGGAGGGTTCCTCTTGCACCTTCGAGCACTTCGAGCTCGTGGCCCTCGACGTCGCACTTGATGAAATCAACCCGGTCCACCCCATGGTGTGAACAGAATTCGTCGAGAGTGCTGGTTTCAACCCGGACCGTCTTTCCTCCGCTTGCGGCGCTCTGGACGGGTTCCAGGGAGGCTTCATAATGATTCAGGGTGCCGTCCTCACGAACCGGAATGAGCATTTCCGAGATTCCGCTGTGGTCGGAGAGTGCGGTGCGGAAAGGTTTGGCATTCTTGAGCCCGAGGCTGCGGCAGTTGTTCTCCAGGACGGTGAACATGTCACCGGTTGGCTCGAACGAGTAAACCGTGCCTTCGTTGCCGACGGACTCCGAGAGGAAACGGGTGAACAGTCCGAAATTCGCCCCGATATCGAGGACGGTGTCCCCCGGTTTGGTGAGCAGGGCGATCGCGGCGAGGTCTGGCTCGTCGGTAAGGCGTGCGAGTTGCAGTTTGCGACGATAGTGGGAGCGACGCAGGGCTTGCTGCATGCTCTCGGGAAGTAGGGAAACGAGGCGCTTCAGCCAGGGCTTCATGGGAGGAAATTTCGATGTGTAAATGGGTCTGAAAACTTAACTAATATGATAATTCTAATTTGGATAATTAAAAGCCCAAAAAAACCCCGTCCTACGGTGGGACGGGGTTTTCGAAGAGAGCCTTGTTGGGATCTATCTATTCGGCCGGATGATCGCGTTCGATTCTCACGATGTGTTCGCCTTCGCGCTGCAGATTCAGACGGTCGCGGGCGACGGTCTCGAGAAATTCTTTGTCGGTCTTAAGCAGGCGGTGTTCCTGCCGGAGCCGCACCACATCTGCCTCCTTCTCGTCGCGAATGCGTGAAAGATTCTGACGTTCGCTCTCGAGTTCGTCACGTCTCTCCAGTTCGGGTCCGAAGAGTTTCACCACGGCAAGCACGAGGAGTGCGTAGATCACCCCCTCCATCAGACGCGAAAGCCGCTTCCACAGACTGGAGCGCGGGGCTGCCGCTGCCACCGAGGCGTTCAGGGCAATCTCGGGCTGGTCAGTGAAATCGGGATTTCGCATCGGGATGGAGAGTTAATCTTTCGACCAATCGAATCAGGCACGCATCTTGCCGCCGTAGATCGCGTCGTCGCCGAGCTCTTCCTCGATGCGGAGAAGCTGGTTGTATTTCGCGATCCGGTCGGAACGGCTCATCGAGCCGGTCTTGATTTGTCCGGCGTTCGTCGCCACGGCGATATCGGCGATGGTGCTGTCCTCGGTTTCGCCGGAACGGTGGCTGATCACCGCGGTGTAGCGGTTTTCCTTGGCCAGTTCGATGGCATCGAGGGTCTCGGTGAGGGAGCCGATCTGGTTCACTTTCACGAGAATGGAGTTCGCGACACCGAGATCGATACCCTTCTGGAGGAAGCTGGTATTGGTGACAAACAGGTCGTCGCCAACGAGCTGGGTCTTCGCACCCATCTTCTCGGTGATGGTTTTCCAGCCGTCCCAGTCGTTTTCATCGCAGCCGTCCTCGATCGAAATAATCGGGTATTTGCTCTGCAGATCGAGGTAGTAGTCGACGAGTTCGGAGGCTGACTTCACGGACTTGTCGGACTTTTTGAAGACGTATTTCTTCTGCTCTTTGTCGAAGAACTCGGAGGAGGCGACGTCGAGGGCGATGAAGGTGTCTTCACCAAGCTTGTAGCCTGCCTTGTCGACGGCCTGGGCGATTACCTCGAGGGCGTCGTAGGCGGAATCGAGGTTGGGAGCGAAGCCACCCTCGTCGCCGACCGCGGTGGAAAGTCCACGATCCTTCAACACCTTCTTGAGAGCATGGAAGATCTCGGCACCCTGGCGAAGCGCTTCGCGGAAGGTCGGCGCTCCTTTGGGCATGATCATGAACTCCTGGAAGTCGATGGGGGCATCGGAGTGGGCTCCGCCGTTGATGATGTTCATCATCGGGACGGGAAGGACCTTGGCGTTGGGACCGCCGATGTACTTATAAAGCGGCAGCTGCAGTTGGTTGGCGGCGGCGTGGGCCGTGGCGAGAGAGACGCCGAGAATGGCGTTGGCACCGACATTGGCCTTGTTCGGCGAACCGTCGATCTGGAACATGAGCTTGTCGATCGTGGTCTGCTCCGTGGCATCGATGCCGACGAGCTCGGGGGCGATCTTTTCATTCACGGCGGACACCGCCTTGAGAACGCCCTTCCCGAGGTAGCGTTCCTTGTCGCCATCGCGGAGTTCCCATGCCTCGTGTTCGCCGGTGCTGGCTCCGCTGGGAACCGCGGCGCGGCCGATGGCACCCCCTTCGAGTTCGACATCGACTTCGACGGTGGGATTTCCACGGGAGTCGATGATCTCGCGGGCCCGGATATTGGTGATGGTCGTCTCTAGCATGGTTCGGTTCTTCGTTTAGTTTGCGTTTGATTAAGAATTCTTCAATATCAAAATGCCTGAAATTATTGAAATTCAGAGCAGTCAAGCCGGGTTGGGCTTTCTAAGCGATGCCGCTGTTTTTGCAAGCAGCAAACTTGCCATGGCAGGGGCTGGAACTCAATGAGCCTTGCTCACTCTGCTCGCTGACCAATGGCTTCACGAATGGTGTCGCCGAAGAAGCTCAGAACCAGCAAGAGGAGAATGAGGAAAACCAGGCTCACGTAGCCGATCATCAGGCCGATCGCCCCCAGGGTTTGACCCGGGGCGGGTTGAACAGGGCTGTTGCGGGCCTTTGCCAGAGCAGTGTGTCCGAAAATGATCGCCAGCGGGGCGAAGAGAATTCCTCCGACGCAAGTCACAATGCTGAGCACCGCGGAAACGATCGCGATGGATCCGTAGATGGGCGAAGGGGTGAAGGCGACTTCGTCATCCTTGCTTTCGGTGGGCAGCGCCTGCGGGGCGCCTTGGGAAGAAGGAGATGTTGGAACCACTTCTGTTGCCTCAGACCGGGCGCCCGGGTTGGAGAGATTCTCTTCGACGGAACGAAGGGACTGGGGAGGAGTGGGAGCAATGTCCCCTTCCGGAGGAACCGGGTGGATGGCCGGGCGGGAGCGATGATCCTCGCGCGGTTCTCCAGGAAAGCGGATGTCGGAAGAGCACACCGGACACTCCACCGTGGAACCGAAAAAGCTTTCGTCACCGGATACCTTTTGTCCGCACTTGGGACACGCCACTTTGATTGTTGCCATCGGAGGAAGAGCGGGATTGGGCTGAAAGGAGAAGAGAACCCGAAACCTTTGCAGATGCCAAGAGGAATTGTCCGGAGTGTCCCGGGAAAAGTTCTCGGTAGCTCTTGCCGGAGAGTGGGGGATCAGTCATCTTCTGTGAATTATGAGACCATACCGCTTTCTTGCGACCTGTGTTCTACCGGTGTGGTTTGCAAGCTGTTCGGCTTTCGAGGAACCGGCAATTCCGGTGATTCCCTCCCGGGTAGCGGAGACGGCCCCTGCAGCGGCCAAGGCAGAGTCTGCGGCAGGTAATGTCCTGGCGCCGGCGGAAGAAACCGCGTCGTCCACTTCGCCGGTTCCCTACCCGTTCACCACCTGCGCGGTCATCCGCAAGGATTTCAACGGGCAGCCGAAACACCGGAGGATCTACCGCAATCACGAGATCTGCTTCTGCTGTACTCCCTGCCTCCACGCCTTCGAGGCGAATCCGGAAGCTTATTTCCCGAGGATTGCCGAAGCGGCCGCGGCGAAGGCGCGGGGGGAGTCTGTGAATTCGGGATGGTGAGATGCCGCCGCGTCCTGGCGGATCGCTGAAATCAACGATCCTCCACTTCGACATCGATGATGTCGTCCTTTTTGGGCTTGCGGCCGAAGATCCCGCCGATGTCGACTCCGAAATATGCCAGGCAGCTGATCACGAGCATTGTCGCTGCCGCTTCATCAAGGCTTCCAAAAACGGGCACGGCATCCGGAATGAGTTCGAACACCCCGAGGCTGGGATAGAGAAGATAAACGGCCCCCACTGCCCCAAAAAGCCCGACGATGATGGAGCCTGCCACGCTCCGTTTATCCTTGTCTTCCGCGGCGATCGATTTTGGATTCTCCATGGTGGGGATCATGCCCTTTTTAGAGAGGGGAAGCGAGTACAATCCTCCTTCGGCTTTGTAGCGTATCGGATGCAAAATACTTTGTGAAAAATTTCACAAAGTCCCCTTGAACTTCCAAAACGGCAGTTCGATACTCCCGGACCCGGTGCCGCCCCAGACCTCGGGGGAATCGCCCCCGGACCTTCGCCATGCCGACCACCTCACGAGAAATCGAAGTCCAGGACACGGCCGCCCGCGCCGGGTCTCTTCACGGTTATCAGGCGACGACGGAAGACCTTGTCGGGGAGAAGCTCGTTCTCAACATGGGGCCGTCTCACCCGGCGACGCACGGGGTGCTTCGCCTGATCCTCGAGCTCGACGGCGAAGTCATCACCAAGGCGGATCCCGACGTCGGTTTCCTCCACCGTGGCGATGAGAAGATCGCCGAGAACATGCAATACAACCAGTTCGTGCCCTACACGGACCGGCTCGACTATCTTGCTCCTCTCGCCAACAACGTGGCCTACGCCCTCGCCGTCGAAAAGCTGATGGGTTGGGAACTGCCTCCGCGCGGTCAGGCAATCCGCACGATCTGTTGCGAAATGGCCCGTATCTCCGCCCACCTCCTCGGCCTCGGGGCTTACGCCATGGACGTGGGGGCAATGACCGTCTTCCTTTATACCTTCACCCAGCGCGAAACGATCTACAATCTCTGCGAGCTTCTGACCGGGGCGCGTTTCACGACCAGTTACACTCGCATCGGCGGCCAGATTCGCGATCTGCCCGAGGGTTTCACGAAACAGCTCATGCAGTTCTGCGATGAGTTTCTCGGCTGTCTTGACGAAGTCGATACCCTTCTGACGCGAAACAAGATCTTCCTCGACCGTACCCGGGACGTCGGGGTGATCTCGAGGGAAGATGCCATTGCTTGGGGATTGAGCGGTCCGAATCTCCGAGGTTCGGGTGTCGAGCACGACGTTCGCAAGGCGAATCCCTACCTCGATTATCACCGCTACGAGTTCGACATTCCCGTTGGAACCGTGGGCGACAGCTACGACCGCTATCTCGTGAGAATGGAGGAAATGCGCCAGAGTGTCCGCATCCTTCGCCAGGCGGTCGCCGGTCTTCCGGATGGGCCGATCAATGTGGCCGATGCGAAGCAACGTCTCCCTCAGAAGGAGCGAGTCCTCATGAGCATGGAGGAGCTCATTCACCACTTCATTCTCGTCACCGAGGGCCTCGATGCCCCGGCGGGCGAGGTCTACTTCGGGGCGGAGAATCCGAAGGGTGAACTTGGTTTTTACATCCACTCGAAAGGTGGGGGAGTGCCCTATCGGCTCAAGATCCGAGCTCCCTCTTTCGTCAACCTCAGTATCCTGCCCAAGCTTCTCGAAGGCTGCATGATGAGTGACACCGTCGCCATTCTCGGCAGTCTCGACTTTGTCATGGGTGAATGTGACCGGTGACCGGCCCTCAATTTTTCGCCAGCTCCACTGCTCCAGGTTTTTCGATCATTCCCTCGCCATGCTCGCCGTCCCCCAGGATCTGGAAAAGGAAATCGACGAACGCATCACCCATTATCCGGTGAGCAAACGTTCGGCGGTACTTCCTGTGCTCCACCATCTGCAGCATCACTTTGGCTACATCAGCGAGGAAGCCGTCGAGTGGACCGCCGCGAAACTCGGGCTCGAGCCGATCAAGGTGCTCGAGGTGGTAACCTTCTACCCCGGTTTCCGTCAAGAGGCGCCGGGGAAGTTTCACATACGCGTCTGCCGCACTCTCAGCTGCGCGATGGCCGGGAGCTTCGAATTGATGGAATCCCTCTGTGAGAAGACGGGCATCGATCGCTCCGGCGT
>JAGRPC010000221.1:1999-17995 GCA_020439925.1 Verrucomicrobiia bacterium | reverse complement strand
ATGAAACGGCCGCGTGCCTTGTAGAGGGGGCCTTGCAGAGCGGGCGGGCTCTCGTCGCCGGGCCAAGCAAAGCGATCATTGAAATGTTCTGCCAGGGCATTCGCCATGTCATTGCCCGAGGGCAGCATCAGCGCGTAGATCGCGTCACGCAGCTGGATGCTCTCCCCTTCGGCCAGTTCCGCGCGGCTGCCCGGTGTCTGGGCAGCACTTTTGGAAACCATGACCCACTCGTCCAGCAGCTCCGGAGTCGCATCGACCTGACCCAGCACGACCCTGAGACACATCATCTTGGTCGTGCTGCCGGCCTTCAGCTTGTCTTCGAGCCCCGCGGAAGCGAGCACTCTTCCGTCCGCGCCATCCGCCACGCACCAGGCCTTTGCCGATAGGATCGGTGGCTGGTTCGGATCGAGGCTTTCGGACTCGGCCAGAACCATCGCCGCCCCCATACAAAGAAACAAAATGACACCGGTTTTCATCTGATGAATTGCTGCTGGGAACTTCCCTTCGAAGGCCCGGGGGCGGTGGGGTTCGGTCCACTTCGTGAGGAGGGCGGGGTTTGCCTCCTTCAGGATCCTGATGGTCCGCTCTTCGGTGTGGAGCTTTCGCTTCATTGGGTTCTTCGGGTTGTAGCACGAAAACCGGAAAAACCCTCATTCATTCCGTTCCACTTTTCCGGGGGCACCTCTAATCCGCGACCACTCCCGGTTTCGTTCAGAATACGAAGTAGATGAAGTCAAGCCGTGCATCGGCGGCAGACAGAATTAGCAGTATCATCAAAAACGCGACCCCTACCTGACGCCAGCGGCTCCACTTCAGGAAACGCCGGTCGATCATCGATTTCCCGAGCAGGGTGCTGAAAAGGACGAAGCCAAGCAAGAGGAACACCAGCGCATCGGGCGGGGAGTCGATCATGGTGAAGGGTGGAATCAGCAACGCTTTGAAATAGGCAAGCGCATCACCAATAGTCTCGGCGCGGAAGAACACCCACAACAAGCTCACACCGTTGAAGACGAGAAACCATCTCAACGCAGAACCGACCCGACCCGAGGGAAGGAATTTCGGGATGAGCCGTTCCAGCACGAGCCAGATGCCGTGACCTGTTCCCCAGAAAACGAAATTCCAGGAAGCCCCGTGCCACAGTCCGCCAAGTAACATCGTGAGGAACAGATTCCGGTTCTGGTGCGCCCGGTTTCCCCCCAGGGGAATGTATAGATAGTCCCGGAGCCACTCGGACAGGGTAATGTGCCAACGATGCCAGAACTCGCGGATGGAAGTTGCCAGATACGGCAGGTTGAAATTGATCGGCAGCTGGATTCCATACATCAATCCGAGCCCGATCGCGACGGTCGAATACCCCCAGAAGTCACACAGGATTTGTGCGGAGAACGCGTAGAGCGACAACCAGGCCGTCGCAACTTCGAGGTTTCCGGGATTGTTGAATGCATGCTCCACGAACTGGGCCAGGGTGTCCGCGAGGCTGATCTTGAACGCCAGCCCGACCAGGAGGAGATACAGCCCGAGGAGGAAGTCGGAAGCCCGAAAGACTCTCTTGGAAGTCAATTGCGGAATCAGTTCGCTCGCCCGGACAATCGGACCGGCGACCAGCTGGGCGTAGAAACATTTGAAGACGCCGAAGACGAGAAAGCTCTTTTCCGCGCCGATTTTCCCCCGCGAAATATCGACCAGGTATCCGATCACCTGAAAGGTATAGAAAGAGATACCCAGCGGAAGCCAATGGCTATGGGGCGGAACGGAAATTTCTATCCCGATTGCGGCGAGGAGGTCGACGCAGTTCTCGGAAATGAATGCGGAGTACTTGAACCAGCAGAGACTGCTCAGATTGACAAGGATCGCAACCTTCGTTGCCAATGACTTGTTCTCGGCGGCGTCAATCCAGCGGGAGAAGCCGTAGTTTACCAGGATCGAAGCTCCCAGCAGGATCAAGGCCGGCCAGAAGTACCAACCATAGAATACCGCTGATCCGACCATCAGAACGACCTGCCGAACCTTCTGCTGGGGGACGAGCCAGTAGAGCCCGACGCAGAGGAAGTGAAAAAGGACGAAAGTGATCGAATTGAAAAGCATTGCTTCGTCGTGTCCGGAAGGCTCACCGAATCTCGGCCAGATCGCGGGCCAACAGGCGGGAAAACAATTTCCTTCCTTTTTCGTTCAGGTGTGTCGGATCCCGGAAAAACGCTGCGTCCAGGGGGAGCCTGGAATAGTCGAGTACGATCGATCCCGTTTCCTCTGCGATCTCCTGATAGACCAGTTTTCTCAATCGTCCCGATTCGGATCGGACCTCTTGTCGAACGGGCGGGTTTACCCAGACGATCGTGGCGGTTGAATCCCGCATGGTATCGTGGGCCATCCGCATTCCAGCGTAGACAGGGTTGCCCTTGACCTCCTCCACCGAAACCTTGCGGCCTCCCACATTGCTTGGAGGTTCACCGGTGCCGAAGCGAATCGGATGGAG
This sequence comes from Verrucomicrobiia bacterium, assembly GCA_020439925.1. GTDB lineage: Bacteria > Verrucomicrobiota > Verrucomicrobiia > Verrucomicrobiales > DEV007 > Arctic95D-9. Next base: position 15,522 of record JAGRPC010000221.1, on the reverse strand, counting down.
CGAGTCGAACTGCGCAGCCGGGACGTCGAAATCTGCCGCAGCGAACCATCCCCGGATCAATCCTTTCCGAGACCACGTTCCCGGGTCGACCACATTGGCGCTGTAGAGGATCGCAAGATCGAGCAGCGACTTCGGACGCAGCGCTTTTCGACACCTGACGACGGCAAGGTGGTCGCGAAGCCGTTGCTGAAGTCCGTGTTCAATCCGATCCGCAAAGCGGTCCACTTCCTCGCCATGAGATTCGGCAGAGAGGTCCGCGTCTTCCTTTTCATTCCCACTCGACATCGCAACGCTCGATGCTTCCACAACCAAAGTGGAGAGGGACTCGCGTCTGGAGGCGGCTTCGCAGAACTGCAGAATCTCCGGCAGGACAATTCCTGCGGTCCCCGCGTTGAAGGCGCGGGATCCGAATTCCTTCGAGATCAGGGATTGATCGATTGCGTCCGCGAAACGGGACGTTCCCACGAAAACGGTCGAGGTATCGGGTGGTGACCGGGTGAGGATCTGAATTCGGAACAAGACCCGGCTCGAGAGTGATTCGAACGCAGCCTCGTTGGCCCGCACGAACCACTCCAATCCGAGGAACAGAATGACAAGCGTGAAGGTGAAGAAGATCAGCCGACGCCTCATGCGGTTCTCTAAGGCTTCCGCACTCTCTATGCGAACACATTTTACTGACGGCCGGGAATTTCCATCTTCAAACCCGCGGCTCCCGTCCCGCCGAAGGCCCGGGGTCGGTGGGGGTTCGACAATTGGACTTGATGACCGTGTCGGGCGGTGGGAAACATGGAGGATGGACCAACTCGCCCCGCCGCAGATTCCGCCTCGCCGTCGTCTGTTTTTTCCGGCGCGCCGGTTCGCGAGCGCCCTCGCGCTGCTGCTCGTTCCCGCGGTCGTCACGGCCGACGAGATCCTGACTTTTCCGGCAGCGGATCTGGTCCTGGGTCAGGCGGATTTCACCGGTTCCGCCGAAACCGATCCGCCCACCGGCACCAGCCTCTCCGATGTCGGCGCCATCATCCGCGATCCCATCAGTGGCAAGGTGTTTGTGTCCGACACCGACAACAACCGCGTCCTCCGCTATCGCAATCCGGCCACCCTGGCGAACGGAGGATCCGCCGAGTTTGCCTTCGGTCAGGCGAATCTCACTTCGAGGGTCTCGGGCACGAGCGCCAGCTCGAACAGCGGGCCGGCCGGACTGGCCCTCGATTCCTCCGGGCGGCTCTGGGTCGCGGATCCGGACAACAGCCGGGTCCTTCGCTTCAACGCGGCCGTCTCGACCACCACGAGCGCTCCGGCGGCGACCCTCGTGCTCGGCCAGTCGAATTTCACCAGCGGCGGTGCGGCGATGCCTCCGACCGCCAGCTCGATGCTTTCGCCCTCGGGGCTGCATTTCGATGCAGCCGGGCGGCTCTGGGTGGTGGATTCCGGCAATCATCGCATCCTTCGCTTCGACAACGTCGATTCCCTCACCAACGGGGCTGCCGCCGATGCCGTCCTCGGACAGGGTTCCTTCACGACCTCCGCTCCGGGATCCGGCGATTCCTCGCTCAACGGCCCCCGCGATCTCACGCTGGATTCGACCGGAACCCTCTGGGTTGCCGATGCGGGCAACCATCGCGTCCTCGGGTTCCCCTCGGCGGCGACCCTCGCCAACGGGAGCCCGGCCACCCGGGTCCTCGGGCAAGGGAATTTTTCCTCCGTCGACGCCGGGCTCTCCGCATCGCGTTTCAATAACCCGAACGGCGTCTTTGCCGTGGGGAACTCGCTGTGGGTGCTCGATTCCGGCAACCACCGTGCCCTTCGCTTCTTCCCGCTTGCCGGACTGGCCAACGGAGCCCCCGCGATGACTGTGGTGGGGCAGCCCGATTTCAAGACGGCCGCCACGTCGATCGTGGACGCACGCCACTTTACCTTCCCCTTCATGGGGATCTTCGTGGACTTCGAAGGAGCCCTTTGGGTCTCCGATCAATCGGCCCGCCGGCTCCTGCGTTTCGATCCCGAAACGAGTGCCCGCCCCACGATCACCATCCGCGGACGATCCCGCCTTTCGACCCGCAAACGGAAGGTCACGATCCGCGGAACCGCGTTTGCCGATACCTCCCTCGTCTCCACCCAGGTGGTGGTCGGCAAACTTCGTCCTCCCATCGTCGGGTTGGAGCGCTGGAGCGCCAAGGTGCGCCTCAAGCCGGGAACCAATTCGGTTCGCGCCACTGCCCGCGATGCCCTCGGGAAAACGTCCAGACCGGCCCGCCTCGTGATCACGAGGGAGTGACCGTGGCAGGATCGGTGATCGTCGTATGACTCCGTTGCCCTGCCCGCGCTTGGGCTGAAGCCCAAACCACTTTGGCTGGCGACGAAAGAAAAAAGCAGCTTGGGCTTCAGCCCAAGGAGTCGGTAAAAATCCCGCCCACCTTCCAAGGGTGCAAGAAACTCTCACGAGTCTTCTCACCCGTCAGGATTCACGTCCATTCGCGCTCGTTCGCGGCCCATTCCCTCCGATCGCCTTCTCCGACCCCACAGATTCCCGCCGAAGTCCCCGGGGTCTGAGGGGGGGAGGTCACTTCACGGTCTGGGCTTTTGCCGTCACCTGATCAACCGTTCCATTCCGGGCCGAGGTCCCCTTGAGCTTCAAGGTCCGGCTTTTTTTCTTGCCCTTCGTTTTTCGGGAAGGCTTTACCTCGGCCTCGATTTCCCGATTGGTATCCGCGATCACATCGGACAACAGGTAGGCGCCCCTGATGACCTGCGCGGTGACGTTGGTCCGGCCTCCGGTGAGATTGAAATAGTTGATATTGAAGTCACCGTTCTTCCTGGTTCCGGAGACGGAAAAGGTGTCGTTGGAGGGACCGTCGTTCTCGAAGCGGGCGTAGAAATCCAGCTTTTTCCGATTCGTTGACTTACCGGTGACTTTCTGGCCGGCGCCGAGGTTGTAAAGGTTGTTGCCCTTTTGCCCGAACCGCTTCGCCCCGATCCAGCCATCGACCTGATAATCTCCCGGGTTGAAACGGAGGACCCGGTGATTGTCCGAGTCGCACACCCAGATACGGCCGCTCGTTCCGGTCGCGACGTGCCCGGGGTTGTTCATCGAATTCCGGCTGGTTCCCGCGTTGTCCGCGAACAGGTCACGCTGTCCCAGCACCCCGTCGGCGTCGCCGCCATTGATCTTGGCCCCGGCGTCATCGAACCAGATCACGCGGTGGTTCCCGCTGTCGGCAACCCACAGCCGAACGATCCCACCGATCAGCTCCGCGGCGATTCCCCGCGGGGCGAACATCTGGGCGCTCGCGGCTCCGCCCCCGGCCGGACCAAATCCGCCCCGTCCCAGGACACCGTCCGCGTCGTCTCCGTCACCACTTCCCGCCGCCCCGTCGAATCGGAGAACCCGGCTGTTTCCGCTGTCGGCCACCCAGAGGCGGCCCATGTCGTCGGTGGCCACTCCCTGCGGTCCGCTCATGCCGCCTGCGGCGTTCGAGGTGCCATTGGACGTGAAGAGGCCCTGCCCGAGCACTTGCTGGGCGAAAGAACCGGGAGGCAGGTTGGAGGCATTGCCGAAACGGATCACCCGGTGATTGGCGAAGTCGGCGATCCAGAGGTTGCCGTCCCCGTCGAGGGCGACATCGGTGGGCTGGTTCAGTTTTCCCTGGGTGGTGCCCGAAGACACCGTGTCGAAGTCCGATTGGCCCAGAACTCCGTCGGCATCGGCGCCGGTGCCCTTTTCGGCGGCGTTGTCGAAGCGGAGCACCCGGTGGTTCAGTTGATCGGCGACCCAGAGTCGGCCACTGGAATCGATCTCCAACCCGGTCGGCACCCGCATCCCCGCCGCGCCCCCGGAGCCCGTGCTTCCGTCGAAGTCGGGCTGCCCGAACACGGCCTCCGGGCTGGAGCCGTTCAGGAGCTTGGCGACCGAGCTGAATCGCAGCACCCGGTTGTTCTGGGAATCGGCCACGAATACCTTGCCGCTCGCTGGGTCCACCGAGAGACCACCCGGGGTGTCGAAGCCCCCGGCTCCAGTCATGGCTTCACCCCGGTTTTCGGTGCCGCTGTCGAAATCGTCCTGACCCAGTTGCGAGGCGGCGTCGCGCCCGTCGGTCCAGTCGCCTCCGATCGCGCCCGGGCAGGGATTGGGCGTGCCGTTGCCGGGTTCGAAGACGGTGACCCGGTTGTTGCCCGTCTCCGCCAAGAGGACCTCTCCGGTCGGGGCGATCGCCACGCCGCCGGGGCGGGTGAGACGGAACTGTCCGGCTGCCGCGATCTCGCTGACGAAATCTTCCTGCCCGAGCACGCCGTCCGCGGGATCGCCATTCATTCTGCCCTTGGCATTGTCGAATCGCAGGACGCGATTCTTGTCGCTATCGCAAACCCACAGCGTGCCCGCCGAATCAACCGCGATGCCTTCAGGGTCGGTCAGTCTATCGTCCGTCAATCCGCCGCCGCCGCTCGTGAAATCGGGTTGCCCGAGAACTCCGTCGGCATCCACGGCTCCCGACTTGGTTTTGGCGTTGTCGAACCGCAGGATCCGGCGGTTGTTGGTGGTGACCCATAGGGTACCGTCGTTCTCCACCGCAAGGGAAAGAGGAAACCGCGTGTTCGAGATCGTCGGGCCGACCGGGTTCACGTTGCTCGTGAGGTCGGCCTGTCCCAGCACCCCGTCGGCGCTGCCTCCGTTTCCCTTGCCGATGCCGTTGTTGAACCTCAGGACGCGATGGTTGCCGCCGTCGGCCACCCAGACGGTGCCGTCCGGTTCCACCGCCACATCGAAGGGCGAATTGAGGCTGCCGGCGGTCACCGATCCTCCGCGATTGACGGCGGTGCCCGTGAAATCGGCTTGTCCCAGAACTTGGTCGGCCGCGGCGCCGCTATCCCTGGTCGACGCCGCCGCGTAGCGGAGAACACGGTGGAAATCACCATCGGCGACCCAGAGATTTCCGGCGCTGTCGACCGTGATGCCGTTCGGGTAACCGAGGCCTTCGGCGGTCGCGCTGTTGGCTTCGCTTTCAAAGTCCGCTTGTCCGAAGACGGCTTCCGCCGGGGCGCCACAGGCCATGGCGGCGGGCGAGGCAAACCGCAGGACCCGGTAGTTGTCCCCGTCGGCGACGAAGATTTTTCCGGTGCCGGGGTCCACCGCGATGTCGTTGGGATGGTCCAAGCCGGCCTGGCTCAGCCCGCTGCCGGTGGAGTCGAAATCGGCCTGGCCGATCACCGCGCGGGCACCGTGAAGCGTTTCCCACTGCCCCAAGGCTCGAGTGGCCGGCAACAGGGAAAGGATGCCGGAAAAGAAGATCGCGGAGGCGGAACATTCACAAAACGAGGAGGTCTTCATATCAGGGGATTCCCTCGATTCCGGGGGATCTTACTTCCAAATCGCATGAATTTGGCATAGAACGAGAGGGTCAAGGCGGGCTTGATGCCCCGATCGGACACCCGATCCATGCAATTGCAGAATCCAAGCCTATCGAACCCCGAGCCGCGATCAAGCCCGGGATGCAAGCCCATGCCAAGGGTTCCCAGGGTGTGTTCGACCACCGGGGTGAGGCGCGGCGCGAGCCGCTTTTCCGTCTGGCGAGACGCGACGAGCGAGCGGGGCTGTCCCTGTGAGCGGGGAGCAACGCTGCCAGGCGGGAAAACGGCCGCGGTTTTCCAGCACCAGCCCCGCTTGCGGGGCCCGACTTTCCAACCAAGCTTTCAAAATCCGCGTCCATCCCGGTTTTCGAACACACCCTTGATTCACCGGCCGGTTCAAGCGCCCCACGACGAAGCCCGACCGTTGCTTGCCCCGCAGGCGGGGCAGTGGAGATGGAAGGGGGCAAAAGGGCGAAGAAGGGGGCGGAAGCATCCGGGGCATAAACGGGTCAGGCATAAACGGGTCAGATAACATGGGATCTGAGCTGGATGGGGTGTGAGTTTTCCTCGACTCGAGGGTAAGTCCGCCCTCGACGCCCGATCCGGCTCTCTTTCAGGTTATCTGACCCCGTTTCCTCTGTGGGGACGGTTCCGGGGTGAGGGAGAAATTGGGGTGGACTCGCTTGAGTTAGTCGAGAGATGTTGCCGTGACCCCCACGGCGCACATGCGGGTGATATCGGATAAACTGTCACACCCCCACGGCGCACATCGAGAATCACGCCGGGAGTATGGGGAAGGGGAGCGAGGAGCGCAAGTCGGGGCTTGCCGGTGGGAGAGCTTCCCTCACCGCCGCTTCACCTTCACCGACGCGATCGCCGAGGCCACGTTTCGCGAATCGTAGGCCGCGATCAGGATCTTGTTGCGGCCCGGCTTCAGCTTCGCTTTCGCCGTCCAGTTCGCGGTGCCGGTTGCCGTGAGCCATTTGCCGCCGCTATCCTTGTAACGCACCGCGGCCAGGTCGCCGTCGGGATCGCTCGCCGTGCCGGCGAGAGTGAGGCGGCCCTTGCTGGTGATGAGTTTGCTTTTGCCGCGCAGGGTCAAGCTGGGTGGGCGTGAGTAGCTGACGCTGTCGAGGGCCTCGATGATGCCCGAGCCGGTGGTGCCGGAAATAAAGGCGCGGAGCCGGAGGACGCGGACGCGGGGCACCTCTACGTCACTCAATTCCCAGCCGCCGGCGATTCGGGAAGCATTGCCGAGAAAGGCGTAATTGAAGCCATTGTCCGTCGAAACCTCTACCGTGACTCTCATCGCCTCTGGCGTGGTGCCGTCGCGTAGCCATTGGACACGGGTGAGGTCCGGCAGAGAGACCTGCGAGATCGCAACCCCGTTTTCGAGGCGGGCGATGTTGGCCCGGTTTCGAGTGTCTGTGGCGCCCGACACGGTGGAGAAATCGCCCCCGATCAGGATTTTCCCGTCGGACTGGATGGCAAGGCAGCGGACAATAAGGTTAACACCTTTCCCATCGGTACCGAAGCTCGCGTCGATGCTGCCGTCGGCATTGAGACGGGCGATCCCAAGCCGGTTGTAGGAGCCATTGCCGCCAGTGACGGAGGAGAAGACACCTCCAATGAGGATCTTGCCGTCCGCCTGGATTGCGACAGCATCCCCAAAAAGGTTGGCTCCAGTTCCAGCAGAGCCGAAGCTGCTGTCGACGCTTCCGTCGGCATTGAGGCGGGCGATGCTTCTGCGAGTGTGAACGCTGGTGCCGTCGCTAATAGTTGAGAATCGGCCGCCAAGTAAGATCTTATTGTCAGCCTGCAACGTGACGCACCATATGCTGTTGTCGGCGCCGCGGCCGTCCGCACCGAAGGCCGTGTCGACGGTGCCGTCCGAGTTGAGACGCGCGATGCGGCTGCGGTTGAAGTTACCATTGGCATCGAAGACGGTGGTGAATTCGCCTCCAAGCAGGATCTTGCCGTCAGTTTGGGCAGCGATGGATAAGATGGAACTGTCCGCGCCTGAGCCATCAGCGCCGAAAGTTGCGTCGACGGTGCCATCCGCGTTGAGTCGCGCAATGCGAAGCCGGCTGTGGCTACCGGTGTCGTCGGAAACGCCGGTGAAATCGCCGCCGATGAGGACCTTGCCATCCGCTTGGACCGCAAGGGCACTGATGAACGAATTCGTTCCCTCGACATCAGGATTGAAGCTCATATCGAGGGTGCCGTCGGAATTGAGACGGGCGATTCGTAGCCGACCGTGGGTGACGTTGCCGTCAGAAAAAGTGGAGAAACTGCCCCCGAGGAGGATCTTCCCGTCGGGCTGCAACGCGACCGACCAAACGCTGCCATTTAAGCCCGATCCTTCGGCACCAAAGGTTGTATCGACACTACCGTCGGGATTGAGACGGGCGATTCGGCTTCGGTTGTGGGTAGCGTTGCCATCTGAGATTGTGGTGAATATCCCTCCGAGCAAGATCTTCCCGTCGGGCTGCACCGCGATAGAGGTGACACTGGTATTGGTGCCCTTGTCATCCGCTCCGAAGCTTGTATCGATATTGCCCGGGCGGAAAAGTGTGCCATAGACCGCGACCTTATGGTGTTCGTCCGACATCCCTTCATTCGGCCAGGTCGCGCCTCCGTTGGCGGATTGGCGGGAAAGATTCTCGAAACTTCCCTCATTGCCACCGTTTGCCGTCAAGGATGTCCGGTTCCAGTCGAAGTTGCCCGAAAGATTAGCCACCGACACCCAGTAGCGGGTGTTCGGGGCGAGCTGAGGCCGCCCCGTTGAGGTGAAAAGGACGATGCTCGACCCCAAAGGGGCATCGAATATTGTCCCGAGATCCTCGACCAAGCTGATCGGAATATCGTCAGGTCCCGACCAGAGCTTCACTGAGACTTGGCTGGCCTCGTAGAGCACCAAACTTACCCTAATGGAGTGTAACTGTGATTCGACAGGCCCTGTCGTAAACGCCTGGGCCGAGACGAGACCGGGGGCATCAAGTGGCGTTCCAGCGCTCTGGACTCTGCTAAGATTGTTGATCAACAAGGCCTGCGCTCGCAAACTCGACGGTAGGAGGGCTACGAGGAAGCAGGCAAACAGGCCAAAGCGGCGCGGCTTCATGGGTGGATATTAGGTTAACCGGGGCTTGGTGTCGATTGGAGATCTCTTACTGACTGCTAGTAGTCCGTCAGCCTTTAATTTGTGGATAAAGTGAAGCGAGCTTGATTCTTGCGTCTACACAAGTGAAGCGCCAGCGCGTTGGGGATGGATCGGTATTCTTTCGGGCGAGGTATGCGGAGATTTCTGCACGGAAGAACTCCGGTGATGGGATGCGGCGGCTGAGGCAAGCTCTCGTGAGAACTGAGATTTCGATCTCCGCAATGTTCAACCAGCTTCCGTGTTTGGGAGTGTAGTGAACTTCGAAGCGCGAGGCAAGACGACGTGCTTCCTCCGGCGGGAAGGCTTCGTAGAGGGAGGCGACCCCGTGGGTGTTGAGGTTGTCCTGAACCAGGACGATGCGCTCGGCGCCGGGGTGGATGATCTCGGCGAGGTGACGAAGTGCCAGAGCGTAGTCGATGGCGGTGCGTCTTCCTTCCGGCCCGACGAAAACTTCCCGACGACCTTCCAAGGGTATCGCGATCATGAAGGCACTCACACAGCCCTCGCGCACGTATTCGCAGATACCGGGTCAGATAACATGAGATCGGAGCTGGATGGGGTGTGAGTTTTCATCGACTCGAGGGTAAATCCGCCCTCGACGCCCGATCCAGCTCTCTTTCATGTTATCTGACCCCGTTTCCCTTAAACCGTCCGCGGCCAACCCGAAGTGCGCGAATACCGCGCGCGGTTCTTTGATGGGACCTAGAACATCAGCGGCGATTGGTCGCCAGTGGAGGGGGTGACGGTTTCGCCGTAGGGGGAGGGCACCGAATGCTGCCTGGATCATTCTCCTCGCTTCATCTGTTGACGTACTTGAGTTTAATGTTTCATTCGAACTGCTGCGCGCATCCGGTCTCGTTTGGATTGGAAGAGCTGCACGGTGTAAACTGCTCGCGTAGTGTGGGAACCGTGCACCAAAAAGAACGAGGCTCACACTTCAGTGGTTCAAGGGAACGGCCTGAATTGGTCGCTCAGGATGAAACCTGAAGTATGAAGGGTGTAAGTCAAAAAAGGCGCTACTCCATTCAAGTAACACGTGTGAATACGCTTGTTACCCTGGTGGGAATTGCTGTTGGGATCATCAGCATTGTAGTGACTCTGCTATATTGATCCAAGGCGGCAGTCGCTTCGCGCGGCTGTCGCCTAAATCTTTACTCTTGACGTCAGCTTCGGCCATGGCTGGACTCCTTGCTCGGATCTTCCTTGTCGAGGAAGACGGAAAAGACCTGCGAACAGTTGACCCGATCGTGGCCGCCGCGGAGCAGCTCAAGAAGATCAAGAATCGCGAGTCGGGGGAAGATCCAAAGAAATGCCCCGCCTCCTAGCCACAAGCGACGCCAGAGCGAATTTTGAACCGAATACGCCGTGCGCACTGCGAGAGAGTAGCCGGAGAACCCATCCCGTTCCGCGACAGGACAGAATTCGCGCATTACTTGCCTGTTCCGCAAAATCGCTTGTCGAGAGGCGCCGCGGCCAGGGCGATTGGGAGGAGATCGGCATCCTCGGCAGCCGGGCCTTTCGGGACACCCGCCCCCTCGCCGTACGAGGACAGCCCCAAGTGCGCGAATACCGGGCGCGGTTCTTGGATGGGACGACGGAGATCAGCGGGGATTGGTCGCCGGTGGAGGGGGCGTGAAATTGGATATTGGTCGCCTGACCCCGTTCCCCCGCCGAATCGGTTTCGCTGCGACCGCTCGCGCTCGAAAATCGCGTTCACAAATTCCGCCGTGCCCAGCACAGCACCGTCGCAGAAGTATCGCACGCGGTGACGCAGGACCCGATGCACCGGCATCGCCCCGCCCTGCTCGACGACCGCATCGACGACCTCCGCCTTCATTCCGCGACGGCCGGGTTGACCCCGCTCCGGATCTCCCGCGATTTGCTGTCCGTCCAGGTAAAGGAAGACGCGGTAGCGCGCTGCGGTCCGTCTCCAATCCTGGCGGAAACCGGGATCCTGCAGGGCCTCACCCAACATCAAACCCAAACCTTCGCGCGCCCGCAGGGCACGCCGTCCGCCCCCGACGGCCTCGGCGTAGCCGCACCAGCGGTAGTCTTCCGGAGACGACACGATCCCCGCCCGGATCGGATTCAAATCGATGTAGGCCGCGATCGTCAGCAAGGCTTGTTCGTTGTCCTCGACCAGAACACTCTTGTAGCGTCCTTCCCAGAGCGTCCCGGTCCGGCCGAGGCGTTTGTTCATGTGGAAGGTGATGCGCAGTTTCACTTCTTTCAGAAAAAGCCCGAGATCCCCGCGACGGCGTTCGTAGCGGGAGAGGATTTCGCGGTGCCAGTGCTCGTCTCCGGCGGCCCGGGCGCGTTCCAATTCCTGCTCCACGCCTTCCACGACGTGACCTTCGTAGAGCAAGGGAAGCACCGCGAGCAAACCCTCCTCGTCGAGGGGAGCGAGAGTCTCCCGGTCCGGCACTTCCAGGAGCAGGTGGAAGTGATTCGACATGAGACAGTAAGTCACGATCCGTACCCCCGAAAAAGCCTCCTGGTTGCGGAGGATCTTGCGGAAGATCTCCTTGTCCTTGTCTTCGAAGACCATCCGCCGGTCCACAACGCGGGACATGACGTGGTAAAAGGATCGGCCGGTTCCGAGGAGGCGGGCGGTGCGCATGGTGGGAAGGGCGGTTATCGGTGACGGGAGTGGAAGGGGCGAAACGGGGGCGGATTCGTTGGAAGATCGGGGGTTTTTGCTACCGGGTAAACAGTTGATTGTCTGTCCCTTTAACTTCATGAGACTCCCGGGAACCCCGGGATTCCCGAATGACTGCCTGTCATGAATTTCGTTTTTCATCCCCTCGTCTTTGACTTTTCGCTCCTGCCCCATAGACAGGCTACCTCCGTTTCACTCCGGTTCTTCTCACCGAAGGCCCGGGGTCGGTGGGGCTTCGCGGGGAGGTAGAGGGGCAGGTCCATCGCGATCAAGGATCGTCCGAATCCGGCCGCGGAGTCAACGTTCTTCCCCGAAGAATCGGCCTTCCTTCCCCAACCGGACGAAACATCGCGTGCTCCGGGTTTGGGTTCCCGCTGCCGCTTGGTTTTGGCTTCGAAACCAGGTGGGGTTTCCAGTGAAGTCTTCCGGAGGGGCCTTCCGTTCACCTCCGCTACCGCTCGTTCCTCCCGGCAGAGGGGAGACTGGGTGGGTTTTGTCACGAAAGGTTGCCTGACCCCGTGACCGCGCCGAAAGCCCAAGGGCGGAGAGGGGGTCGATGCCCCTGGTCTAACGATCGAATTTCGGCTCGCGTCCGCGTCGTCGGATTTCCCCCGCGAAAAACAATCGTCGGAGCTTCAATTGGATCGCGAGAAAAAGGAGCGGAAAGTAGCCCCACCTGTTCCGGCGATACTCGATGATCCGCAGCATCCGTTCAGCCTCGGGGGTTGGTTTGATTGCCAGCGCGGTGCGAATGTGTTCTTCGGCATGTTGAAAATCGTTCCGAAGAAAACACACTTCGGCCAATCCAAAGTGTGCCAGGAAATTGTTCGGATCGAGAGCCAATAACTCTTGGCAGAGCCGTTCGTGGTCTTTCCGTTTTTCAACGCAGCGCCGAAGATAAATCTCTATCTCGATCGCATGAGGGCTTCTCGGGTCCAGGGCCCGAAGTTCGGTCACCGCCGCTCTCGCTTTTTCCACTTGGCGGGATTTCGCGAGGAGCCAGGAAACAAAGACGTGGCAATCGATGAACTCGGGATTTTCGCTGAGCACTCCCATGGCGAGCTCTTCCGCTTCTTCGTATCGACCCTCCACATGATGGCAGGACGCGAGCGCGAGACGGGCGCTTTGATGGTGAGGATCGATTCCAAGAGCCTTCTTGAACAACCGCTCTCCTTCGTGGAATTCGCGTTCCCTGAGCTTCATCAAGCCTTTGGCGTAAATTCCCATCGCGGAGTCGGGATCTTCCGCCAAGGCCCTGTCAGCCAGCGCATCCGTATGGTTCCAGAGTTTCGCGTAGAGTGCTTCGGCCAGTCTTTCTTCTGGTGAACCCATGAATTGAAAAGGCAACGTGTACAGGACCTCTGACTGACTGCTAGGAATTTCCTTTTTCATCCCCTCGGCTCCCTTCCCTCCGAAGGCCCGGTCGGAGGGTGTTCGATGCCGCGGTCCACCGATCTGGTCCAAAGTTCTCGAAGTCGTCCCGCCAGATCGTGCGGGTCAGCGATTTGATCAGTCGAGCTTCCTCCCCCCCACCCTCTCCACCAAGGTCTGCACCACATAGTACAACATCGGCACCACCGCCAGACTCAGGAACGTCGCCGCAATCATCCCCCCGAACACGGCCGTCCCGATCACCTTCTGGCTCTCCGACCCGGCCCCGCTGGCGATCAGCAGCGGGATCACCCCGAGGATAAACGACAGGGCCGTCATCATCACGGCGCGGAACCGCAGCTTGGTCGCCTCCATCGCCGCCTCGAGGACGCTCTTGCCCTCCTCCCTCAGCACCTTGGCGAACTCGACGATGAGGATGGCGCTCTTCGTCGATAGCCCGATCAGGAGGACGATGCCGATCTGGGTGTAGACGTTGTTTTCCATGCCGCGCCACGAGATCGCGAGATACGCCCCGAGGAGGGCGGTGGGCACGGAGAGGACGACGGAGATGGGGATGGTCCAGCTTTCGTACTGGGCGGAAAGGACGAGGTAGACGAGGATGATGGAGAAGAGGAAGATGAGCCCCGTGCTGCCCGTCGCCATCTTCTCCTGGAAGGAGAGTTCGGACCAGTTGTAACCCATGCTTTCGGGCAGCTTTTGCGCGGCCATGTCCTCCATGATGGTCATGGCTTCGCCGGAACTGAAGCCGCCCTCGGGTTGGCCGAGGATCTTCACCGAGGGATAGAGGTTGAAGCGGGTCACGGTCTGGGGTCCGAAGGTTTCCTCGACGCTCGCGAGGGAGCCGAGGGGGATCATCTTGCCCGAGGCGCCGCGCAGCTCGAGCTTGCGGATGGACGCGGGATCGGCGCGGTAGGGCGCGTCGGCCTGGGCGTAGACCTTGAAGATGCGGCCGAAGAGGGTGAAGTCGTT
>JAGRPC010000221.1:0-1862 GCA_020439925.1 Verrucomicrobiia bacterium | reverse complement strand
CCGCTCTGGGCGTTGCCGTCCTCGATGAGTTCCTGGGCGACCTGCTGCAACTGCTCGAAGCCGACGCCGGCGCGGTCCTGCAGCATGAAGGTGAAACCTCCGGAGGTGCCGACGCCCGGGAGGGAGGGCATGGGGAAAGCGAAGGCCATGGCCTGGTCGAAGCGGGCGAGTTTCCCATTGATGCGGCGGATGAGGGCCGACTGATGCAGGGCGGGATCGCTGCGTTCGTCCCAGGGTTTGAAGGTGACGACGAGGAAGCCGGTGTTCGAGCTCGCAGCTCCGTCGATGAGCCCGTAACCGGCGATGGTGAGGAAGTCGGCGACGCCCGGGGTCTCCTTGACGAGGGCATTGACCTCGTTGAGCACGGCGCGGGTGCGCTGGAGCGAGGCGCCGTCGGGGAGCTGCACGTTGACGATGCAATAACCTTCGTCCTCCTGCGGGACAAAGCCGGTGGGCAGGCTGCCGAGTCCGATCACGGAACCGATCGCGAGTCCGAGGAAAAGAATCACGGCGAGGGCGGCGCGGCGGATGGCGAGCCGGGTGACGCCGAGGTAACCGCCCGTGACCTTGTCGAGTCCCCGGTTGAAGAGGCGGAAGAGGCCGCGCGGTTCCTTCTGCTTGCGCAGGAGGAGGGCGCAGAGGGCCGGGCTGAGGGTGAGGGCGTTGATCGAGCTGAAGACCGTGGCGATGGAGATGGTCACGGCGAACTGCTTGAAGAGCGTGCCGGTGATGCCGCCCATGGCGAGGGTGGGCACAAAGACGGCGAGGAGGACGAGGGTCGTCGCGACGACGGGGCCGCTCACCTCGAGCATGGCTTTTTCCGTCGCCTCCCGTGGGCTGAGCCCCTCCTCGATCCAGCGGGTCGTGTTTTCGACCACGACGATGGCGTCGTCGACGACGATCCCGATGACGAGGACGAGACCGAAGAGGGTGAGCTGGTTGAGTGAATACCCCAGCAGGAGCATCACGGCGAAGGTGCCGATCAACGAGACCGGGATGGTCGCGAGCGGCACGAGGGTGGCGCGGAAGTTCTGGAGGAAGAGGAAGACGGTGAGGACGACGAGGATGAGGGCCTCGAAGAGCGTCTCGACGACCCCGGCGATGGAGGCGCGGATGATGTCGGTGTTGTCGTAGATGACGGTGGAGACGAGGTCCTCGGGAAAGGAGGGGCGCAGTTCCTCCATCTTCGCCGCGATGCCTTCGGCCACGGCGATGATGTTCGAGCCGGGAATCTGGTAGATGGCGATGGTCGCGGAGGGTTCGCCGTTGAGCTGCGAGGAAAGGCTGTAGCTGTCCGCGCCGAGCTCGACGCGCGCGACGTCGCGCAGGCGGATGACCCGGCCGTCGTCGGAAGTCTTCACGACGATCTTCTCGAAGTCGGGCGCGTCGGCGAGGCGTCCGGGCACGTTGACGGTGTATTCGAAGGCGACTCCCTCCTCGGCCGGGGCTCCGCCGACGCGCCCGCCCGCGACCTGAACGTTCTGCTGGCGCACCGCGTCGACGATGTCGCCGGAGGTGAGTCCGTAGGTGCGGAGCTTCTGCGGATCGAGCCAGAGCCGCATGGAGAACTGTCCCGCGCCGAAGACCTGGACATTGCCGACCCCGGGGACGCGGGCGATCTCGTCCTTGATGCGCTGGTTGACGAAGTTGCTGAGGAAATTGTCATCCCAGGTGCCGCCGGGCGAGGAGAACCCCACGTACATGACCACGTCGGTGCTTTGTTTCTTCACGGTGACTCCCTGGCGCTTCACCTCCTCGGGCAGGCGCGCCTCGGCCACGGCGACGCGGTTCTGGGTGAGGACGTTCGCGGTGTCGAGGTCGGTGCCGGGCGCGAAGGTCACGGTGAGGTTCATGGACCCGTC
>JAGRPC010000220.1 GCA_020439925.1 Verrucomicrobiia bacterium | reverse complement strand
GACGTGGGCAAACTGGGATCATCCCGAGCACCTCGATGGCGTCTGGGAAATCGCCGGTGGCGTCATTCGCCTGCGCACCGACGAACCTCCGCGGGTGAAAGGGAAGGACTACAACCTCTCCACCACGAAGTCCTTCAAGGATTTCACGCTGATGATCGACTGGCGCCTCACCGGCGAACCGCACGTCCGACCGCATCAGTGGCTCCAGGATGACGGCACCTTCCACACGGATGCCGAAGGCAAGACGATCATGAAGGACAATCTCACCTGGGGCGACAGCGGCGTGTTCCTGCGAGGCGCCCGGCTCGCCCAGGTGAACCTCTGGTGCCAGCCCTGCGGCAGCGGTGAGGTCGGGACGAAGTTCAAGGACATGGACACCACGAAGGAGGAACGCCTGAAAACCATGCCCTCCGTCCGCGCCGACAAGGGACCTGGCGAATGGAATCGCTTTGTCATCACCCTGCGAGGCGATCGTGTCGATGTCTCTCTCAACGGCACCCCGGTGATCCACGGGGCGCGCATCAAGGACATCCCCGCCAAGGGACCGATCACCTTGCAGAATCANNACAAGGACGCCGTCGAGTTCCGGAATGTCTTCGTCAAGGAGCTGCCACCGTCCTGACCGCCCGCCACGCGTCCTCACTTCACCGGATTCCCCGCCACATCGAAGTTGTCGTCGATGTGGTCCCTGAGGATCCCTTTCACGTCACCGGGGTCGTTGAATTGCCAGATGCGGATGCGGTCGAATCGGATTTGGACCTCCTTCCATTTCGCCGGGCCGGCCCAGTCGGGGAGCCAGACCCCCAGGTTCAGTTGGGCGCCCATGCTGGGAACGAACCGGGTGTTCTCGCCGACAAGTTTCCCGTCCACCCAATGGCGCGCGACCCTTCCCGCGTAGACCGCGTAGCGACCCGGGCCGAGTTTCTTCAAGGGGTTTCCCCAGTAGCGGTCGTAGGGCACCTCCTTTGTGTTCACCCAGTGGAAACCCTCGGCCTCGGAAACCTGCGAGTCCGTCACGCCGTCGATGGGCACCAGTTCCGTGTGCCAATCGGTGATCCAGGTGTGCCACTGGCCGTCGGCCGCGCCGTGCACCGGGTAGGTGAGGCTGTCGTGCTGTTTGTTGAGGAAGGTGTTGTACATCGGTCGTTCGAACTCGCCTTGCTTGCCGAATTCCGGAAAGTCGATTTCCGACCAGTAAAAGCAGTTTCCTGGTCCCCATTCCTGCAAATAGGGATGGTAGAGAGGCTGGGTGTCCGTGAAGCCAGCCGCGAGATTCTCGGCAACGCGGACGGCGCGGTAGCCGTAGGTCCAGATCGCCGGCACGCAGCCCGCCGGATGCGCCTGCTCCGGGGTGCCGATTTTCATTCGCACCTCGAAACGTCCCGATCCAAAATGTTGCCTGGTGACGAGCACGCCGCCCACCCGGGTCTTCTTCCCCCACTGGCCGGTGACCGTTCCGTCGTAGTCATCGCCATGCGCCAGGCATTGCAGGACGAAGCGACCCTCCTCCCGCGCGATGCCGACGTTTTCCGGCACCACCCCGTGATTGCCCGCGCCCCATTGCTTCCGCAACGCGTACCAGCGGGCGGGATCGATGGCGCCCGAGGTCCAGTCTTCCTCGAAGGCAAGCGTCGCTCCGTCGGGCAGGGGCGGCACGTCGTCGGCCCGGATCCCTCCAACCATGACAGCACACTACAGGCAGGCCGCGGCTTTCATTTCTCAAACAAGGTCCGCACCGCCGGCTTGGTCACCTTGCCCATGGCGTTGCGTGGCAGTTCGGCCACGACCTCGAGGCGTTGGGGGATCTTGTAGACGGAGAGGCGGCCCTTGCACCAGTCTCGCAGGCTGGCGAGGTCGAGGCTGGCACCGTCGTTCAAGACGCAGGCCGCCGACACGGCTTCGCCCCAGGTATCGTCGGGCAGACCGATCACGGCGCACTCGGCGATGTGGGGATGATCGAGCAGTGCGGCCTCGATTTCGAGGGCACTGAGCTTGTAGCCACCGCTCTTGATGATGTCGACGCTCAGGCGACCCATGATGCGATAGTAACGGCGCTCCCTCACGGCCATGTCACCGCTGCGGAACCACCCGTCTTCGAAGGTCTCTGCCGTGGCTTCGGGGCGGTTCCAATAGCTCTGGAACACCCCCGGGCCTCGCACCTGGATCTCGCCCGGTTCATCCTCGACGGTGATGACGGGGCCCTGCTCGGCCTTGAGGCGGATTTCGACGCCCGGCAGCGGCGCGCCGACCGCGCCCGGCCGCCGTTCGCCGCGATACTGATTGGAAATCGCCATACCGATTTCGGTCATGCCGTAACGCTCAAGCAATTCCTGGCCGGTGAGCGCGGACCACTGTTCGTGAACGCTGGCGGGGAGGGCGGCACTACCGCTGACCATCAACCGCATCTTCCTGAATCCCGCCACGATGGCCGCGCGATCCGTCTCGCTCGCACCCTCGAGGGCCTGGATGAGTTTCACGTAGATCGTCGGAACGGCCATGAAGAGCGTGTAGGCCTCCGCGCGCACGCGATCGAGGATCGCTCCCTGGTCGAAGCGCGGGAACGGCTCCACCAACGCGCCGCTCCACAGCGCGCAGCCCGTGATGTTGATGATGCCATGGATGTGATGCAGCGGGAGAAACATGGGGATGCGGTCCTCTTCGTTCCATTCCCAGGCCTCGACGAGGCTCTCGATCTGGGCCTGGATGTTCGCATGGGTGGTGACAACCCCCTTCGGCCGGCTCGTGGTGCCGCTGGTGTAGAGGATCATCGCCCTGCGGTTCGTTTCGATCTGGGGCAGTGGCTTCAGAGCGTCGCCTCCGATCGCGTCCGCGACGACCAACCTGACTCCGAGCCT
>JAGRPC010000219.1 GCA_020439925.1 Verrucomicrobiia bacterium | reverse complement strand
GACAACACCCTCCTCCTCTTCCTTGGCGACAACGGCACCCATTCCACCGTGACCAGCCGCTTCAAGGGGGGCGATTACCGCGGAGGAAAAGGCACGACGACGGCGCGGGGCAGTCATGTGCCGCTCATTGCAAGCTGGCCGGCGGTGATCAAGGAAGGGCGTGTTTGCGAGGATCTTGTCGGCGTGGTCGACTTTCTCCCCACTCTCTGCGAGGCGGCGGGAGTTGCCGCGCCGGAGAGCCGGGACGGATTCAGCTTCCTGCCGCAGATCAGGGGCGAGAAGGGGAACCCGCGCGACGCCCTTTACCTGTGGTATTCGCCGAGGCAGAAGCCGGACCTCACGGTGAAGGAATACGCCTTCGACCACACTCACAAACTTTATCGCGACGGTCGTCTCTACGATCTCGCCGCCGATCCCTTCGAGGAAGGCGAACCGCTCGCGTCCGATTCGTCTCCGCCTGCGCGCGCGAGTTTGCAGGCGGTGCTGGACCTCTACTCCGGCGCACGGCCCGAGGCCCTCGATAAGGCCTTCATCCAGGCGAATCCGGGTGCAACTTCCGGCGCGAAACCGGGTAAAAAGAAAGCCAAGGCAAAATGAGCCGCCATTCCCAGATGAAACAGATCCTCCTCCTCTCACTCGCGTTTGCCCTCCGGCTCTCGTTTTCGTCCGCGGCCGACGCCAAGCCGAACATCCTTTTCCTCTTCGCCGACGACTGGGGACGATATGCCTCCATCCTCCGCGAGACCGAGGGGCCGGGCACGATCAACGATGTCGTGGAGACGCCGAATTTCGACCGGATCGCGAAGGAGGGGGTCTTTTTCCGGAACGCCCATGTCAGCGCTCCATCCTGCACTCCCTGCCGCAGCGCGCTCCTGACAGGACAACATTTCTGGCGAACGAACACGGGTTCGATCCTTCGCGGAGCCGTTTGGGACGCCTCCCTCCCGAGCTATCCCCTGCTGCTGCAGGACGCCGGGTACCACATCGGCTACACCCACAAGGTATGGGGACCGGGGACGCCGGCGAACTCTCCCTTCACGAAAGAACAGAACTTCGGGAAGCGGGGCGGGAAGTTCAACCAGTTCTCCCAGAACGCGACCAAGTCGATCGCGGCGGGCAAATCTCCCGAGGAAGCCAAGGCCGAGTTGCTGGAGGAATCGCGGGGCAATTTCGCGGATTTCCTCGATGCGAGGAAGGGGGATGCTCCCTGGACCTACTGGTTCGGGCCCACCAATGTGCACCGCAAGTGGATCAAGGGGAGCGGAAAAGCCCTGTGGGGCATCGATCCCGATTTGCTCAAGGGCAAGATGCCGCCCTACCTGCCCGACGTGCCGGAGGTCCGCGAGGACCTCGCCGATTATTTCGGTGAGATCAAGGCCTGGGACGCGGGAATCGGCGTGCTGCTCGAGGAACTCGGGAAGCGGGGGGAAAAGGAGAACACCCTCATCGTCATCAGCGGCGATCACGGAGCTCCCGGTTTCCCCCATGGGAAATGCAATCTCTACGGCTTCGGCACGAATGTCTGCCTGTCCATTACCGGTCCGGGCGTGAGGGGCGGGCGTGTTGTCGACGACTTCGCTTCGCTCACCGACCTGGCCCCGACCATTCTCGAGGCGGCGGGATTGAAGGCGCCGAAGGTCATGACCGGACGCAGTCTCTGGCCAACCTTGAAATCGGAGAAGAGCGGCCTTGTCGACGAGACCCGCACGAGGGTTTTCACCGGGCGCGAGAGACACGTCGAGATCGCGAGGTCGGACTACACGCCCTACCCGCAGCGCGCCATCCGTACCGCCGATCATGTCCTCATCGTCAATTTCCGTCCCGATCGCTACCCCATGGGTGATCCCTACCGCCTCGACAGCAGCGAAGACCCCAGCGTCGACGAACTCGAGAACGAGACCCGCGTAACCCTTCCCGACGAGGACGCCGGGCCGACGAAGGCCTGGATGGTCGGGGCCCGGAACACCCCGGAATGGCGAGAGCACTTCGAGTGGGTCTACGGGAAACGCCCGAAATACGAGCTCTACGACCTGCAGAAGGATCCTCACGAAACCACCAATCTAGCGGAGGATCCGGCCTACGCGGAGGTGAAAGCTTCCCTGGAGAAGGAGCTCATGGACGAGCTTTCCCGCACCGGGGATCCCCGACTCATCGAAGACGGCAAGTTTTACGAGACGCCGCCCATGGCCGGTCCGCTCGAGGATGCGGAAGCGTTCTGGAACGGCCAGAAGGGGAAGGGTAAAGGCAAGGAGAAGGAAAAGTCTAAGTGACTTTTCTTTCCCCGTGGCACCGGGGCTGGGGAGGAAATCGGGGGTGCCGGTTCGCGCATTTCGTGAAGTTGTGCTAGGCTGATCGCAGCCAGCGCGATCACCGAACGGCAGTGGAGCCACGATCGCGCATTCGGGCGCGAAGAGATGGGGTTTCCGGAATCATCGCCATGGTTGCTCGTCACGGACGTGGACGACACCCTTGCTGGTGACCCGGCTTCCCTGCTCGATTTCGCGAGAGCCAGCGGCCCGGTCAGGGTCGTGCTCAACTCGAGCCGCCCGCGTGGAAGCGTGGCGCGAACGATGGAAGAGTTTCCCGGCGAGCTTGCTATCGCCGGAGTGGTGACGGCCCTGGGAACCGAGATCGAATTCGAGGGGGTTCCCTGCAGGGAGTGGACCGATCGTTTCCGTGGCTGGGAACGGAGCCCGGTCGATGCCATTCTTCGGGCAGGCGGGTTCGTGCCGCATCCGGACGAGATGCAGACCCCGTTCAAGGCGAGTTACGCCGTGCCAGGCGATCGCTGGGAGGAGGTCACGGAGAGGATTCTCGAAGCGGCTCCTGGAACCCGGGTCATCGCTTCGGGAGCGAGCGACTTCGACGTGATTCCCGCGGAGGCGGGCAAAGGAGCCGCGACCCTTTTTGTTGCCGGGGCCCTTGGCATCCATCCGGACCGGCTCATCGTGGCCGGCGATTCCGGCAACGACCTCTCCATGTTCGCGGTGGCCGGTCGGGCCATCGCCGTCGGCAATGCCCGGCGCGAACTGATCGAGGCGGCCGACCCCGGGAGGACCTTCTTCGCCCGTGCGCCCCGTGCCGCCGGGATCCTGGAAGGGCTGCGTCACTGGGGGGCGCTGCCTGCGACGACGACCACTTATGGCTAACAAGAACCAAATCAACGGCAATCTCCTTCTTCTCTCGATTCACGGGTATGTCGGCGCGGAACCCGAACTGGGCAAACCGGACACCGGGGGACAGGTGGTCTTTGTCCTCGAACTTGCGAAGCGTTTTGCCCGGCTTGGATACAAGGTCGACCTCGTGACACGGCGCTTCGGCAGGCAACCCGAGTTCGACCGCATCAATCCGAACCTGCGCGTCTGGCGGATTCCCTTCGGAGGAAAGGAATTCATCCGGAAGGAGGACATGCACGAGCACCTCCGCGATTTTGTCACCAACTTCCTCGCCGAGGCGAACCGGCGGCGCCTGCGCTACGATGTCGTCAACAGCCATTACTGGGATGCGGGATGGGCGGGGCAGCGGATCGCCGAGGAAATGCGCATTCCCCACGTCCACACGCCCCATTCGCTCGGCTCGTGGAAGCGGAAGGACATGCGCGGAGCGGGCCGCGACGGAGAGAAGGTCTACCGGTTCGCCGAGCGCATCGAGAAGGAGTTCCTCACCTATCGCAACTGCGACCATATCATCGCGACGACCGAGCAGCAGGCGGAAATCCTTGGGAAGGACTACGGAATTCCCGCCGATCATGTCACGATGATTCCACCCGGAATCGACGAGCAGCGATTCACTCCGGCCCAGCCCGCCAAGGTCGCGGAGATCCGCGAACGCCTTGGTTTTTCCCCGACCGATGTCTACTGCGTGGGCCGGGCGGCCACGAACAAGGGAATCGACCTGCTCATCGCCGCGCTTCCCGCCCTGCGACGGCTGGTTCCCAAGGCGCGCCTGCAGCTGGCGGTGGGGGCGGGCTCGGATCGGGACCGAGAACGGGTCGAGGAATGGAAAAGGCTCGGTTCGGACCTGGGTGTCTCGCGCCACGTCCGCTGGCGAGGCTACGTGGCCGACGAAGAGATGCCCGACCACTACCGCGCCGCCGGGGTCTTCGCGCTGTGTTCCCGCTATGAACCCTTCGGAATGACGGCAATCGAGGCGATGGCCTGCGGCACTCCGACAGTGGTAACCGTGCACGGGGGGCTGCACGAGGCCATCGAGTTCGGCCTTCACGCTCTTTACGCCGATCCGAAGCGTCCCGAGGAATACGCCGCGATGCTCGCAATGCCGATGCGGTATCCGCAGCTCCGGGAGCGACTTTCCCTCGAGGGCGCGCGTTTCGCCCGCCGGCAATTTGGCTGGACGGGCATTGCGCGACGCACCTTGGCACTGTTCGAGCGTTACAAGGGAGCCTATGCCGGTCCCGACGACTTGTCCGATTCCGTCGGTTGAAACGCCAGTGTCGAGATACCCGAGAGAATCATTCCCGCTTTCCCATGGCCAAGATCCTGTTCCGACCCGAAGAATACCGCTCCCTCAATCCCGAAGAGCGCGAGCTTCTCGCCGAAGGTTACCTCCGCGCCATCGAGGCGGTGAGGAAGAACGTCACTCCAAGCGGCTTCAGCGCCTGTTCCCTTGCCGACAACGCCGTCTACGGCACGGACGTGAACTACCGCTCGGTCTGGGCCCGCGACGGGGCCATCACTTCGCTCTGGACCCTCGATCTCGAGGACGAGGATATCCGTCGCGCCCAGGTCGACACCTTCGAGACGCTGCTTTCCAAACAGAGCCCGACCGGGCAGATTCCCGCGAACGTCCGCATCGAGTCGGGCGAACCCGACTACGCGGGGGTGGGGGGGATCGCCAGCATCGACAGTGTCATGTGGATCATCATCGGACTCGTTCACCTCTGTGAGTCCCGCAACGACTGGAGCCTCGCCGAGCGCCATGCCGGGAACCTGCAGCGGGCCATGGACTGGCTCGGTGCGCACGACTCGAATGGCTGCGGGCTCCTCGAGATTCCCGAGGCGAGCGACTGGGCCGATCTCTTCGGTTTCAGCTACCACGTCCTCTACGACGAGGTCCTCTGGTACCGGACGCTCGACTGCTACGTGAGGCTCGCCGAAAACCTCGGCGATCACGAGAAGGCGGAAGGATACCGGAGGCATGCGGCCTTTGTCCGAAAGAAGTTCCTCAAGACGTTCTGGCCCTCGACCCTGCAGGAACACGGCAGCGAGAGCTACACCTTCACCGACACGCAGTACTCCCTCGGGGATGCGCGTTACCTTGTCGCCCAGGTCTCTCCTTTCAGTTTCAGCTGGCGCTGCGATGTCTGCGGCAACCTCCTCGCCTTTCTCACCGGTCTGCTCGACAAGGAGCGCGCCCTCATGACCTTCAGATTCCTCTGGGGATGTGGGGTGAACGATCCCGGTCCGGTCAAGAATCTCTATCCGCCCGTCCAGGCGGGCGATCCGGAATGGCGGTCGTATTACACCGTGAACCTGCTCAACCTGCCCAACCACTACCACAATGGCGGGCTCTGGCCCTTCATCGGGTCGATGTGGGTGCGTTTCATCCATCGTCTCGGCATGCCCGAACTCGCGCAGCGCGAACTGGTGAAACTGGCCCGGCTCTGCCAGCTCGGGCAGACCCACGCCTGGGAATTCAACGAATGGCATCACGGCGTCACCGGAAGGCCCATGGGCAAGCTTTTCCAAGCCTGGAGCGCGGCCGGATTCGTGCGCGCCTGCCACGACCTCGAGGCGGTGCCGTCGGACATCTCTCACGCGATTTGAGGGGGCGTCCGGTGGCCCCGGCGGATACCTGTCGTTGACCTGGGAGAGGGGGTTCTTTACCCTCCCATGTCATGATTTCCCCGCTCATCCCGACCGCCCCGCCCCGCTTCTGCTGTTTTCTTTCCGGAGTGCTTTTTCTCCTTCTTTCTCCGCTCGCGAAGGCGGAGAGCTACCAGCCCGGAACTCCCAATATCGTGGTCATTCTTGCCGACGATCTCGGGGCGGGAGATCTCTCCTGCTACAATCCGGACTCGAAGATCCCGACTCCGCATGCCGACCGGCTCGCCAGCGAAGGGATGCGGTTCACCGATGCCCACACGCCCTCCGCGGTCTGCACCCCGACCCGCTACGGACTGCTCACGGGGCGTTACGCCTGGCGCACGCGCATGACCTCGGGCGTGCTCGACGGCTTCAGTCCGCCGCTCATCGAACCGGATCGCGTCACCGTCGCGTCCTTCCTGAAGGAGCGGGGTTACGCCACGGCCTGCGTCGGCAAGTGGCATCTCGGCCTGCAATGGACGAAGACGGACGGGACTCCGGAGTCCTCGGACCGCGGGGACAAGGGCGTGCGTCCCGGCTACGATATCGACTACACGAAGGGTTTCTCCGGCGGACCGGTCGCGCTCGGATTTGATCGCTACTTCGGCATCTCCGCCTCGCTCAACATGCCGCCCTTCTGCTACCTCGAGAATGACCGGGTCCTGCACCTGCCCGTCGTGAAACAGGATCGCCTCCGGGACGCCAATTTCCTTGCCACCGACGAGGGGCTGCGCTCCCCCGACTTCACCAACTGCGGGGTCATGCCGCGTCTCGCGGGGGAGGCGATTTCCTTCATCGAGGCTCGGGCTGCGGCCAGGGATGGGAAGCCCTTTTTCCTTTACGCGCCCCTCACCTCGCCGCACCTGCCCGTGGTGACGAACCAGGAGTATCGCGGGAAGAGCCAGGCGGGCGAGTACGGCGACTTCGTCGTCGAGACCGACGCCTTTGTCGGAGCCATCCTCGAGACCCTCGACCGCACCGGGTTCGCGGAGGACACCCTCGTGATCTTCACCTCGGACAACGGAGGACTTTATCACTGGTGGGACGCGAAGGAGGCGGACGACGTGAAGCATTACCAGGTCTCCGGTCGGGGCGCCCATATCCGGGAGTTCGGCCACCAGGGGAACCTGTGGATGCGGGGCACCAAGGCCGACATCTGGGAGGGTGGCCATCGCGTCCCCTTCATCGTGCGCTGGCCGGGCAAGACACCGGCCGGAACCGTGAGCGCCGAGCTCGTCGAGTTGACCGACCTGCTCGCCACCGCCGCCGCCATCACCGGCGTGGAACTTCCCGCCGGAGCCGGACCTGACAGCGTCAGCATCCTTCCCGCCCTCCTCGCGGAAAAGCCCGCGAAACCCGTGCGCGAGTTTTCCGTGCATCATTCCCTGAGCGGTGTTTTTGCGATTCGTCAGGGTCCGTGGAAGCTCGTTCCCGATCATCGCGGTTCGGGCGGATTCAGCCAGCCCAAGGCCCTCGATCCGGCCAAGGAGGGAGGCCCGAAAGGACAGCTCTACCGCATCGGCGAGGATCCCTCGGAAACCCTCAACCGCTATGTTGATGAACCCGAGGTGGTCGCCCGCCTCGAGAAACTGCTCGGAGAGGTGAAAGGGCGCGAATAGACCTCAGATCGCGTCTCAGAGAAGGGGCGCTCCTCCCGTGTATTTCGCCACCGCGTCGGGATCCAGCTCGAGCCCGAGACCGGGGGTGTCGGGAATGGCGAGCATGCCCTCCCCGTCGAGCGACCATCCTCCCGCGGTGATCTCGTCGATGAAGGGCGAGCCGGTGAGATACTCGACGAGGTCGGTCCCGGGGAAGGCGGAGGCGAGGTGAAGGTCGGCGGCGAGTCCGACGGCTGTGTTCCATCCATGGGGAATGAAGCGGATGCCGTGTTCCTGCGCCATCCAGGCGATGCGGCGCTCCTCGCTGATCCCCCCCACCTTGGTCACGTCGGGCTGGATGATGTCGAAGGCGCGAGCCTCGAGGAAAGGCTGGAAAGCCTGTCGCCTGGTCAGGACCTCGCCTCCGGAAATGGGCACGGGAGAATGTTCGCGCAGTTTCGCGAAATCCTCGAGGGCGTCGGGCACGAGGGCCTCCTCGAACCAGGAGACCTCGTAATCGGCGAGCATCTTCGCGGTGTTCAGGGCCCAGCGGTAGCCGTTCGTCCAGTAGGCATCGCTGCCTCCGGCGTCGACCATGAGCCGCGAATCCGGGCCCACCGCTTCGCGCGCGGCCCGCACGATGGCTTCGTCGGTCGCGGCGTTGCGCCGGCCGAAGGGACCCCAGCCGATCTTGAAGGCTCGGAAGCCCCTGGCCTTCACCTCGAGGAGATGGTCGCGGAGCTTCTCCGGCTCGTCCATGAGGAGGGAGGCGTAGGGTTGCACACGCTCCCGGTAGCGTCCGCCCAGCAAACGACCCACCGGTTGCCCGGTCGCCTTTCCGAGGAGGTCCCAGAGGGCGATGTCGATCCCGCTGATGGCATGGGTGATCGAGCCGCCCCGGCCGAGCCAGAACATGTGCTGGTGGAGCTTCTCGCTGACGCGCTCGGGCTCGAGGGCGTTTTCGCCGAGGTAGAGGGGCTCGAGGACGGCGAGGGCGGCGCGGACAAGGGCGTCGTTCGTGAAGACGCTGCCGAGACCGACGGGGCCTTCGTCGGTGTGCACGGCGATGAGGGTGTGAACGCAGTCTTCCGGCCGGAGCTCGTTGCTCCAGCCGCCTTCGGGAGTGGCGCCGCGCAGTCCGGCGCAGCGGATTTCTCGGATCTTCATGGGTTTCTTCGAAAGATTCTGATGGAGGGTTCAAAAACCACTCCCTCGTCGAGCGGAAAGATCGGACGCGGACAACGGGTGTGTCCGAGGGTGGGCAGGTTCGCGCTGGAGGATCCGGGGGCGTCGAGGTTCACCATCCGGGCGCACCAGTCGGCGTACATGTGGGGCTGGCAGTGGGGCGACTTCACGACGACGGCGTCGAAGCGTTTCGGGTCCTGCCCGTGGGCGAGGAAGAAGGAGCGGTCGTAGAGGTTCACGGCACGGCTGCTCACGACGAGGGTGAAGTTTCCCGATTCGAGCACCGCGGTCGGTCCGGCGAGCCATTCCTCGCCGAAGGACTCGCTGCGGAAACGTCCGTCGGAGAGGAGACGGACCGTCGCGGTGATTTTGAGCGGAGTGAATCGTGCGGGATCAAGAGTTCCGCCGACCGGGATCGTGATCGTCGCCCCGATCCCGGCGGCGAAGGCGGCCCTCACCGCGGGTTCGTCGACGAGGGGCAGAAGGGTGCGGCCACCGTAGCCGGATTCCATGAGCGTGCGAAGGACGGCGTTGCTGTCGCCCGAAGCGCCCGAACTGGTCGCGTCGGCGGCGTCGACGAGGGCGACGGTGCCGCCGCTCTCGTGCGAGGCGAGAATCGCGGCCATCTCCCCGAGGCTGCAGAGGGGCACGCGCATCGACTCGTGGTTCGCCCAGAAGCTTTCCGCGATCCGCAGGGCTTCGCGCTCGGCGAGCTCCGGGTCCCCGTCGGTGACGACGAAGCTGTAGGTCTGCAGTTCCGGGACATCGGTGAAGGGGTTGCCGATGAACATCCCGGCGCTGAGACCGCGCGGACCGTTCTCGACCCCCTGCGCGATCCGGATGCTTTCCCCGAAGCGGCCCGTCGCGGTGATGAGTTCGTCGCCCCGCACCAGCGCCGGGATCGCGACCTTTGCGGTGACCGGTCTGACCTCGCCGGAGAGGATCCGCAGGAGAAGCCGGGCGGCGCGCTGGCCCGTCTCGAAAAAGTCGACATGGGGGTAGGTGTGATAGGCGACGATGGCATCGCTATGCTTGAGCATGCGATTGGTGAGGATGCCGTGCAGGTCGAGGGAGACGACGAGGGGGATCTCCTCGCCGAGGAGCTTCCGCGTCTCCGCGAGGAGCCAGCCCTCGGGATCGAGCTCCTCCTCGCTGGCCATGGCCCCGTGCATGCAGAAGTAGACCGCGTCGACCCGGGGGGCGTTCCGGATTTCCCCGAGGAACTCCGAGGCGATTTGTTCCCAGTCGGGTTTCGCGAGGGTGCCTCCCGAGGTGATGAAAAAGGCGCTATAGGCCGGGACCACTTCGATGTCTTCGCTGGAATCGAACACGCTTAGGGCGCCGCCGACCTCGTTGCGGACGGTGCGATGGTAGTCGAGCAGTTCCCGCCCGCGCCGGATCCCGAAGTCTCCATAGCCGCTGCGGTGGGGATTGAAGGTCGAGACCTCCTGCTTGCATTCGGCGATGAGGATGCGGGGCATGGTTCACAACCCTATCAGATCTCCGCATCGGTTTCCCATACGGAAAGAAGCAAAGATGACACACGATGACCGGCCGCGTCCTTCGGGCCGTGCGCCGAAACACCAAACCACCCAGCGAGGCTTCAACGCAGGTCACCCCGAGGCGGATCCATTCAGGGACTGGCCACGCGGAAACCGATGGTGCTGCTCTCGAAGTCGGGGTTGTTGTCGTTCCGGTCGGAGGACCGCAGGGTGCTCTCGCTGTTGATCCACGAGCCGCCCCGCAGACCCCGAAACGAACCGCTGATCACTGCGTCGTTCCATTCCCACACGTTCCCGCCCTGGTCGAAGGTCCCATAAAAACTGGCGCTGCCCGGATAAGATCCGGCAGCGGTCAGGTAATTCTGGTTCGAATCGTAACTCCCGTTCTGCGTCACGGAGAAGACGGAGGTTTTGAAATTCGAGTGGTTGGAGGGCGTCGCCACTCCGATCGTGTTTCCGGGGACCGCGTTGCTCTTGGTCGGATAGAGCCAATAGTTGTCAACGTCTCCCAACTGACCGGCAGGCTGGTGATGGGCCGCCTTGTACCACTCGTCCTCGCTCGGAATCCAGAACTTCGCCCCGGGGTTGCGCGTGATCGTCAGCCCTCCGCTGATCGCCCCGTTCAGCGGATAGGCCCCGTTCTCCGTCGTCGCCGCCGTCTGCGCACCGCTCGGCCGGCCATTGTGCAGCCAGTTGCAGAACCGCGCCGCGTCGAACCAGCTCACATAGGTCACCGGGTGAGCCCCGTCTCCGATCACGCTGTAGGTGAAGCTGCCAGAACTTCCGCTTTGGGCGATGCCGGCAGAGTTCAGATCGGTCGCCATGCCCGCGCTGTAGAGGCCAAACGCATCCGTTGCCGCCACCGCGTTCAGAAAGGCCGCATACTGCGCCAGGGTCACCTCATACTTCCCGATCGAATATTCATAGGGCACCGCTCCGTAGACGCTGGCCTCGCTCGCGTTCCCCGCATCCGCCGCATTCCCGACATTGCCCACCGTCACCATCTCAATGAAGGGCGCGGGAACGGCAGTCGCTGCTGCCAGTCGCTTCTTCAGGCTCGCGATCTGTTTTTTCAGCTTCTTGATGATCCGGGCCGAGGCGTTGGAGGAGGCGGCCTCAAGTTCCTGCACCAAGCCGAAGGGGCTGAACTGGCTAAAGAAAAAGGCAAGGAGTGTGGCAAGGGTCAGTGTCCATCGGGAAGAGGAGATCGCTGTCATGTCGGCAAGGGTTTCGGACTCGGTTCGATTTCACAAGGAAAAAGTGAACTCCCGGATGCGGGTGCGGGAGCTTCGATGCGTTGGACATGGAAAACGCTACCGCCACGCCTCGTCAAAATATCCCGCCCGGACAACCTCGTCGGTCGCTCCGGTCCGGACAAGAATCCGGTCTCTGCAGTGGAAATGCGCAGCGTCGCGGCATGACCCGCCCGAGGCGGATCCATTCAGGGACTGGCCACGCGGAAACCGATGGTGCTGCTCTCGAAGTCGGGGTTGTTGTCGTTCCGGTCGGAGGACCGCAGGGTGCTCTCGCTGTTGATCCACGAGCCGCCCCGCAGACCCCG
>JAGRPC010000218.1 GCA_020439925.1 Verrucomicrobiia bacterium | reverse complement strand
CCTTTTCCTGGCGAAGTTTCGCCGCGACGGCATCCCTGACCAGTTTGCGGACATCCTCTTCGCCGACTCCGAGTCTTACCGTGACTCGACTGATGAGCGAGTCCTGCAGCATCTTGTCCTCAATCAGCGCGATATCCCCGGCAATCTCGCGGGCGAAACCGAGCCGGTCCCTCAGGCTCCCCTGGTTGAGGCGGCTGCCCCGGCGATCGATCTGGAAATCGAAAAACTCGGGCGCGTTTCCGACAATTTCGCGCAGGGCTTCGACGCCGTGCTTACGGAGGAAGGAGTCGGGATCCTCCCCTTCCGGGAGCAGGGCGAGCCGGACGAGGATACCGGTGGGGGCGAGGATACGAAAGGCCTTCGATGCGGCGTTGAGCCCGGCGTTGTCCGAGTCGAAACACAGGATGACCTCGTCCGTATGCCGTTTGAGGATTCGGGCATGGTCGGAGGTGAAGGCCGTGCCGAGCGGGGCGACAATGTTCTCAATTCCGGCTTCGAAGGTGGCGATCAGGTCAAGTTGACCCTCGCAGACAATGGCCTGTTTCTCGCGGAGGATGGCCCGCTTGCTCCGATCGAGGCCGAAGAAGGTGCGGCTCTTGTTGAAGACCGCCGTTTCCGGGGAGTTCACGTATTTCCCGCCCGGCTGGTCCGAAGAAAGGACACGGCCGCTGAAGGCGATCGGATCTCCGTGATCGTTGTTCACCGGGAACATGAGGCGATGACGGAAAAAGCTGAAAGCCCCCTGGGAATGGCGGTTTTCGTCGCGCCACTTGGCGAGCCCTCCCTCGACGAGCTGCGGCACCGAGAATCCCTCGCCCCGTGCCCAGTCCATGAAGGGGCGCTGCTCCGCCGGGGCGTAGCCGAACCTCCAACGTCGCGAGGTCTCCATGGAAAGGCCGCGGGATTTCAGGTAGTCGCGGGCCGGTTGGGCGAGGGGGCTCTTGAAGAGAAGGCGGTGAAACCATTCGGAGGCCGCCTTCTGCAAGCGCATCTGGTCGCTTTTTCCCTTTTGCCGCTTGATCTCGGCGGCATCGAGGATTTCCTCGATGATCGTGACTCCAGCCCGGTCGGCGAGGCGCTTGGCCGCTTCCGGAAAGGAAAGATTCTCGTAGAGCATCACGAACTTGATCGCGTCTCCGCCCGCATGGCACCCGAAGCAGTGAAAGATCTGACGCTGCGGGTTGACGTTGAAGCTCGGGGTCTTCTCGTTGTGAAAGGGGCATACCGCCTGGAAATTCGAGCCGGATCGCTTCAGCGGAAAATACCCCTGGATCATCTCGACGATGTCGGTGGCATCGAGAATCTGCTGGACCGTTTCTGGAGGGATAATGGCCATCGGAGGCGCCGCCTTGCGGCGAGACCGGAGAGGGTCTCATGACCTATGTAACCCTCTTGAATGAACGTGGCAAACGGCAGTCCGCGAACGCCGCAGAGCCGGACCGACAACCCGGCGGGCGGACCGAAGTCGCCGACAGGCAAAGCTGGAGCACGGGAAACCTCGTCCGGGACCTCAGTGCTTCAGTGCTTCGAGGCGCTTCTTGATCTCGGTATTGTCGGGATCCAGTTCGAGGGCCTTCTGGAAGTATTCGCTGGCGAACTCGGCTTCATTGAGCTTGGCGAGGGTCTGGCCGATGTGGTCGAGGATCACCGGATCCGGCTCCGGAATGAGCCGCTCGGCCTTTTTGAGCTCGGCGAGCGCTCGAGGGTAATTCTCTTTCTGGAAGTGATACCAACCGACCGTATCGGCAATGGCCCCGCTGTCCGGACTGAGCTTGGCGGCCTCAAGAGCCATTTTGCCAGCTTCCTCGAGGTTTTCATTCCGCTCGATCCAGAGGTAGGCGAGGTAATTGAGGACCGTGGCCTTGAAGTCCGGAGCCTCCTCTGCGGTCGCCTCCGTATCGATCAGGTCGAGAGTCTTGCGAAAGAGGGGGACTGCCTTTTCGAGGTCGCCGGATCGTTCCAGTGCGGAGGCGTAGCGGAAGTGGAACGCACTGTCCGTCGCGCCTTCGTCAGCCTCCTTCGCAAGGGCGAGGGTCTTCTCGAACTGGGAGATGGCCTCCTTCCATCGTTCCAGGCGAGAGAGCGGAAAGGTGAGGAGAAAAGGGAACTCGGCCGCCTCGGGGTAGCGTTTCGCCCCTTCCTCCAACAACGCGATGGCTTCCTCCTGCTCGTCTACCTCGATCATGAGCCGGGCCAGAGCCACGTATTCGACATCCTTTCCTCCACCGAGTTCGAGGAGCCTTTTCAGAACCGGAATCGCCTCTTTGGCGCGGCCGTTTTTTAATTGCAGGGTGGCGATGCGTCGAAGGAGGTCCTGGTCGTCGGGATTCTTCCCGGAGAGGTCTTCGAGAATCTGGAGCGCTCCCTCTTCGTCGCCCTGGGATTCGAGTTGGTCGGCGAGTCGGAGTCGTTTCTCGATGCGTTCCTTTTTCCCTTCCTTTGGGGCATCCTGAGCTTGCAGAACGCAGGTGGAGATCAGGCAGACGAGAAGGAGGCGAAGAATGGTCATGGAGTGAAAGTGGTCTTGGGATCGCTGAATCCGTCGGAAAAGGAAAATGCAGAGTGGTCGATCAAAACGAAAATCGCCGTTCTCCAGAGTGGATTGGAGAACGGCGATTCGAATTCGTTCAAAAGTGGGTATGCGGGATCAGTATTCCCGGTCCTTCTTGATTCCCGGCTCGGGGATGGGATATTTCCCGTCCGCATCCGGCATCAGCGGAGAGTCGGAAGTCATCGTGAGATCCTTCACATTCGGTGCCATGACAAACTCGCTGTTGAGGATCTGGTCATAGGTGATCGACTGTCCGGTATGGGCGGCCATGCGGCCCATCGAGGTGACCAGACTGGCGGCGACTCCGCGCTCCACCTCGTTGTAGGGGGTGTCTTCACGAATCGCGGTGATGAGGTCTTCCCACTCGATATCGTAGGGGTTGCCCTCAAGGCTGGCACCGCGGTCGCCGGTGGGAAATGACCAGAGCAGGTTCGAAGGCGTGGCGCGCCAGTTCAGATCGATGTTCTGGTCCTTGTAGAGACGGGAACGGGCCGGGACGTGGCTGGCGGAGGAAATCACCGCCGAGCCCTTGGTGCCGTGGGCATAGGCGGCGAACTCCTGGTGGCAACCCGCCATGTTGCGGCCTTCGTAGAAGGCCTTGGCGCCATCCTTGAAGGTGTATTCGATGCTGTAGCTGTCGAAGTTCTGGTCCACGGCTTCGAGAACCTTGCCGTTGCGCTCGATGGTCTTGTAGTGACGCCCCCCGTATCCCTTCGCCTCGATCGGGAAATCATTCTTGATCATGCACATCTCGTCGATGCCGTGGATGAAGAAGTCGCTGAAGGAACCGCCGCTGAGCCAGAGGAAGCTGTGGAAATTCTTGATCTGGTACATGAGCTCGCTCATGTCCGTGTCGTTCCTGGGGGTGAAGCAGGACCCGATCGCTCCCTGCAGGCGATAGCTGCGGAGATACATGATGTCGCCGATGGCGCCGTCGTCGATGCGCTTCTTGAGCTCGTTGCGGGACTTGCAGTGGCGGCACATGAGGCCGACTCCTACCTTCAGGTTCTTCTCGACGGCCTTTTTGTTGATCTCGAGAAGCTTCCTCCCGGTGAAACCGTCGCTGGTGAGGGGCTTCTCCATGAAAACGTGGAGTCCCTTTTCAACGGCATATTCGAACATGGGCCAGCGGAAAGCGAGCGGGGTAGTGAGAATGACGATGTCGCCCTTCTTCAGGGAGTCCATCGCATTCCGGTAACCGTCGAATCCGATGAAACGCCGCTCGGGCGAGACGTCGATCTTGTCGCCGATCTGGGGATCCTTGGAAAGGGTCTGGTGGCTCGTGTTGAGCTTGTCCTCGAAAACGTCGGCCATCGCGTGGAGCTTGAGAGGGCCGAGGGCGCCGGAAACGCTGAGCGCGTTCTTCACGGCTCCGGTGCCGCGTCCGCCGCAACCAACGAGGGCAAGTTTTACTTCGGAGTTATCCTGCGCATGGACATGCGGGATGGCGACACCGGCGAGGACCGAGGCGCCCGCGACGGTCTTGATCGCGGAGCGGCGTGAGGGGAGAGGGGAGCTTTCTTTATCCGTCATATGGAAAAGTTTGGCAGGATCGCAGAATGGCGTCAACGCCGCGTTTGAGGTCGCAAATTCCGGGAAGAAACCCTATCGCGGTCCGAAAAGTGCTTTCCCCTTTGGGTGGCAAAAACGCCGTTGCCGTCCCGGGATTCGGATGCGACTAATGGCTCTTTCGTTGCTCCACGAGGATCCTGCGCCGGATGGCCCTTACCCTCCGTCCCCTGAAACCCGAGATTTTCCCCGGGGGAACCTTTCGCGTTCCTTCTGGCGAGAGGGTGTTTCGCGTGGGAAGGGATAGGGAGAATGATCTTTGCGTGGATCATGTTTCCGTGTCCGCCAGTCATGCGAAACTGATTGCAGACGAGGACGGGGTCGAGGTGGTCGACCTCGGATCGAGCAACGGTACGTTTGTCAACGGCATTCGAGTGGATCGTCGTCGACTTTCGGACGGAGATCTGCTGCGTTTTGCCACGGCCGAGTTCCGTGTTTCGGAACTGGTCAATGGTTCGGCCGTTCCGACGAACAACGGGGGAGAACCGGTGGAACCCGAGACCGATGAAAATGACTCCGAAGAGTCGGTGCGCCTGGTCGCCTTGAATGAGGAAAAGGAGGCTTTGAAACGAGAGATCGTCAAAGTTCTCGAGGAGGGGCGCCGGACAAAGGAGGAGCATGCTGCACTGCGGGCAGAGCACGATCGACGGGATGCCGAGGCCGTCTCGTTGGCCGGGCAGGTTCGGGAGCTTGGAGAAAACCTGCGGCGTCTCGAGCGTCAGCTCTCCGATGCGGGACAGCGCGAGGAACGGCTCCTCGCAAACTTGAGTGAAGCGAGGCGGGAAGTCATCGACCGGGAAGGAGTCATTGCGGGGCTCCGTTACGAAGCCGGTAAGCAGGAGGGAAAGATCGGACAACTTGAGGAACAGCGAGCTCGTCTCCAGAGCGTCTGCGACGATTACGAAACCGCCTACAACGGGGCCTTGAGCGACCTCGCGGGAACTCGGGCGGAACTGGAGGTGCAAGGTCAGGCAAAAGACGCTGCAGATGCCCGCTACGAGGGCCTGCTGGACAGGCTGTCTCGTCTCGGAGCCTGCCTCGTCGAGGATTGGAAGCGATGGATGGAGCGATCGGAAAGCGGGGAGCATGGTGATAACGGTTCCGGCTTTTCCCCCGAAGCGGGTGAAGAGGTTATTTTTTCCTCCGTGGAATCTCTGGCCGCCCGTATCCGTGGGGAACTCGACCTCATCGAGCCGATCTGGCTGGAGTTCGGAGCCGGGGTGCAGGCGGAACTGGCCGCTCGATGTGAGGCTCTGCGTAGCGATCAAGCGGACTTGGAAGGTGAAATCGATCGTCGGCAGGAGGAACTGGCAAAACTGGAGGCCGATCTAGCCAGTTTCCGCGAACTAATGGACACGGAGGTTCGCCGTGCGCAGGGGCTGAGTCGTCGCGGTATCGAGGTGGAGATTCCTGAACGCTTTGAAGCCATGGTCATCGCCAAGGACCGCGAACAGGAGATCTATCGCTCTCTTATCGATCGTCTCGAGGTGCTCGACCAGTTGCTGGAAGGTTACCGTCGCTCCCGAAAACTGCGGGAGGTTTCCCAGGAACTCACCGCCTTCCGAAATCGCTTCGTCTCGATACTCGAAGGCGGCGGAGTTAGGCCCTTCGAAGTCGAAGTGGGGACGTTTCTCACCCCCCGGCACCGCAAGGAGGTGCAGGTGCTGAGCCGGAAGGGGTGGGGGACCCGCCAATACAGTGAACATCCCTTTCAGCCTGGCGAGGTGGTTTCCGTGGTTCGTCCGGGATTTCGGGTGGGAGAGGGGGAATCAGCGGTGATCCTGAGGAAGGTCGAAGTCGTCATTCGCGAGGTGACCGGGTGAATTGAGTATAAAACTCTGGAAATGAGATGGTTGAGTCTGCTTTTCCTCTTTCTTCAGGGGCATCTTTTGCCCTCATTGAAGGCTGAGGAGGACGATCCGGCGGCCCTCTGGCTCAGCGTCTACGCATGGATCCAGACCGGCGATCGGCTTGCCGCGGCCGATCAGTGGCCCCTGGCCCTGGGCAGCTATCTCGAGGCGAACCGCCAGCTTGGTGAACTTGCTGCTGCTCATCCCGGGTATGAACCGGAGATGGTTTCTTACCGTCGCGAGCGGCTTGCGGCCATCATGACGGAGTCGGAATCCAGACTCACGGACGACGGACACCAGGTGATGATGAAATATCTCGACTTCATCGAGTCGCTCGAACTCGGGGAAGCGCAACGTTACCGCAACGAGTTTGAAGAGTCCTACGCGACGCTGAACATGGCGAGGGCCCTGCTCGAGGAGATCGTCGCGATCAAGCCCGAGGGGTTCCGCGAGGCGGTGGCCTCCCAGGTGAGCCGGCTCGAGTCGGGGATCTCCTGGCTCGATTCCCAGATCAATTTCGAGGTGATGAATCGCCCGGTCGCGACGGTGGATGATTCGGTGGATTGGGGAACCACGCAATTTGTGAAGGAAGGCGATCTGCCGCACCCCGGTGAATCGAGTTTCGCTTCCGCCGCTCTCTTTCCTGGCGGAACGGTCGCAGGCGATCCCGCCCCGGAAAAGGTCCTGTCGAAACCCGAGGCGGTCGGGACACCGTCACTGCCCTCACGAACGACTCCGGAGGGACCGGCGCGTTTTCGCATGAGTTCCCGCCAAAGCGAGGCTCCCGAGCGTCCGGAAGCGGACTCTCCCGGAGAGGACTCCCGCCCTTTGCCCTGAAATCGGCGAAAAAATGGTTTGTCGAACCGAAATTTCTTTGTAGCATCCGGATCAGAGTTCGACCTTTGACCCTCTTTGATCATGAAAGGAACCCTTTCCATTCTCGGGATTTCGCTCCTCCTCTGCACCACTTCGCAAGCCGGCTGGCGTTGGGACAAAGACGCCTACGAAGGCGCCAAGTCCGGGGTTGAGCAGCGAGTCACCTCGCCGAGTTACTGCTACGACGCCGGTTTTGAGTTCAGCGGATATCTCTCCGGGATCTGGCCTGAAGACAATCGTCTCAATGAAGCCATGGGTGGCGGGGTCGCGATCTCCTATTTCTTCGGTCACAATTTCGGCCTCGAGGGCAGCTACCACCTCCACGGCTCCGGCACTGCGGGTGGCAGCGACATTCAGGTCGGCAAGTTCAACGCCGTCTACCGTCTCCCCCTTGGCGGGGAATGCTGCAGCACGATTGCTCCCTACTTCTTCGGTGGCCCCGGCGTCGTCGCTGCGGGATCTTCCGAGATGCTCTGGAACCTCGGCGGCGGTCTCGACATTCGCTTCGAGTCCTGGGGCTGCATCGGTCTCTTCAGTGATTTCTCCTACAACTGGGTCGACCAGGGCCAGCCCGATTTCACCCTCTTCCGGGCCGGTTTCCGCGTTCCTTTCTAATCTCAAGACGAGTTCCCCGAGCCTTTTCAAAACCCGGCGCGTCCTTGTTCGCGCCGGGTTTTTTTGTGTTCAAGCGGAAGGCTTTCCGGCATCTTGCGGCCGTGATGACCCCCGCCTTTTCGTCCCGTTTTCTCCTCCTTCTGGGTGCCCTTGGCCTGGCTCTGACCGCCCCCGGGCTTCGGGGCCAGACCGAAACAAAGGGACCCACCTCGGTGGCCGGCTCCGAGCAGGCCCTCGAAATCATCCGCAGCTATCCCGGACGCGGCGCCCTCGCCGACGGATCGTCCCCGACGCCCGCGGCCGAGGCCATCAAGGCCTTCAAGCTGCGAAAGGGTTTTGCCCTCGACCTCGTCGCTTCCGAGCCCGCCGTGGAGCAGCCTCTCTCCCTCGCCTGGGATGAAAAAGGCCGCCTCTGGGCCGTGCTTTACCGCCAATACCAGTTCCCGGCGGGTTTGAAAATCGTCGAGTACGACAACCACCTCCGCGCCCGTTTCGACAAGGTGCCCCTGCCTCCTCCGCACGGCGATCGGGGCGAGGACATCATCCGCGTCTTCGAGGACACCGACGGCGACGGGACCTTCGATACGCACAAGGACGTTATCACCGGTCTGAACATCGCCACCTCCGTGGCCGTGGGGGCCGGGGGGATCTGGGTGGCGAATCCTCCCTACCTGCTCTTCTATCCCGACGCCGACGGAGACGACCTGCCCGACTCCGATCCCCAGGTGAAGCTCTCGGGCTTCGGGATCGAGGACACCCACTCGGTGATGAACAACATCACCTGGGGGCCAGATGGCTGGCTCTACGGCGCCAACGGCAGCACCACCACCGGCAAAGTCGTCGACCCCGCGAGCGGCAAGACCGTGGAGTGGCAGGGGCAGATGATCTGGCGTTTCGATCCGCGAACCGAGCGTTTCGAGATCTACGCGGAAGGGGGAGGAAACACCTTCAGCCTCGACATCGACGCCGCCGGCCAGGTCTTCTCCGGCACCAACGGAGGAAAGACCCGCGGCATGTTCTATCCGCAGGGCAGCTACGGAACCAAGTCGTGGGGCAAGCACGGCCCCCTCACCAATCCCTACGCTTTCGGCTACTTCGAGCACATGCGCCACGAGGGGGACGAGCGGCGTTTCCCTCAGGCCTTCACGATCTGCGAGGGAGGACTCTTCGGAGAGGAGCTCGAGGGGCACATCGTCGCCCCCAACTCGCTTCACAACCTCGTCTGGTCGAGCCGCATCGAGCGCGATGGGTCCACCTACCAGACCGTCGACGAGGAGAATCCCGTGGAGTCGCCCGACCGCTGGTTCCGTCCCGTCTACGCCGGTCTCGGACCCGACGGAGCGGTCTATCTTGCCGACTGGTACGACAGCC
Source organism: Verrucomicrobiia bacterium (assembly GCA_020439925.1). Lineage (GTDB taxonomy): Bacteria > Verrucomicrobiota > Verrucomicrobiia > Verrucomicrobiales > DEV007 > Arctic95D-9. Next base: position 103 of record JAGRPC010000218.1, on the reverse strand, counting down.
GGCTCACGCATGTCGATCCTCGCGACAACTGGCATAAGACAAGCGGGCGGATCTATCGCATCGTGCCCAAGCAATCCGTACCCGACGCTGCCAGCGTCGGTGG
>JAGRPC010000217.1 GCA_020439925.1 Verrucomicrobiia bacterium | reverse complement strand
GGAGATAAGCCACCACGGGCTCGTAGTAGGCTTCGCACAACTCCGCGAGCGCCCTTCTCCCGTCCTCCGAGTCCGCCTTGGCCAGACAGACGCGTGTCCACCGTGTCGTGTGGAACGCGGAGGTGCGAGGCGAATCGGAAAAGGGTTTGGTCATGGAGTGGAAATTGGCTGCCACGGATGCATGACGAATTGCGGGGCAAACGTGACAATAGTCGAACGGGGGCCTCGTTGTCACGGCCGACGATGGCGCGAGTTTTCGCGTTCGCCTGCCGAGGTGCGGGCTTTCACTGGTCTGTGAACCCATCGATTCAAGTCGATCCCGGGTGCTTTGCGGCAACTACTCTTCGCGAACGCATTTTTTTCGGCAAATGAGGGCGGGGTTGGGAGTGTTCAGTCACAAAGAACCGACCGGAGGATTTCGATGAGACTCTTTTCAGCCACTTTATTCGCGCTCTTTCTGCTCTCGGCCGCGACGGCTGCCGATCTTGAACGGGGTCGCACGATCTATTCCCAGATCTGCTTCAACTGCCATGGTCCCCATCTCGAAGGGGGGCAGGGGCCGTCTCTGAAAGATCAATATTGGCAGCACGGCTCGTCGCCCGACGCCATCCTCAACACCATCAACAAGGGAGTGCCGGGCTCGCCGATGATCGCGTTCGATGCGGTCTTTCCCGAGAGCGACCGTCTCGCCCTGCGCGACTTCATTCTCTCCGAGCAGGAAGGCCTGCGGGAAATGGTACGCTCGGTCTATGCGAGGGAGCCTTTCAAGGGAAAGCGCTTTTCGCCGGAGTTGTTCGCGGGTGTCGAGTCGGAATCGCAGACGCCCCTGCCGGAGAACCACCTCTACATGGACCGCAACGCCGACGGGGTCATGCGGGTGACCGCAAAGCTGCATGTCCGAACCGCGGATGAATACGGATTTTCGATCCGGCCGATCGGACGCACCACAGTTTATCTGAACGGCGAGGAGATCCACTACGACGACGAGGCGACGGACAAGAAAACGCACTTCAGCAAAGCCACCCATCTCGAGCCCGGTATCCAAGAGGTGGAGATTTTCCACGAGGAAAAAGTCGCGAATAGCTACCGGTTCAGCGGCTCCCTGCGGGGTGGAGGCCAGGTCTTCGCGCTCAATGGCCGCAGCCTCGAGGGCAACATTCCGGTGGTCATCAAGGCCGGGCCGGTGGCGAAGGTGGTGCGCAAAAGGATCGAGGGACTGCCTCCCCGAGTCCTGCTCTGCCTGCTGCCCAATGCGGTGATCGTGGCCTACGATCCCGAGAATGGCGGAGTCGTGAAAGCCTGGCATTCCGCCGAGATCAACCAGACGCCCTCGCTGCCCGACCGCAGCGCGAAACCCTCGGAAATCAAAGGCGAACCGATCTCTTCGGCAATGAATGCGCCGGTAGTTTCAGGTCCGGTGCGATTGCTCTCCTACGAAATTGCGGGCGACAGCGTCGTGATTCGCTCGCGGATCGGCGATGCGGACACCGAAACCCGCGTCGTTCCCGACGGAGCGCGGTCCTATCGTCTTGAAACCCGCTGACTCAACCCTGTGGCATGATCGATTCAACCCTCTTCCATCGCACCGCCCGTTACCTCGGGCTGTTTGCCGCACTCGCGTTTTTCACCGCCAATGGCATTGCCCAGACTCCCGCCGGTTACCGCATCGAGACCGTGCCGCTGCCACCCGGTGCCGTGACCATTCTTGGTCTCTGCCACAAGCCCGACGGCACGCTCGCAGTGGTCTCGTGGGAAGGCGCGGTGTGGGAGTACAAAAACAAGACCTGGACCCAGTTCGCCTCGGATCTCATGGAGCCCAACGGCATCTACTACGATGCAAAGGAGCAGGCCTACTACGTGGCGCAGAAGCCGGAGCTGACCCGCCTCGTCGACACCAACCGCGACGGTGTCTGCGATCGCTACGAAACCGTCACCGCCGCCTTCGGCATCTCCGGCGAATACCACGAGTATCACTACGGTCCGGTAGTCGATTCTCTCGGTCGCAAGTATGCCTCGCTTAATCTCGCTTCACGCGGTGACTTCATTGTGCCCGATGGAAAGAGTGAGGGCACCGGAGGTGGCAACATGGCCTACAACGCGCCGTGGCGCGGCTGGGTATATCGGT
>JAGRPC010000216.1 GCA_020439925.1 Verrucomicrobiia bacterium | reverse complement strand
GCCTTCGGCGGTCGGTTACCAGCCGACTCTTGCCTCGGAGATGGCCCAGCTCCAGGAGCGGATCACTTCGACCAAGAAGGGATCCATCACTTCCTTCCAGGCCGTTTACGTTCCTGCGGATGACTTGACCGACCCCGCGCCGGCGAACACCTTCGCCCACCTCGACTCGACCGTTGTCCTTGAGCGCTCCCTCGCAGAGCTCGGTATCTATCCGGCGGTGGATCCCCTTGCCTCGACTTCCACGGCGCTTGCGCCGGATGTCGTCGGCCCGGAGCACTACGAAGTTGCCCGGGGTGTCCAGAACGTGCTTCAACGTTACAAGGATCTCCAGGACATCATCGCCATTCTCGGGATGGACGAACTCAACCCGGAACAGAAGCTGGTCGTCTACCGCGCCCGCAAGATCCAGAAGTTCCTCAGCCAGCCCTTCAGTGTCGCCCAGGTCTTCACCGGGATCGAGGGAGTTTACGTGCCCGTCGCGGAGACGGTCCGTGGCTTCAAGGAGATTCTCGAAGGCAAGCACGACGAAGTTCCTGAAAACAACTTCTACATGAAGGGCGGCATCGATTCGGTCGAGAAGTGACCTTCTCTCCGGCATTGACTCCTTTCGCGGTCCCAGATCCCACGTTCTCCTCACCCTCATGCGACTGAATATCGTCACTCCCGAGAAACTGGCCTTCTCAGACGAGATTGACAGTGTCGTTGTTCCCGGAGGCGAGGGCGAGCTTGGCATCCTGCCCGCTCACGCTCCGATTGTCACCACCCTCAAGCCCGGTGAGCTTCGTTATCTCAAGTCCGGTCAGGAGACCTCCCTGGCCATCGGAACGGGTATCGTCGAGGTCTCGAATGACTGTGTTTCGGTCTTGACCGACATGGCGCTGGGGGCCGAGGAGATCGACGAGGATGCGGTGGAGAAGGCCATCGAGGCCGCGCAACAGGCGATGTCGGAAAAACTGATTCCCGAGGACGTGGCCGCTGCCCAGCTCGCGCTTCAGAAGTCCCTCGCCCAGCTGCACATCAAGCGCAGGCGCCACCGGATCTGATCCGTATCGGATCTCCCTGAAGGGGATTGCGAGATTTCCCTTCGCGCATTTCCCTCTGTCGTCCATCATGTGCGGAGTCGTCTCTCGACCTTCGCATGAGGGCACCCGAATCCTTTTATTCGCCTGCTGACTGGCTTGTCTTCGCGGCCTATCTCGTCGTGGTTCTTGGCGTGGTCGCGATTCTGCGAAAGCGGACGAATCCGCGAACCGGTGGTGTCCCCTGGCCCGTGGTCGGGTTTTCACTTGCAGCCGCCGAAGTCTCCGGACTCGGACTTGTGGCCATCCCCGGCCTGCTTCTCTCCATTCACGGCAACCTGGCTTATCTGCAATGGATCCTGGGAGCCGTCGTGGCGCGTTTCTTCCTCACGTTCTGGATGCGGCGGGTGGCTGGAGGAAGCACAGAAGAACCGTCTCCATCCCGCCGGGGTTCGTGGATCCTGATTCCCGCGGAGATCCTGGTTCTTTCGGCGAGAACCATGGTGGCGGCCCTGCCGCTCCACTGGATGACCCCGCTTCCCTTCGCCTGGTGTCTGCTTTTCGTATTCGCCCTGGCCGGACTTTGCCTGGTCGCGGGGAAGCACACGAAAACCGTCGTGTGGTGCGAAGCTGGACAACTCCTCGTGATTTTTGCCCTCCTTGCTCTGGTCCTGGTCCGAATCGTCGGCAAGCTCCAGGGAGGCTGGGATGGATGGATCGCGTCCTCGGCGAGTGCGGAAGACTATGCCGGCACGGTGTCCGACAAGTGGGTTTGCTTCGATTTCAGAACCGACCCGTCCCTCGAATTCACCTTCTGGACGGCACTCCTGGCTTACCCGTTTCTCCAGTGCCAGCTTTTCCTCGCCGATCGCGGAATGCGGAGTCGTCTCGAGACCTGCTCCAACAAGAATGCGGCCATCAAGGCTCTCTGGTGGAGTCTTGCCGGCCAGATCTTCACCGTAATTCTCGCCCTGATAGGAATGGCCTTGTATGTCCATTACCGCCAGTTTCCCATCACCGACCCTTCGCTCCTGCGGGCCGTGGCGTGGGGGGCAGGCGAACCGGGAAGACCGGATACCGTCTTCTGGCTGTGGGTGCTTACCGAAACCGGAACAGGTTTAAAAGGGGCCCTTCTTGGTGCGTTTCTCATGGCTGGGGTTTCGGGTCTGCACGGCCAACTCCTCGGCTGGAATGATGTCGACGTGAAAACCACGGCAGGGGAAGGTCCTGACAAAACCACTTCGTCCGCACCCCTTGCACGCCGCTTCCTCCTCCTCGCGTTGGCTTCCATCGCCGCGTTGGGGGTCGAACGCTTCTACCTGGCGGGCGGGGAAGGTCTGCTCGAATTTGTTTACGGACTGCTCGCCTACGTGACGGGACCTCTCCTTGCTTTTGCATTGGTCAAAGAATCCGATCCGTCGAGGTTTCGAAAGGGGGGGCTGATCGTTGGAATCCTCCTGACTTGGGCACTCACCGCCTCTGTTCGACGGGATCATTCCCTGGTTTCGGAGAGGTTTCTTCACCACGCAGAAAGCCCCGAGATCGGTGACGAATACGACAGGAACAAGGGGATTCGCTCCTCAGCGAAGCTGGCCTCTCCCTGGCTGTGGCCGGCAGGTACGATACTGAGTGGACTTTTTGCCTGGGGATTTCGTCGAAAAACAGGTTAAATATTTTTAAATAAATTGATCTCCGAATCTAATTTCTTGAAATTCCAATGATTGGAATTGGGGTGCCATTTTTGAGGCATGCGGCAGACCCCGCGCGAAAAAGATGACGATTCCGCCACTTTGGAGTTGTCTCATGGTGGCGACAATGTCACGGTGATCCCCCCGCACGAATCACCGGCGACGTTGATGGGTTCTTCAGCCATCCGGAAGTTCACTTCCGGGAGTTTGGAAATCGTTCAGCCGCAGGAGATTCCGTGGGAGGACCGCGTTGTTTGCCCACTCAATCGATGCCGTCCTTTTTTGCGCCGTTTTGAATATAACATGTTCATAGTCAACGAGTTAGATTTCAGCACAGCCGGAGCCGAAACGTTCCGGAGCGCTCTCCGTTCTACCCGCACACACACAATCCGCCACCGTTTCCCCGAGAATGCACAACCCCGCTCCGCCCGACCCTGACAAACCACTATCCGAACCTCAACTTTCCCAACTCTGGCAGCTCCTTTCACAAGAGATCCGAATCGCTCTCGGCGATTCCAGCTACGAACTCTGGTTCACTGACTTCCGTCTCCGATCGGTATCCCCTGAAGAAGTCGTTCTGGTCGCTCCGGGAACGATGTATGCCATCTGGGTGGAGGAAAATTTTAAAACTCCTTTACTTTCCGCAATTGAGAAGCACCTGGGTTCCTGTGGCCGAATTCGCTTTGAGGTCGACTCGTCTGCTGGGCAAGATTGGAGCCGCGGTGAGGTGGCTTCCGATTCCGAAGAAGAGGGTGCTCGTGACGACGAGCCCTTGAGAGTGGTCCCTCGTGTCCTCGTCGAACAGGTTAGTGAGAAGAAGCTCCTGGAGCGGGGACGCGCCGCCGGTCTCGTCGACATTTACCGCTTCGAGAATTTTGTTCCCGGTGAGAACAGTGAACTGGCTTGGGCTGCTGCCAGGGCGGTGGCGGATCAGCCGGGAAAGACCTACCAACCGCTATTCTTCCATTCCTCGAGCGGTCTGGGGAAGACTCACCTTCTCCATGCGATCGGTTGGGAGTCCCTGAAGCAGCGCCCGAAGTCGAAGATCATCTTCGTGACGGCGGAGCAGTTCGCGAACGACTACATCGACGCGATTCAGAAACACGCTCTCGTGGCGTTCCGAAAGCGCTACCGGGAGGCTGACCTCCTCCTCATCGACGACGTCCAGTTCCTGGGAAGGAAGGAAGGGATGCAACGTGAGTTCTTCCATACCTTCAATCGGCTTGCCGACATGAGGAAGCAGATCGTTCTCGCGAGTGACTGTCCCGCCTCGGAGATCACGGAACTGGAGGAAAGACTCGTTTCCCGCTTCCAGTGGGGGCTGACCGTCGAGATCCACCGCCCGGGTCTCGAGACACGCGCCGCCATCCTCCGGCGGAAGCGCGACGACTGGCACATGCATCAGGTCAGCGACGAGTCCATTGACCGAATCGTCGAGCGTGTCCGCGGCAACGTCAGGGCCCTCGAGGGAGCCTTGATTCGCGTGGCGATGGTCGCGACCCTCAGCGAAGAGCCGTTCTCCTCCGACAAGGTATCCGAGGTCATCGCCGATATTTGTGACGTGGATGAGTCCCGCCACGTTGGCGTCGGCGAGATCAAGCGGGCCGTGGCCGAGCATTACGACATCGAGGTGGGCATCCTCGACGGGAAGAAGCGGACCGCGAGGATTGCCGAGGCTCGCCAGGTGGCCATGTTCCTGGTCCGCACGCTAACCGACCTATCCCTTGTCGAGGTCGCCGCCTCCTTCGGGAAAGACCACGGCACCGTCATCTATGCGGTGAAAAAGATGAAAAAGCGCTGCGAGGACTCCGCCTCCTTCAAGAGTTCGGTCGAATTGATCCGTCGCCGCTTGGTCCGGGGAGGTTCCTCCGTGGAGGTTCCCCGCCCAAGACGTTCCGAGGGTTCCCCCACCAGGCGCATCGGATTCGGCAGCAAGGCCTTCGATTTCGACGCCGACTGAGAAAGGAGCCGAGATTTTGCGTGGACAGACGGAGAGGGGCGGTCCAAACTTGGAGCTTCGGAAGCGATGAAATTTCAGATCGAAAAAGAGGTTTTCCAGGACGCCCTGAACCAGGTGCAGCACGTCGTCAGCACTCGCACCACGCTACCCATCCTGTCGAATGTTCTCATTCGCGCGGATGAACTGGGTTTGGAACTTTCCACCACCGACCTCGACGTCACGATCACGAAGCGGATTCCGGCCCAGGTCGGCTCTCCGGGAGCGACGACCTTGCCGGCGCGCCGACTTGCCAGCATCGTTCGCGAACTTCCCGCCAGCGAGATCGATTTCGAGGTCAATGCCGACAACGCCGCGACCGTTCGGAGCGGCCCGAGCTTCTTCAAGATCCTCGGCCTTCCCGCGGCCGAGTTCCCGGTGATCGGCGAGTTTGGCGAGGCGAAGGAGTTCACGATCGATCAGCGGCTCCTGCGGGATGCCCTGAGAAAGACATCCTACGCCATCTCCACCGACGAGACCCGATACGTGCTCAACGGGGTCAACTGCATCATTGGAGAGGGTATGCTCACCCTTGTGGCGACAGATGGTCGCCGGCTCGCGATGGTGGAGCAGGATCTCGAATTCCCCGCAGGCAACGAGACCGCGGTCATCATTCCGACGAAGGCGGTCAACGAGTTGCAGCGCCTCCTCGAGACCTCCGGCGAACTGAAGGTCGCTATCTCCGACAACCAGGCCAGTTTTGACCTGAACGGCAGTTTCCTCATCACCAAGCTGATCGAGGGCAACTACCCGAACTTCCGCCAGGTCATCCCGAGCCAGGCGAACTATCGGGTCACCGTCGAGCGCGAGGTGCTGCTCGCCGCCGTTCGTCGTGTCAGTCTCCTCGCCAACGAGAAGACGAACTCGATCAAGTTCGCCTTCGATGACAACCGTCTTTCCATTTCCGCCAATTCGCCCGAAATCGGTGAAGCCGAGGAAGTGATCGATGTGCGCTACTCGGGGCCTCGCCTCGTGGTTGCCTTCAATCCCGAATTCGTGATGGCGCCCCTCCGCAATCTGGATCAGGACGAGGTCTTCATCGATCTCATCGACGAGAGCAGCCCCGGGGTCATCAAGATCGACGAGCCCTTCCTCTACGTCATCATGCCGATGCGCGTGGCGAGCTGAGCGGTCGGAACGTTCAGGACACTCCTCTTTCGAGAAAGTTCCCGATCAGTCGCAGCCCCGCTTCCTGACTGCGCTCGGGGTGAAACTGACCGGCAAACGTGTTGCCAGACAGGATGCTCGAGGCAAAACGCTCTCCGTATTCGGTGGTCGAGGCGACGATTGAGGAATCCGCCGGGACGGGGTAGTAGGAGTGGACGAAGTAGAGGTAAAGCGGGTCTGGTGTGTCTTGCCAGATGGAGTGCGAACGTTCAACCGGAACGACCTGGTTCCATCCCATGTGAGGCACCTTGAGGCCTGGGTCGGGTGAGAAGCGAACCACTTCGCCGGGGAGAACGCCGAGACCGGCGACTCCGGGACTTTCCGAGGAGCGCTCGAAGAGTACCTGGTAGCCGAGGCAGATCCCGAAATAGGGTCGGTCGGACTTGACCCAGTCGATGAGAGGTTCACGGAGCCGACGCCGGTCGAGTTCCTCGGTACAGTCGCCGAAGGAACCGACTCCGGGAAAGATGAGTCGATCGATTCCCTTCAGGTCATCGGGATCGCCGACCAGCTTTCCCTCGTGCCCGAGAAAAGCGAGCACGTTGAGAACATTGCGAAGGTTGCCTCCTCCGTAGTCGATGACGCCGATGCGCTGAGTCATGCCGGTCGAGGGAAAAAGATGGAGCACCTCACAGCACTTCCTTGGTGCTGGGAACGATGCCGGCGATGCGTTCGTCGACACGGGTGGCCTCGTCAAGGGAACGGGCGAGGCCTTTGAAGACGGCTTCCGCCATGTGGTGGGGGTCGCGTCCGTAGAGGATCTCCACGTGCAGGTTGATCAGGGCATTGAAGGCGAAGGCTCTGAGGAACTCCTCCACGAGGGTGAAGTTGAATTTCTCACCCACGTGGGGCACCCCGTCGGGAGCACGGTAGTCGAGGTAGGGGCGCCCGCTCACGTCGAGGGCGACTCGAACGAGAGTCTCGTCCATCGGGAAGTGCCCCGATCCGTAACGGAAAATTCCGCGCTTCTCCCCGAGGGCGGCTGAGAACGCCTGCCCGAGCACGATGCCGGTATCCTCCACGGTGTGGTGGAAATCGATCTCGATGTCCCCCTTGGCCTCGACAGAGAGGTCGAAACGTCCGTGCTTGGCGAACAGGGTCAGCATGTGATCGAAAAAGGGCACGCCCGTCGTTACGGACGAGGTGCCGGTGCCGTCGACGATGAGCTCGAGACGGATGTCCGTCTCGCCCGTCTTTCTCTGGAGGCTGTGTTTTCTGGGTTCCGCCATGGAATGGGAGCGGTTTGGGAATGACTTCGAGAACGGAAACATCTACCTTCCCGGCGGTGTCCTCAACCGCTTATTGAATGGAAAGCGGCGTCGTATCCTCCTTTCGCGGACATTTTGGGGTACGTCGAAAGTCATTCCGCCAGCATGAGTCAGATTCCCAACGCCGAATTCGCCCAGTTCCGGTTCCTGCGCGACGCCGCGGGCAATGTGGTCAATCTGCCGACGCAGCGTTCCGACGAGCGTGTCCTTCTTGTCCTGGACTGCGAACGCTGGGGTTTTGCCCGGCTCCACATTTTTGAGGAAGCGGCCGTAAGGGGCGGGAAACTGGAGGCGTTTGAGGAAGAAATGATGAGGGTGGCGGAACTCCGCTGCGAAAGGGTAAGCAGGCTCTATTCCTGGGGCAGGGATGCGGAAGAACTGTTTTACGCGGACGAGATGCGCGACGGCGAGCCTTTGCCGGATTACCTCGGAAGGGCCGGAAAAGTTCCCGTGCCGGTCGCGTCCTCGTGGATGCTGCGAACCATGGATCTCCTCGAGGCGGTGGACCCACTCCCTTCATCGATGGAGCGGCTCACGACCCTGAATTTCGAAGTGGTCTCCGATCGGAGGGGCGTCGTCTGGCCGGTTTTTTCCGAATTCACCGGATGGACCCGACCGGGGGCGCAGGTGAGGGAACACCGCCTCGAATGGAGCCTCGCCCAGATTTTCTGCAGCCTCATTGCAGGCGTTCCGATCCGCACCTTTCACAATGAATCCCTGCCGAGGAACTTCGACGAATTGCCCGGCGAAGTCAGAAAGGTGGTCCTCGCCGTATTTTCGGAGGACGGGAGGGATCTGTGGCCGGACTTCCGAGCTGCCATGCACGCGGGGGTCGAATCGGCATCGGGAGCCGGAGAGCCGGAGTCTCCTCCCCTGCCTCGTCGGCCATTTCGCGAGTGGCTGGTGAATGAACTGGCCAAGGCAAAGGACCGCGAGATGGAAGGGAATCTGTCGGATGGCTGGGAAGCGGGGGCGGAACCGTATGCCTGGCAGGCTCGAATCCGCGGGGTGCTCTCCCAGGTGCAGGTGCTGCCGGGGAACGGTTCGATTCCGCGGGAGGGTTGGTTGAATCAGCACCATGACGTGACCCGTCGTCCGGGACGGGGACGGTTGCATCAGGTGCAGGTGAATTATCTTGAGGACCTTGAATCGCTCACGCTCATCGGCGAGGAACAGATTGAAGGGGTCGACCTGGGTGAATTCATCGAACGGACCGGACCTCTCGATCCTGCCGCCGTGGCAGAGTTTGCCCTGAGAGTGGATTCGGCGCTAGAGGCCCTTGAAGATCGCACTGGAGCCTGTTCGGTCTGGTGGCTCCCTCCGCGGAACGTGCTCCTGGTTACGGGAACGAGGTCCCTCGACGCTTCCCTCGCTTTCGCCGACCGAAAGGGGGAGGAGTTCTGGAACGAGGTGCCCCTGAAGTTTCGACTTCATCAAACCTCCGATTCCTTGATGAATGGCGTTGAACTGCCTGCGAAAGTTCGCGACTGCCTTCGTCTTCCGGGACGGAAGTTTCACGACGCAAGGCGCAGTGCGGTGGCGATCCCCTTGCTCTGGCATCTACTCACCGGCACCCGGTTTCGCTGGGATCTTCTTTCCGAGCAGTCGCGGCTGTTGGATTCTCTTGCTTCCCGTTTCGAGACTTTCCGTGTCCGCATGAATGAAGATCCGGAAACGGTCGAGGAGAATTTCTTTCGGGAATTTGCCCGCTGGGTCCGTGATCCGTCAACGTTGACGCAGGCTGCGGACTCCACCGACGTGGAAGAAGTCGTGGGAGGTAATGAAGAGTCGGAATCTGCCCGGTTGGTGGAAGAACCGTCCCCCATGTCATTCCCGCTTTACGAAGGCGAAATCGAATTGCCGAAGGGGGACGAGGGAGGTCTTTCCGGAGTGGGTGCGAGCGGTGAAACCGATGCGGCCGATCTGACGGAAGATGGAGTCGAAAACCGGAGGAAGGTTCCTTGGATGACCCTGACCCTGGCGGCGGTGGTGCTCTCCGCGATCACCGGATTTCTCCTGAGCGGATGGTCGGAACACCTCGGCTTCTTCAGGAGTTCGGAACCTCCCGTTTTCGAACTGCCCGACTTTCGCGTCGATCACTCCCGCAGCCTCGAGAATGCCAGGGAAGCGCTGGCGGATTACCTGGTCGGCGAGGGGAGTCCCCAGTCCCTGCGTCTCCTTCCCTTGCTCAACCGGATCGATGCAGAGACGGCGAGGCGGGAACTTGAGCCCTGGCTTCGCCATCTCGCCGCCAAAGGGGAAGCGGGAGCGATGAGGGTGATGGGTCTGTTGACGATGGCCCTGGGACAATCGGCGGACGTCGCGGAAGGGTGGTTCCTTGAAGGAGCCCGGAAGGGGGATCCAGATTCCTGCTATCACCTGGCCCTGCTTCGTTGGGATCGTGAGAAGGGTCAGGCTCCGGGGGAAGAGGAAAACGATTTTCTCAAGGAAGCGGCGAAAAGCGGTCACGCCCCTTCCCGGGAGCTCTATGCCCGGCGTCTGATTCTCCGGGGGGAAAAGGAGGACGCGATTGAAAATCTGGCCCGTGCCGCCGATGAGGGATGGGTCCCCGCGATCTACCAGCTGGGGGTGGCGCGGGCTTCCGGACTCGGTTGTAAGCGCGATCCGGTGGAGGCCGCCGATCTTTTTCGGAGAGCCGCCGAGCAGGGGGACGAGCGAGCCATGTTCGATTACGGTCGTTGCCTGAGCGAAGGATACGGAGTGACCGCTTCCTTTCCCGAGGCGCTGCGCTGGATCAAGCAGGCTTCGGCGCACGGCCACGGAGCGGCCCTCCGCTGGCTACTGGACCGCGGCATCGATCAGTGATCTCCTTTCGCCCCGGGAAGTCGGGAAGGATCCCGGTCCTGCGATCACGGCAGTTTCGGAGGCACTCGGTAGCGGGTCGCCTGCTCGAAGGCGAACGCGGCCCGGAGGAGGCTGGCATCCTCCCCGGGCCGGGCGATCAGGGTGACTCCGTTCGGGGCGCCGCCCTCGTCGAGGCC
>JAGRPC010000215.1:285-1636 GCA_020439925.1 Verrucomicrobiia bacterium | reverse complement strand
GACGGCTCCCTCAGCGAGCCGCTACGAGCCACGGTCTTCCACAACGGCGTTCTCATTCACGATGACGTCTGGGTATACGGAGAAGTCGGTGGCCCCTACAAGGCACACGGAAAGCGGCCCCTTATGCTGCAGGATCACAAGGGCACTGAGGTCTCGTTTCGCTATCTCTGGATCGTGCCCGATGTGGACTACGATGCATCGCTCGACGCCTTCCGTGCCCATTTCGGCGAAGCCGGGTCCGGGTCCGCGAAGTCCGCTCTTATCCCTGGCCCTGCACCAATCACCATCCTGCCCTCCACGATGGTACGCGACATGGACCGCGACCAGGACGGCCGGATCACTCCCGAGGAGTTCATCGCCTATCGTGTCCCGCACTTTGACCAGCAGGACAAAAATCGCGACGGCTTTCTCGACACGGCGGAGTTCCCCCATCCCGGTGCTTTCAAGGGCGGGGACAAAAACCAGGACGGGAAACTCTCCCGCGAAGAACACCTCGGCATCTTCCGCGGCCAGTTCCCGACCAACGACACGGACGGGGACGGGGTCATCACGGCCGCCGATCGGAAGAAGCAGTAAGAGAGACCACGAGGTTTTCACCTCGAATTCACGGGGCTTTCATCCGGGTATCTCGGAGCAAGGGAACTGTTCGTAGCGATCGTTCGAGACGATTCTCCCCCACGAAATCTCCAATCCATGGTCTCCACCGTCACCGCCATCCTCCTCGCTCTGTTCGCCGCCTTGCCACCGACGCTGCTCGGCTTTCGAGTGTTCCGTCCTTCCCGGATGCCGTGGTGGGCTTTGACGGCGATCCTGATCATCCTTGGCGAGATCCTCATCGTGGCGGTCGCCATGCTCAACGAGACGCCCGATGGCGGTGCGGCAAAAGTCTTCGCCCTGTTCTGCGGGTGGCTCTATGCCCTCCTCTGGTTCCTTCCGTGGCTGCTGGTTTACGGTCTCATTCAGGGCGTGAGGCGCTGGCGTTGGAATCGGACTGCCGGTCTGCCAAGACCCGGGCTCCGAGTCGCTGTGGATCACATGCCTCTCTTGCTCATCGCCCTGGGGATCGTCCTCTTCCTCGGGGGATTCGTTTACGATGTGTTTTGTGCCGGGATCCCTTACCAGGATCCCACACCCGAAATGTCGGCCCGGTATGACTTCCACTCGCAGATCGCCTCGGCGATTCGGTGGATCGGAGTGATCGTGTTTCTTTCCGGTCCCGTGGTCGGCATCGCGCGACATTTTCTCCGGAGGTCGTGAATTGCGAATGACCTCTTTCCTTCCTCACCGCGTCCACTCCCAGCTCGTCCGGCAGGCCTCGATGGCCTCTGCGACCGAGTTCATCGACTCGATC
>JAGRPC010000215.1:0-227 GCA_020439925.1 Verrucomicrobiia bacterium | reverse complement strand
AGAAGGCCGCGGATCTTGGCGAGATCGGGTTTCTTCCTTTCACTTACCTCGACCCCGAACTTTCGGTAGCCCGTTCCCCAATCGAGCCAGATCGACTTCGAGCCCGGTTCGGATTCCGCCCGGGTCACCTCGAAAAGCCGTCCGTCGGAGTCGAGGATGAGCCGCTCGAGCAGGTTCATCCCCGAGGAGGGGATGATGTGGATCAGGTCGTCCTCGGTGTCGCGCAC
>JAGRPC010000214.1 GCA_020439925.1 Verrucomicrobiia bacterium | reverse complement strand
ATCATCAAGGCCATCGGGTGGTTCTTCTGAGTTTCCAAGACTCGAGAGGGTTCAGCGGAGCCCACGAGAGGGCAGGTTCGGCGCGAAAGAAGTCTTTTCGAGATGGGGAATCTGCGCTTTGCTCGGCGCATGAAATCCCTGCGGAGTCTTTTGCTGCTCCTTGCCTCTATCGCCTCCCTTTCTGCTCAGGAAGAGAATTATCCAGTTCCACCGGAGTCGGTGAAACAGGAAGGCGTTCCCTCAGGCACCGTGACCAGGGGAGTTTTCAACGTGAGTGCCATCTTTCCTGGCACCACCCGTGACTTCGCCGTCTATGTCCCGGCCCAGTATGACGGCTCGCAGCCGGCCGCTCTGATGGTTTTTCAGGATGGGCTTGGATATCTGAACAACGTTCCGGTCACCTTCGACAATCTCATTCATTCCGGAGACATGCCGGTGACGATCGGTCTCTTTGTGAATCCCGGAGTCGTGCCCGAGTTGAATGAGAATGCCCTCGCCCGATACAACCGATCTTTCGAATACGATGCGGCCGACGATCGCTACGCTCGTTTTCTCCTCGAAGAGATGATGCCGCATGCACTCAAGGGTCTGAAAGTTACGAACGATCCCAACTTCCGTGCCATCTGCGGTTCGAGTTCGGGAGGAATTGCCGCCTTCCAGGTGGCGTGGGAGCGCCCCGACCAGTTTCGCCGGGTTTTTACCACCGTCGGGACCTATGTCGGCCTGCGGGGCGGCAACGAATTGCCGGCTCTCGTGCGCAAATTCGAACCGAGGCCGATCCGCGTCTTCCTCCAGGATGGAAAGAACGACAACAATCTCTTCTGCGGAAGCTGGTGGGTGGCCAACCAGGACATGCTTGCGTCCTTCCAATGGGCCGGCTACGAGGTGAACCACGCCTGGGGAGAAGGCGGTCACAACCGAAAGCACGGCAACGCGATCTTTCCCGAGGTGTTGCGTTGGCTCTGGGAGGATTGGAAGGGCGAGGGGGCGGTCGTCCGCACCCACTTGGATGACTCCCAGAGCAAGGCCAACGATTTCCTCGTCGAGGGAGAAAACTGGCAACTTGTCAGCGAGGGGCATGGCTTCACCGAGGGGCCGGCGGTGAACGCGGCGGGCGAGCTGTTCTTTTCCGATCTCGAGCAGAGCAAGGTCTGGCGGGTGGGCGCGGATGGGAAAGTCACGCTCTTTCAGGAAAACACCGGCGGAGTCAATGGCCTTGCCTTCGCCCCGGATGGTAAAACGCTTTACGCGTGCGAGGGAAACCCGGGACGGATCGTGTCGTGGAACATCGACAGCGGTGAGAAGAGGGTCCACGTCGAGAACGTGAAGCCGAACGATGTCGTCGTTGCACACGACGGTAGCGTCTATTTCTCCGAGCCGCGCAGGAAGGCCATTCATGTCATCACCCCGACGGGAGATGCGAAGGTTGCCTCCGGGGAATATTCGGGCGTCAACGGCGTCGTCCTCAGCACCGACCAGTCGCTTGTTTACGCGGCGGACTACGGGGGACGTTTCGTTTGGTCGGGGCAGCGCAAGCCCGACGGCTGCCTGGCTTATGTGCAACCGTACTATCACCTCCACCTGCCACCCGCCTCAGTCGACGTTCGCAGCCAGGCCGACGGGATGGCGGTGGCGAAGGACGGCTGGCTTCTTGTGGCCACGGCCATGGGAGTGCAGATCTGCGACCAGCCCGGACGCGTTCTCTTGATCGTCCCGACGCCGATTGGTGAACGTTACCCCTCGAATCTCGCCCTTCACGGGAACACGCTCTATGCGACCTGCGGAACGAAGGTTTTCAAGAGGAAAATCAAGTTGGAGGGGGCTCAGGCCTGGGATGCTCCCTTCAAGCCCGAGAAACCAAGGTTGTGATAATGTAGAGTTTTTCGGACAGTACCGAAACGGAGGCTCGGATTCGACATGCAGGTGATCTTTCAACTTCTGTCACTTGGCGCTTTCACCGCTGTCGTTCTCTATCTCGCGATGTATTTGTCCCTGATTCCCTGGCGGCGCAGTGCAGGCAGACATTGGACGGAGCGGGCGCGTCTCCTGTGGCCGGCGCGCCGAACGGTGTTTGCGGCAACTTTGGCTGGGGCGATGGTCGCCCTGCTATGGGGGCGGATGAGTTTCGGTTGGCTGCCGCCTACCGGAGTGATTATCGGCGGAGCGCTCATGGGTTCTCCAGGTCTTTATCCTTACATCCGCGAGATCGAACCGCGCTATCGTTTCCTGCCATGGCTCCGCGAGACTGCATGGACACTGCTGGTGAGGGCCGCCCCGCTTATGGTGGCGGTGACTCTCATGGCCACGATGCCGGATGTGATGGGACCACCCGACGTATGGCTTGCCGCTTCCGGATTCCTACTTTCTCTCTTGCTGGCCAGTGGCATTTGGCTGCCCATGGTGATGTCCAGAAAGAAGGGCGAGGATCCGCTCGCACCCGTCCAGGCAAGGCTCGACCGGATCGCGGAGGAGGCATCGGAAGGGGCCGGCGTGGTTCCTCGCCATGCCTGGCTGGCAGATTCTCCTCTGGCGAATGCCGTTGCTTTTCCTGTCATCCGGTCCGTCGCTTTCACCAGCCGGACGATGGAATTGCTCGACGACGAGGAGTGTCTCGATGTGATGCGACACGAATTGGCACACCTTCGTGAGCCGCTTGTCGTCGGTGTTCTCCGCGTGTTGTCGTCCGTGAGTTATTTCGTCATTGTCCTGGTTCGGCCCGTGCTCTACGCCTGGGGAGGTTTGGGATTGATGGCACTTTTGCTGGGATTCCTTCTTTTCCAGCGCCTCGGCGGGATCGTGCAGCGGCGTATGGAACTAAGGGCCGACGTCGCCGCTGCCGGGTCGGACGGGGAGAGCCCCTCCTATGCCCGTGCGCTGGAAAAGCTCTACGAGGCCGGCAAGCTGCCTGCGGTGATGCCCGGCAATTCGATGGTTCACCCTCACCTTTACGACCGAATGATCGCGGCGGGAGTGACTCCGGATTATCCCCGCCCCGCGCCGGCGTCGCGGATGTCGGCGGTAGCTTGGGTGTGCCTGTTGATCACCATCGTGGCGGCGGTTTCTTTGTTCTATGTTTGAATCCGCTCAGGCGCAATCGAGGAGGACTCTTGCAATGGTGAGGGCGTCACACTAGGCTTTCTTTCCAACCCATATCCCCATGAAAACACGACTTCTTTCCCT
>JAGRPC010000213.1:5092-6115 GCA_020439925.1 Verrucomicrobiia bacterium | reverse complement strand
TCACTTCCTTGTGGCGAAGGTGAGGGGGGTTTCCGGGGTTTCTTTCGGGAGTCGGCCCTGCGCTTCGTTGAGTTTCACCGTGTCCAAACGCGGCAGGACGTGTTTGGCGAAGAGATCACACTCCTCCAGGTGCGGATATCCGCTCAGCACGAACGCACGAATCCCCAGGTCGATGTAGCGCTGCAGCTTCTCGTAAACCTGGTCGGGATCCCCGACAATCGCACTCCCGCAGCCGCTCCGCGCCAGTCCCACCCCACTCCACAGGTGCGGCTCGATATACAGGTCCCCGCTCCGGGCGCGCAGTTCGTCCTGCCTCATCACCCCGAGACTCTTGCTGTCCATGCTCCGGTCCTTGATCTCCTGCCCCTTCTCCAGATCCAGCTTCGAGATCAAGCGCTCCGCCGCCGCACGCGCCTCCGCCTCGGTCTCACGCACGATCACATGCGAGCGAAACCCGAAGTCGATCTTCCGACCATACGACGCCGCCTTCTCCGACATCCCCCGCATCGTCGCCTCGATCCGATCCTCGGTCTCAGGCCACATCAGAAACACGTCGCAATGCTTCGCGCACAGGTCCTGCGCCGCGGGCGAGATGCCCCCGAAATACATCAGCGGCCCTCCGTTCTGCTGGTAGGGCTTGGCCGCGTCGGTGTTGGGAAGGCTGATCCGGTAGAACTCGCCCTCGAACTCGTAGGGTCCCTCGGTGGCCCACATCCCCTGCAGAATCTGGATGATCTCGCTGCTGCGCGCGTAGCGCACCTCGTTGCTCTCCTTGGTCCCGGGCATGTCCGAGGAGATGATGTTGATGCAGAGCCGTCCCTTGGCGATGTGGTCGAGGGTCGCCAGCGCCCGTCCCAGCATCGGCGGCCACACCTCACCCATGCGCAGGGCCACCAGCTGGTTGATCGAGCGGGTCTGCGGCGCCATGGCCGAGGCAAAGGCCAGCGCGTCCTGACCCACGATCCACCCGGAGGGCAGGAGGATGTTCTGGTAGCCAAGTCGGTCGGCGGTCCTGACAATGTC
>JAGRPC010000213.1:0-4974 GCA_020439925.1 Verrucomicrobiia bacterium | reverse complement strand
TTCAGGACTGCGTATCTCGATATTCAACGTCTTCATCACTCGGGGAAGCCGGCGTGTCTCCGGCGTGAATCGAATTCTTCCGCAGGAAAAAGCGGTTTACAAGCCTATTTTTTCCAGTATTGGAATTTATCCATCAATTTCACGCTCGACCGTCCCGGTCCGGCTCCCTTAGTCTCGCGCCATGACCACCCCCGTCCTCCCCTCGCGACGTCAATTCGTCGGCCGTTCCCTCCGTGCCGGAGCCGCCCTTTCCACTCTCGCCCTCGCCGCGGAACACCGGGTTCACGCCGCCAACGGTGACGGGAAACTGAAACTCGGCCTGGTCGGGTGCGGCGGCCGGGGTGCCGGTGCGGCCAACCAGGCAATGAAGGCCGATGACGGTGTGATCCTCCACTCCATGTGCGACGTGAACCGCGAGACCCTTACAAAAGCGCACGAGTTGATCTCGAAAAGCCAGCCCGATCGGGTCGAGGTGCCGGAGGAACGCCGCCATGACGATTTTGAAGGTTACAAGCGGGTTATCGCGGAGTGCGACGTGGTCATTCTCGCGACCTCACCGGGTTTCCGGCCGCTTCACTTCGCGGAGGCGGTCGCCGCCGGGAAGCACGTCTTCATGGAAAAGCCGGTCGCGACCGACATCGACGGAATCAAGCGGGTCATCGAGGCGGGAAAGGCGGCGAAAGAAAAGGGCCTGAAGGTCGCGGTCGGTCTGCAGCGCCGCCACCAGCCCGGTTACCAGGAATGGATCCGGAGGATTCAGGACGGGGCCATCGGCGATCTCATCACGATCCGGGCCCTGTGGAACGGCACTTCGCGTCCCGGAAAACCACGCATGGAGGGGGAGACCGAACTCGAATACCAGATCCGGAACTGGTACTACTTCACCTGGCTCTCGGGCGATCACAATGTCGAGCAGCACGTCCACAACCTCGACGTGGCCAACTGGCTCATGGGAGACCAGCATCCCGTGGTGGCACGCGGCATGGGGGGACGCGAGGTTCGCAACAAGCTCGAGAACGGGCAGATCTTCGACCACCACTTCGTCGAATACGAATACGAGGACGGCACCCTGCTCTACAGCCAGGCGCGCCAGATCCCGAACTGCTGGCGCAGCGTCAGCGAATCCGCTGTCGGCACCCTCGGCAAGGCGACCTTCGAGGCCCGCGAGTTCACCCTGACCGGGCCCAAGGCTGACACCCTGCGTTTCCGCCAGGGCGAAGACGGGCACCAACTCGAGCATTTTCCCTTCTTCAAGGCCATCCGTGAAAACCTCGATTACAATGAGGCGGAACGGGGGGCGATGGCCACGATGACGGGAATCCTCGGCCGCATGGCCAACTACTCCGGCCAGGAGGTCCGCTGGGACGATGCCATGGCCTCGAATCAGAAACTCGTGCCGGAAGGGCTCGTCGACTTTTCATCCCCCGCTCCCGTGATGCCCGATGCGGAGGGGAGATATCCCGTCGCCATCCCCGGAGTGACGAAACCCTTCGAAATCTGGTACTGAGTCCCCCTGCGACTTCACACCCGCACAAAGACGCGGGCAAAGAGGGTTTACCCGGCCGCCAAACCCTGTTAGATCAAGCTTTCCCATCATGACGAATTCGCTCAACGACTCCTCCGGCCCGTGGTACCGCGGGATTTCCCGCTACGAATGGCTCGTCCTCATTATCGCTTCGGCAGGCTGGATCTTTGACGTCTACGAGGGTCAGATCTTCAATCTGACGCGGAACAACATGCTCGGCGACATTCTCGGCCAGGCTCCGGGAAGCGACGAGGTAAAGAAATACGGCGATTGGTTCCTCGGCGTGTTCCTGCTCGGCGGCACCTTTGGCGGCCTGCTCTTCGGCTCGCTCGCCGACCGCTATGGACGAAGCGCCATCATGGTCGTGACGATCCTGATGTACTCGGTCTTTTCCGGTCTCACTTACTTCGCCACCGATCTCTGGCATGTCACTGCCCTTCGCTTCCTCGTTGCCATGGGCGTCGGTGGTGAATGGGCGGTGGCGGCGGCCCTCGTTTCCGAGGTCTTCCCGAAACGTGCCCGAGCCCATGCTTCAAGTATCTTCCACGCTTCCTCGGTGATCGGCACCTCGCTGGCTTCCCTCGCCGCCATCTGGGTGGGGGCCAACTGGAAATACGCCTACCTTATCGGCATTATTCCCGCCCTCCTCATCGTCTGGGTCCGCATCGTGGTGAAGGAACCGGAAAAATGGAAGCGTGCCCGAGAGGAGGCGAAGTCGGGAGCAGGCAAGGTCGGCAGCTTCAAGGACCTTCTCACCGTGGCTCCGTGGCGAGGCCACGCCTTCGGCGCGATGGCACTCGCCGCCGTGGGCCTCGGCACTTTCTGGGCGGTCACGGTGGCGGGACAGGATCTCGCCCGCGAGCAACTCCTCGCGGAAGGCGCGTCTCCCGAAGAAGCTTCGCAAAAGGCGAAATTCGCCTATGGCATCGTGCAGACCCTCGGGGGTGGCCTGGGCCTTGTTCTTTTCGGCCCCATCAGCGCCTGGATCGGCAGGAAGAAGACCTTCATCCTCTTCCACCTCGCCGCCCTCGCCATCACCCTCGTCGCCTGCTTCCTCCCCGGGAGTTACACGGCGCTCCTTGTCATCCTGCCCGTCTTCGGCTTTTTCACGCTCGGCATGCACGCCGGATACGCCGTGTATTTTCCGGAACTCTTCCCCGACCGACTCCGGGCCACGGGAATGAGCTGGGGATTCAACGGAGGACGTCTCATCGCTGCTTCGGTCCTCATCCTTTCCGGAAAAATGAAGGCCGCGATGGATTTGAACGTGGCGATCGCCTGGCTCGGCGGCTTTTTCCTTCTCGGAGTCATCGTGATCCTCTTCCTCCCCGAAACCAAGGGCAAGGAACTGCCAACCTGACAATTGGCAAAATCTGCGCATTTTTTGACACAAAACGCACAATAAGGGGTAGTTTGCCGGGCCAATGGACCCGGCTACACTCGAGCGGCTCATCGTCAAAGAAATTCGAAAGGCCAGGGAGATCTCCCGAAGAGACCTCGCCGATCGTCTCGTCATCGCCAAGTCCACCGCCGGTCGTCGCATCGACAGCATGATCGAACGCGGCATCGTCCGCGAGACGGGAATCGAGGATCGCAAGGAAGTGGGTCGCCCCCGTCGATTCCTCGACCTCGTGCCGTCCTACGGTTCTTATGCCGGTTTCGATTTTGACGCACGCCACCTTTACGCCGTTCTCATCGACTACGCTCAGGGCGAACTCTCCCGGGAAAAAATCCGCCTCTCCTCCGCTCCCAACCGTGACGAGCTCCTCGGACATCTCAGGAACCTGATTGCGGGATTTCGAGAGAACGCTTCCGGCATGCCCCTCCACGCGGTGGGAATCGGCGTGCCCGGCCATGTTCGCCGAGAATCCCGAACGTCGGTGTATTATCCCTTCATCTCCGACTGGCACCAGGTCGATCTCGCCACGGAACTGGACCTCGAGCCATCCCTGCTCCACATCGAGAACAACACCCGTGCCATCCTCCTCGGCGAATACTGGAACGGTCCGCTCGCCGGAAGCGAAAACCTGGCCTGCATCAATGTCCGCACCGGCATCGCCGCGGCCGTCATCGCCAACGGTGCCTTGATCAGTGGGGAACACGAGATGGCCGGGGAGATCCGCGGCTGGCCCGTATCCGAACACGACTGGCTCGAAAAGGTGGCCACGGTGAGGGCGGTGATCGACGGCGAGGCCCCCGGGAGCGATCGCTGGTTCGAGTTCGTCACCGCCTGCCTCGAGAGCGATCCGGCCTCGCTCGCCACTCTTGAAGAGGCGGCCACACATCACGGCGCCGCCGCCGCGCGCATCGTGCAGTTGCTCGACCCGAAGGCGGTTTTCTTCGCGGGTCCCTTCACCGAACTCGAGTCGCTCTATCTCGACCGCGTTCGCAATGCGGTTGCCGCTTCCCTCGACGGCCACTATTTCACCTCCCCTCCCATTCTCGCCGCCAGCCTCGGCGAATATGCCGGCGCCCACGGCGCCGCCGCCCTCGCCGCGGCCGAAACGCCCCTGCCCGATACGGAACAAACTGTCTGAACGGGGAGGCGTTTCTCCGGGTAGATTTACCATCCCGAAGTGCGGTTGAAGGGAAGATTTTGCGTGAAAACAGGCGGTTGAACCGGCCCGGATCGTGCTTTAAACTCCGGCCCTTTCCTCCGCCCCGTTCCTCAATCTGATTGGGGAAAGAGCCGGAAAGTTTTCCCCGTAGCAGGGGTCCGAACCCTTGATTTTCATTTCAGCCACCCAGAAAACGATGAGTCTCGACGTTGTCCGCACTTTCACCACCGGTTCCGGAGCCGAGGGCAAATATTACTCACTGCCCGCCCTCGCCGAGTCCGGCGTGGCGTCGAACCTCAGCCGCCTTCCCGTCAGCATCCGCATCGTCCTCGAGTCCGTGCTCCGGAATGTCGACGGTCGCAAGGTCAGCGAGGACGATGTGCGCAACCTCGCCAACTGGAACGCGAAGGCTCCCGGCGAATACGAGATTCCCTTCACCGTGGCCCGCATCGTCCTTCAGGACTTCACCGGCGTCCCCCTCCTCGTCGATGTCGCCGCGATGCGCGACGCCGCCGTCTCCCGTGGTGCCGCCGCCGCCAAGGTCGAGCCCCTCGTTCCGGTCGACCTCGTCGTCGACCACTCCGTGCAGGTCGATTTCGCCGGTTCCCAGGCCGCCCTCGACCGCAACATGGCGATCGAGTTCATCCGCAACCGCGAGCGCTACGAGTTCCTCAAGTGGGGCCAGCAGGCTTTCGAAACCTTCTCCGTCGTGCCTCCCGGCATCGGCATCGTCCACCAGGTGAACCTCGAGTATCTCGCCAAGGGTGTCCTTTCGAAGAACGAGGTTTATTATCCCGACACCCTCGTCGGGACCGACTCGCACACCACCATGATCAATGACATCGGTGTGCTCGGCTGGGGCGTCGGCGGCATCGAGGCGGAGGCCTGCAT
>JAGRPC010000212.1 GCA_020439925.1 Verrucomicrobiia bacterium | reverse complement strand
AGGCGATCCGCCTCGGCGAGTCACCGCTCGCGATTTCGCAAACCGCGGGCCAGGGCGAAGTCTTTCACCTCGCCGTTTCCGGGAACCGTCTCTACGCGGCGGAAAACGCCGCCGGTCTCGGCATCTACGAGATCGGACCGGAATCCAGACTGACCGAGATCGGGAGACTTTCCGTGCCCGGCCGGAGCGTCAAGCAGGTGACCTGTCCGCCCCCGGGACGTTTCGCGCTCTTCCATTGCGGCGGGTCCGAGGTCTTCCTCGCCGACGTGGGCGATCCCTCCCGGCCCTCGGTGGTGACACGCGACGCGCAGGTCGGCCTCTTCTACGGCGACCAGCTCGTTCCCGAGATGCTCGGAGGTCGTTACCTGGTCGCCTTCTGGCAACGGTCCGGACCGGCCTGGTACGACGTGGGCGGAGAGAAACCCTTCTACGCCGGCAACACCCCCGACGAGCAGCTCTTCAGTTTCACCGACGGCGCCTGCCTCCTCGGCGAGCGACTCCTCATCGTGCAGCGCGGAAAACTCCATCTCCTCGATCCGGGCGAAATGCGCAACGTGAGGAAGCTGCCCGCCTACGGACTGCCGGACCGCCGCCTCGCCGGGCGCCCGACCACCGACGGCAGGCTGCTCGCCCTTTCCCGCAGGCCCGACCGCCACGTCGAGGTGCTCGACATCTCCAATCTCGAGGCCCCGCGCCTCCTTCGCGAATACGGCCTTCCCGGGCATCCCGGAGCCTGCGCTTTCTGGAAGGGTCGGCTCGTCATCCCCGCGGGCTATGCCGGACTGCTGGTCGGGCGCGAGGCGCCCTGAACCCGCCCGGTCCCGACCCGAGATAAAGAAAAGGGCAAAGATCGGTTCGCGGACAAGCAACCCGTTTGCCGTCTCCCGATGGCATGTCGGAATCTGCTTCCCCTCCTTGTCGGGCCGCCGCCTCCTAAACAGGCATCCAATCGAGGGCGAAGGCCCGGTCGAAGAGCCAACAGACGCCGAACAGCAGGATGGCCATGGAAAGGATCGCCTTGATCTTCGGAGCGGACTCCGATCGGTCCAGGAGAACCAGCAAGGGAAAGAGGGCCAACACGACGAGAACCTGTCCGACTTCGACACCGATATTGAAGGAGAGGAGCGCCCCTGCCAGCCCGTCGCGGGGCAGGCCAAGCTGGCGGAGGATCCCGGCGAATCCGAAGCCATGGACGAGGCCGAAGGAGCCGGCGAGGAGCCAGCGATGCCCGGAAGATCCGCCGCGCCAGAGGTTTTCCGCGGCGACATAGATGATTGTCGCAGCGATGCCGGACTCGACCCAGCGCGAAGGCAGGGAAACGGTTCCGGTCGCGGCAAGGATGAGCGTGACGGTGTGACCGATGGTGAAGGCGGTGACGATGGCGACCACCTGCCGGAAACGGCTCGCGACGATCAGCGCGAGGAGGAAGAGCAGGTGGTCGTAACCGGCAAAGATGTGCTCCATCCCGAGCCGGAAAAACCGAGCGAGTGTGTTCCAGCCCCGTTCTTTCGGAGCCCCTTCGAGGGCTGCTCCCAAGTGCAGGAGATAGTCGGGTTCGTCCAGACGGAAGACCACCGGCAGCTTCTCGGCTCCATCGACGAGGAGTTCCGCGAGCACCTGATGCCGGGTGCCCAGTTCGATGAAGACGTCGTAGGTCACGAGCACTTCCTCCGGCCGGGCCGCGATGGCGAGACGGAAGGGAAAATGAACGAGGAGGAGATGCCGCTCTTCCGGGGTGATGTCGCCGCCATCCTCGTGCGGCCAGATCAGCGCCTGCGACTCTCCCCAATCCGTCTCGGCTCCGTCGAGGTCGAGGTAGACCCTTTCGCGAAGGTAGGCTTCCACCCGAGGTTGGGCAGACTCCGCCTCGCCGAGACTGAGCGCGCCGTCCCCGTTTCCGTCGATTTCCGGGATGATCTGCTGGAGCGTCACCGCGTCGAAGGTGAACCTCGAGAGGATCGCCTCGTCACCGATCTCGACTTTCAGGTAACTTGTGTCCGGTTGATGGGCGGACACGAAACCCGGGATCGAAATCCAAAGGACCAACCCGATCCCGATGCTTCGAAGTTGCGACATGTCCGCGGCGATCACTCGCGCGTGATCCAGACCGGCGAGACCCAGACCAGTTCGGTGTTGTCCTGCTCGCCCCGGAAATAGTAGTAGCTGGTCCTGCCCTTCTCGGAACCCTCGTCCGTCCAGGTGAGGTTCACCTCGGCCGTGCCGGGGGTCCACACCTTCAGTTCCACGTCATCCTTGATCAGCGTCACCTTGGCGAAGGGCGAAGTCCCGACCAGTTTCAACTCGAGGGTCGGCGGTTCCGCGGAGGAAAACTCGTCGCCCATCAGGTATTCCTTCCCGCCCGCCTTGCAGCGCAGGTCCGCGATGATGTTGTCGGTGGCGCCGTAGGTGTGCCGCGCTTTCATCGCGTCGAAGATCCCCTGCCTTGTCGCCTCCTTCGCATAGACGAGGCAGTAGCTGATGTGGGTGCTGCCGTGATCGCTGCTCGCCTGGAAGGCCATGCGGTATCCCTTCTGGAAGGCCAGGTTGACAAAACCCTTGGGCTCCCATCCTCCGATCGCATCCTTCTCGGTGGGACAGCGGGGAGCGCCGGGTCGCTCGTAATTCTGACGGGCGCCCTGGTAGATTTCGACGAAGGGCTCGACGACGGGATCGTTGTCCCTCCAGTCCGTGCCCATCCCCGTCGCGCTCGTGTGCGAGGCGCAGATACCGTCGAAATGATGGAGGTATTGATAGAGCATCCGCGTATCGGGGGCAGATTCCTCGACCCGCCGGTCCGAGATCGGGAGCCTGGGAAGGGTCCGGATACCCCGCTGCGTGAAGATGACATTGCGGTGTCCCTCCGGGTAACTCACGCTGCGTTCATAGGTGAAGAGGGGATCGAAGTGTCCGGGAAGATGGTAGGCGTCCGTGGTCTTCTGGGTGAGCCACCAGGTGTACTCGCGCCCGCCGCCGTTGTCGTGATCGCCGTTTCCGATCCAGTCCATGCCGGCGACATCGAGACCGTAGCGCCACATGTCCTCCAGCGCCCCGTCGCCCATGCCGTCGCCGCTGATCTCGGTGTGACGGTGAAACTCGCCCCGAAGGATTCTCCGTTCCGTTCCATCGTGGACGGCCCGGTAGTCGCGGATCGCGGTGATGGCCTTGCGCTCGGCGAGGGTAGCGTCTTCGGGTTGACCGGAGGCGGGAGGAGCAACTTCCTCGAGGGCCGGTTCCGCCGTCTCGCCGAAGCTGTTGAGCCGGCTGGCGTAGACATCGTTGATGAAGGGGTCCTTGCTCGAATTCAGGGAGGCGTTGCCGCCCTTGCCGGTCCCGCGGGATTTGGTCCATTCCGAAACGCGGTCCTGACGATGGTCCGTCGAATGGACAATGACGACCCCGTTTCCGATCGCGGCCACGGCGGGACGGTTGTAGAGCAGGTTGTCGGAATGCGGCACGGGAACGGGTCCCATCCAGCGGTCGCCGTTCAACCAGGAGGCATAGCTCATCCAGACGCCGCCGAGGGGAGTGTGAAAGGAGCCCTCGCGCGAGCGGCTCAGGAGCCAGATCCGCCCTTTCTCATCGGCGGCGAGGCGGGCGAGGTTGTTGAGGATGATATTTCCCTTGCCGGCGGCGGCCTTCTCCCCGGCTTCCTCTCCCGCCTTGCGATTCGACTCAGCGGCGGAAGGTTGGGCCGCGTCGACCGCGTTGGCCACCGGACGACGCCTCGCATTCGAGAGACCGGGACCGCGAAGGGCCTCGGTGACATCGGCGACGGGCGTTTTCCAGGCGCCCTTGTCGAGGACGCGCACCGCGACCTGCCTCCCCTTGTAGAGACCGATTCCATCGTTCTGGTCGTAGGCGCCGAAGTCCTTGCCCCAGGAGGCACCGCCCTGCTCGAAGGCGATCCAGAGGCGATTGGCCTTGTCGTAGGCCGCCGAAGGACGTGCCTCATAGACGGGAGAATCGGTCACCGCGAGGATCTCTCCGGGATCTCCTTCGAGGCTGAATTCCCTCGCCTTCACATCGTAGTCCCCGGAATCGTAGGTGTCCCAGGTCACGGCCACACGCGCACCATCTCCCTTTCCGGCGGCGATCTCCGGGGACCAGGCATTCCCCTTCGCCGGACCGCTCACATCCAGTGTTTCCGACCACCCCCCGTCGGTCTGATGGCGGGCGAAAACGCGGAACCAGCGCCCTTCGTCGTCGGCCCCGTGCCAGGCGATCCAGATTTTTCCGTCGGATGCGGTCGCAGCCACGGGCGAGTGCTGGTTCCCCTTGCCAGTGGAGACCACGACGGTTTCACCGGCGACCCCTTCGGCGGAAAACTCCCTCGCCTTCACCCGGAAAGCCCCCTCCTCGCGCTCGGACCAGACCACCCAGGTCCGATTCGAACCGTCGACGGCCACGGCACACTTGAAAACATCCCCGCCACCGGCGGTCACCGGGACCGCCTCCCCCCAGGTCCCGTCCTTGGACCGGGTCCTCGTCCAGACCTGGTCGCCTCCGGTGGGCCGCGCCAGGAAATCGAACTCCGCCGGAGCCTCGGTCCAGGACTTGGCGCGCTCGTCGCGGTCCAGCCCGGGGGTAAAACTCACCCAAGCCACTTTCCAATCGCCGTTCCCCGCCACGGCGACGGAGGGAAAATCGTCGTCGCTGGCTCCGGAAGTGACGGGCTCGCCATAGGCCACCCGGTCGATCTCGGCCCTGCCACCGAGCACTTTGAGTGGTTTTGTCAGGGTCACGTCCGGGGGAGAAAACTCGAAATTCCCCACCGCGGTCGCGACACGGACCACCGTCTCCGGACCGGCCTCGGCGAGGCGCACCATCACCCCGTTGTCGTTCATCGGGACTCTCACCTTGCGGGCCTTCGCCTTGGCGCGCAGGTCGGCGTTGCTTCTCGACTTTCGCTCGGTGAGGACCCTTGTCGACGCCTGCCAGGCCGTCGGACCGGTCATGCCATCCTTCTGTTCGAAACGCCAGCCTTCCACCGAAACCACCTTCGCTCCGGTCGCTTCCAGTGACCCGTCCCACGCCGTGGGTTCGGAGTCACCCATTCCGAAGCGGATCCGGAACGCGAGATCGGCCGCGTCGAGGAAACCGGGCGTGAAAGCGAAAAGGGCAAAAGAGAGGACAGACGCGCGGATTCGTTTCATGAGGGATCGACCTGGGTTTTCGCGGAGATTAGGAAATCGCCGCGCGTCGGTCAATCATCCAGGGAGCCGATGGTCGGTCGACTTTCGCCTCGCGACGGACGAAACGGATCGACGATCCCAAAAGTATCCCGCGATTGTGCGACCTTTTCGGTCGCCATTTCCGCCGCCTTGCGTTCATACTCCGGACCGCCCGCAGACCGACGCGGTGCCTTCAGAGCCGACTTGATTCATGACCACAGCCCGACCCGCTTCCCGCCGTGGCGCCTATGCCGCCCTCCTCGCCGCCTTCCTCGGATGGCTCTTCGATGGATTCGAAATGGGGCTCTTTCCCCTGATCGGGCGTCCCGCGCTGCAGGATCTCCTCCCGGATTCGACGGCGGCTGTCCAGGGGCAGTGGTTCACCATCATCATCGCCGTTTTCCTTGTCGGCGCGGCCACCGGAGGGGTGCTATTCGGGTGGCTCGGGGACAAGCTCGGACGGGTCAAGGCGATGGCCCTGGCCATCATCACCTTCGCGGTGTTCACCGGTCTCTGCGGGTTCGTCACCTCGGCCTGGCAGTTCGCGGCGCTTCGATTTGTCGCCTCGCTCGGGATGGGGGGGGAATGGGCGCTCGGCGTCGCGCTCGTCAACGAGGTGTGGGGCTCCAAGAACCGTGCCTGGGTCGCGGGCATGATCGGGGCCGCGGCGAACATCGGTTTCCTCCTCACCGGCCTGCTCAGCCTCTACCTCAACGCCAGCCTCGAGACGGTGGGCTCCTGGATGCAGGCCATCGGCATCAGCGAGGGGACCGCCGACTATCTCCTCCACAACCGCGGCTGGCGCTTCCTCGCCGTCAGCGGCACGATCCCAGCGGTGATCGTGTTCTTCATCCGGCTCTTTGTTCCCGAATCGGAAAAATGGGAGGAAGAAAAGGCCTCCGGCGGCACCTCGCACTGGGCGACGAAGGATCTCCTCGGGGTCCTCGTTGCGGCCTTTGTGGTGCTCGGCATCATCGCGATCTGGTCTCCGGCCGTCTTCGCCAAGGTCGGCAATCTCGTCGCCATACCGGCCACGCTCATCGGGATGGCGGTCGTTCTCTGGGGGTATCTTCTTCCGGTTCGCCGCTACCTCGGCCGCGCTCACGGCAGCGGCAAGTTCGAGAGCGGCGAACGGTCGACGGTGATGCGAAATCTCCTTTTCGGAACGGCCCTCGCTTCGGTCGCACTCATGGGCACCTGGGGTTCGACCCAGCAGGCCGCGAAATGGGCCTCCTTTCTCTCGCCGCAGGGCACTGCGGCCAATCTCATCGAGTATGTCGTGATCTCGACCGCCCTCGGCGCCATCGTCTTCTCGATGATCGCACCGCTCATCGCCGACCGCCTCGGACGCCGCGTCACCTATTTCCTGCTCTGTCTCGTCGCCCTCACCGCGGCGATCGTGTTCTTCCAGACGAACCGTTCCTTCGAGGGCACGGAGGTGCCGGTGCGCATCTTTGTCACCGCCTTCTTCCTCGGAGGACTCACCTCCTCCTTCTACGGCTATTTCCCGCTCTACTTCCCGGAGCTCTTCCCCACCTCGGTGAGAGCCACGGGACAGGGATTCTGTTTCAATTTCGGACGCATCATCGCGGCAATCGGCTCGCTCCAGTTCGTGAACCTGATGTCCCTCTTCGGATCGGGCAAGGCGCTCGAACTCGAGGGCGAGGCGAGACGCCTCATGCAACTGCAGGTCGAGGCCAATGCCTTCACCATGCTCTCCTGCATCTACGTGGTCGGCATGATTCTCGTGTGGTTCGCGCCGGAAACGAAGGGACACCAGTTGCGTTGAGGCCGCACCGTCGCCCGGAATGGGCTTCTCCTCGCATCGTCCGGGGTCGCCCGACGACCCCTCCCGTGGAAAAGGCAGTTGGAAAAATCGCGCCTTAGGACGATCCTTGCTTCGTCGGTCTCCCGGAAACTGACGACATGATCTCGATCCACGCCGCCGCCGGTCACCGGCGATCCTTCCTTGCGGGGATGATTCTCCTTGCGATGGCGGTTTGTTTTGTCCAACCCGTTCCTCTGGCCGCCGGCGGGCTCTTTCGCAAGAAAGCCATGCGCGAACCCAAAATCGCGCGCCCCGCCAAACCGAAGCCCTTTCAATCCGTCTTCGGGCCGAAAACCCGCGAACCCGTTCGCGCGGTTCCCGTGGACCCGCCGTCCGCATCCTTGCCCGCGCTCTATGCCCCCTCCGTGAGCGGGACCCTGTCGCCCGTGCCGAGGATACGGCCCGATCTCCCGCGGGTGCTGGTTCTCGGCGATTCGCAGAGCCTTCTTCCCTTCGGCGACACGCTTCAGAAAACCCTCGTTTCGGGAGGCTGCGAGGTGCTCTTTCACGGAGTGAAGAACGGCACCCCCTATTTCTGGCAGGGCAACTGGCCATCGCCGGTCCTGACCCGGATCTACGAACCCGCCGCCTCTGCCGAAGCCTGCGGTCGCTCGAGCGAAGTCTCGATGATCCCCCGCTCCATCGCCGAGTACGTCGCGGCCTACGATCCGGATGTCTTCGTTTTTCAGGCTGGAACGAATTTCGAAGAGGACCTCGCGGGCGAGACCACCGCCGGGATCGTCGCAAAGATCGAGGCGAGCCTGCGGGATGCCTCGGCGCGAGGGGCGAAGATTCTCTGGATCGGTCCGCCGGACGCCCGTGACGACGTGAAATCCCCGGAGTTCCAGGAACGTGCCGTGACGACTCTTCGCACCGCCCTTGTCGAAAACCTCGGCGTCCAAGGCTACGACCTTTTCCTCGACAGCCGGGATCTCTGCCCCATTCCGAACGACCACAAGGGAGACGGAGAACACCCGGACAACGAGACCGGATCCCGCTGGGGAGACATCGCCGGGAAATGGGTCGTCGATCGGGTGCAACGCTGGCGCTGCGACGGCACCCTGAGGGGCAGTCCCGGGATCGCACCTCCTCCCGCCGCGAATCCCGTCCCCGATTCCTTCACCCGCTCCCTGCAGCAGGCTTCTCCTCCCGCCCGGGCCTTCGAGGTCGACCTCACCCTCGAGGCAAAATCGGATCCCGGCGACATCGCCACCCTGCCCTACACCGACGCTTTTTCTGTCTACCGCTATCGCATCGCACGCCCGACCGAGATGCTGCCCCAGCTTCTCGAATTCGGGCTGCCCGTGGATCTCTCCAAGGGTGCCCCGGTCGTCTACGTGCTCCATTGGACGGTGCACAACGCCGGCCAGGGACCTCTCGCCACCCGGGTCGCGGCGAGGGAGATCGGCGGGACCTACCGGATGCGTCTCAACCTCCTCTCGGAACATCCCCTCGGACCTCCCCTCGGAACGATGCCTCGCTTCGATGATTTCAACGACTTCGGCGCGCCCGTTTTTGTCGCCGCCGACCTCCTCGCGGAACGGGCCTTCTGATCGCGGTTCCCGCCTTGAAGCCAAGTCTGCGCTTGCAAGTGGAAGCGAACCGCTCACGTTGCCGATATCGACCGCGGCCCGGGAGGGCCCGACCGGAACCACCACTGCGACTTCATGGCCTCGTCGACCCAGCGACACTTCGGGCAGCCCCGGGTGACTCTCTTCTACGCGCTGGGATTCATCGCCTTCGTGATCGTCGCCTTCACCGTGGCCTACCGGCTCGCCGGATGGTCGTGGAGCGACGCCGCCTACATGGTAATCATCACCGCCTTCAGCGTCGGCTACGGTGAGGTCCATCCCGTCGACACCCCGGCAATGCGGATCCTCACCACTTCCCTGATCTTCTTCGGCTGCACCGGTATCATCTTCGTGACGGGTTCCCTCGTGCAATGGTTGACCGAGGCGCAGATCCAGCGAGTATTGGGAGGGCGACGCATGCAGCACGAGATCGAAAAACTGAAGGACCACGCCATCGTCTGCGGTTACGGCCGCATCGGACGCATGCTCGCCTCGCAGCTGCGCGAAGGCGGAATGCCCTTCGTCGTGATCGACATCGATGCAGACCGGATCGAGGAGGCGAGGGAGGACGGCCACCTCACCCTCCAGGGCGAGGCCACCGACGAAAGCATTCTTCGCACCGCGGGCCTCGTCCGGGCCCGCGTCCTCGCCACGGTCCTGCCGCATGACGCCTCGAACGTCTTCATCACGCTCAGCGCGAGAAACCTGAATCCCTCGATCCGCATCATCGCACGGGGCGAGGTGCCGACAACCGAGCGAAAACTGATCCAGGCGGGCGCCAACCGCGTCGTCCTTCCGGCCCACATCGGAGCCGACCACATCGCCCACCTCATCCTTCACCCCAACGCCTCCTCGCTCCTCGATCGCCAGTCCCCCGACGGTCGCGAGCTCGAGCACCATCTCGGCGGACTCGGCCTGCGCCTCGAGGAGATCGAGGTCGGACGGGACTCCATCTACTGCACCCGGCAGGTCTCGGAGGTGGAAAGGGAAAGCAGCGGTCGCATGCTCGTCGTCGCGATCCAGCGAAAGGAAGGCGGTACCGAATTCAGCCCCGATCCCGGAGCCGTTCTCCTTGCAGGAGATGCCCTCATGGTTCTTCGGAGGATGGGAGCCGATTGAGGCCCCGAGCGATTCCCGCTTCGGCCATCTCGTTCTCGATCTTCGCGACGGAGATGGTTCCTTCGCGAAGATCGAGCCGTTTCCGCACCCATCCGCTCCTTTCATCCCCCGACCGGAATTCCACCACCAGGGTGATCCAATCAGCCGATTTCCGGCCCGGGCGAGTGGTTCGGCATTCCAGCATCCAGAGCGACACTCCCGCCGCCGGAATCTCCACGGCGCTGCCCCAACCCAGGGGCCCTCTTCCCAGCGCCTCAAGCGCGAGCGTCTCGAGAGATTGGGGCGGCTGGGTTTCGGAGGTGACCGGCCAGTGCAGGCGTGCCCCCGGCCAGGCGGCGATCCAGTTTCGCAGGGCTTCTCCGCGCCTCCGTTCCCGGAAAAGGGCGAAGGCGACCAGACCACCGATGAGGATGGCGCCGAACGCGTAGGGGGGAAGGGAGGAGAGATTCATTGCAGAAGGTTTCCGAAAAGCCACCCCTTGCCAAGAAGGTTCCGGTGGCACGGCGCATCGCCCCACCGATCACCGCGCGAGCCGCGCGGTGCTA
>JAGRPC010000211.1:3873-5640 GCA_020439925.1 Verrucomicrobiia bacterium | reverse complement strand
GGCTTCTCCTCGTCCGCATCGGCACAGGCAATCGCAATAGCGGCGACGGCTGCCGCCATTCCTAGAAGGGGTATGGAACGATTCATGGGCGAGAGTCTATGGGAAAAGCCCTCCGGGGTCAAAGGCGCGATCACCGGAGTTATTCCCCTTCGACCGACCTCCGGCTCCCTCGTTCGATTTCCGTTCGACACCCCGGGGCAGTTTCCTATCTTGCACGATGGCCGCTCCCGTCCAGATCGACTGGTACGACACTCCCCTGTATTACGACATTATTTTCGACGAAGACACGGGGCGCGAAGCGGACTTCCTCGAAGCCGTGTTCGCCCGCCACGGACGCACGCGCGGGCGGGCGGTTCTCGAACCAGCCTGCGGCAGCGGACGACTCGTCAGGGAGATGGCGGCGAGAGGTTGGACCACTGACGGCTTCGATCTCAATCCCGCCATGCTTGAGTTTGCGCGGAGGCGGCTCGAAGCCGACGGGCTTTCCGCCAACTTGTGGAGTGATCGCATGGAGTGCTTCCGCACGAAGGGAAGGCGGCGCTACGACCTCGTTCACTGCCTCGTCTCGACCTTCAAGTATCTGCTCTCTGAGGAAGACGCCCTCGGTTGCTTGAAGGGTACCGCCTTGGCGCTGAAACCCGGCGGGCTCTTTGTCCTTGGATTGCATCTAACCGATCCGGCATGCAAGCGGCCCTCGCACGAACGCTGGACCGCGAGACGGGACGGAATCGAGGTCACCTGCAACACCCGAACCTGGCCTCCCCTCCCTCGAACTCGTCTCGAACCGATGCGGTCGCGGCTCCGGGTCAGCCTGCCCGACGGGTCCCTGCGGGAACAGGAGACGAAGTGGGAGGTTCGTTCCTACACCGCCTCCCAACTGCGCAAGCTGCTTCGGAAATGCGACGACTTCGAGGTCCTCGCCTGCCACGATTTCCGTCATGACCCGGCCGAAATCCGGAGTTTTGACGACGAATACAGCGATCTCACCCTCGTTCTGGGGCGAAAGTAAGGCTTCCGGTGAAACGTCGAATCGACCTTGCACAATTCCCCGATCCGGGGCAAAAGTCTCGGCGTTATGGGTAGAGCATTCGAATATCGGCGGGCCTCCAAGGAGGCCCGGTGGGACAAAATGTCCAAAACCTTTCCGAAAATCGCCAAGGCCATCACGATGGCGGCGAAGGAAGCCGGTCCCGACCCCGCCAACAACGCCAAGCTGCGTCTTGCCATGCAGCAGGCGAAGGCGGCGAACATGCCCAAGGACAATGTCGAGAACGCGATCAAACGCGCTTCCGGCAAAGACGCCGCAGAAATCAAGGAGGTGAACTACGAGGGCAAAGGGCCCCACGGTGTGATGATTTTTGTCGAATGCGCGACGGACAATACCAATCGCTCGGTCGCGAACATCAAGACCTACTTCAACAAGTCCGGAGGCCAGCTCCTGCCCACCGGGTCACTTGAGTTCCTCTTCAAGCGCAAGGCGGTCGTTCAGTTCGATGTCACCCCGGAAATGGATCTCGAGGAAATCGAGCTCACTCTCATCGACGCGGGCCTCGAGGAATTGGAGGTGAACGACGGCACGGCTTACGCCTACGGTGAGTTCGGCGACTTCGGCAAACTCACCGCCGGCGTCGAGGCTCTGGGCGTCGAAATCAAGAAAGCCGCCGCCGAACGCATCCCCGCCAATCCCAAGGATTTCACCGAGGAACAGATGAACGACATCGAGGTCCTTCTCGACAAGCTCGAAGACGACGAGGACGTGCAGGCGGT
>JAGRPC010000211.1:0-3658 GCA_020439925.1 Verrucomicrobiia bacterium | reverse complement strand
GCCCCTTCCGGTGTCGTCAATCTCCTGGCAGACCCGGACCTGAAGGAATTCGTAGCCCACCTCAATCCTCAGGCCTCCCTTTCCGATAACCCGAAAAAGATCTGGGCGATCGGCGAGGATGGGATGATGCGGGTGAGTGGTGAAGGCATGGGGTATCTCCGCACGAAAAAACCCTACCGGGACTATCACCTCGTCATCGATTACCAGTGGGGCGAGCGAACCCTCGGGACACGCACGGACCGCGCCCGCGACTGCGGCCTGCTCCTTCACGCCTACGGCCCCGATGGTGCGTATGGAAACACGTGGATGAGCTGCATCGAAGGCCAGCTCATCGAAGGCGGCAGCGGCGACATTCTCGTCCTCGCCGCGAAGGGCGACGACGGCGCCATCGCACCTACCCGGCTGACGGCCGAGATCAAGCGGGACCGCGACGGCGAACCGGTCTGGACCAAGGGATCGACGAAGGAAACCTTTCCCGCCGAGGGCAAGACGATGGCGCGGGTGAACTGGCGGGACCGGGATCCGGATTGGGCCGACGTGAAGGGATACCGTGGACCGAAGGACCTCGAAAATCCCTTGGGGGAATGGAATCGCATGGAGGTCATCTGCGCGGGCGACACGATCCGCATCCTCCTCAACGGGGAACTGGTCAACGAGGTCACGGACTGCCATCCCTCATCGGGTTTTATCGGCCTGCAGAGCGAGTACGCCGCCTGCCTCATCCGACGCCTCGAACTCCACCCGCTCGGCACCTTCACCGAGAAATGGCAGGATGAAAAGCGGTCTTCGGACATGGGTTATTCCGTTACCGGCGAGAGTATCCTGCCTCGCCGCCTTCCCCTCAGTCCCCAGGAAAGTTTGAAACTCTGGCGAGTCGCGGGCGACTACGAGGTTCAGCTGGTCGCCAGCGAGCCCATCACCTGCGACCCGGTGGACGTGACCTGGGACGAGAAAGGCCGGATGTTTGTCGCGGAAATGGGCGACTATCCGCTGCCCGTCGAGGACGGCGGACCTTATCTCTCCCGTATCCGCCTCCTCTCGGACACCGACGGCGACGGGGTCATGGACAAAGCCGTCACCTGGGCCGCAGGACTTGACCACGTCCAGGGCTTGATGCCGATGAAGGGTGGCATTCTCGCAACCACCCGGACCGCGATCCTCTTCCTCGAGGACACCGACGGAGATGACATCGCCGATGTGAAAAAGACCCTTTTCACCCTCAACGAGCCCGGTCACAATCAGCTCCAGGTTTCCAGTCCCCGCTACGGCCTCGACAACCATGTCTGGCTCTGCAACGGCCTTGACGGAAAACAGATCTACCCCGGAAACGAGCCTGACAAAAAGCTCGACATCACCCGACTCAATCTTCGCTACGATCCGCGAACCGGAAACATCGAGACGGTGACGGGAGCCGGTCAGTTCGGGGGAACACTCGATGACTTCAACCACCACTTCTTCTGTTCGAACCGCAACCCGGCGATGTTTGCCGTCATGCCGCTCGAGGCGGTGAAACGGAATCCCCTGGCCGGTATCACGGTTGGACATGAGGACATCCAACCGGCCGGAGCGCCGGTCCATCCGATGAATCTCAGTCACACCACTTCCGCGGCTCATGCCGGCACCCACACCGCAGCCTGCGGTATCGGGGTCTACCGGGGAGACTTGATGCCCGACCTTGCCGGAAACATCTTCGTCTGCGATCCTACCGGCCAACTCGTCACACGCAACCGGCTGGTCCCCGCGGGAGCGAGTTTTGTCGCCGAACGCATCGCCGATGACCTCGACTTCTTCGTTTCCGGAGACGAATGGAGCCGACCTGTCCAGGTCCGGACAGGCCCCGATGGCGGACTGTATGTCTGCGACATGTATCGCCGATTCATCGACCATGCCCGCTTCTTTCCCGAGGACTTCTCGAAGTCCCACTACATGCGGGCAGGCTTCGACCAGGGTCGCATCTGGCGGGTGGTTCCCAAGGGAGCCAAGCCCGCTCCCCCCGCTGCCCTGCCCACGGGGGACACCGCCGCCTTGGTCTCCCTGCTGAAGGACGGAAACGGCGAGATCCGCTCCACCGCCCAGAGGCTCCTCGTGGAACACCAGGACACCTCCGCAGTGCCGCTTCTGGAGAGCCTCCTGAAGAGCAGCACGGATTCCCGAACCAAAGCCCACGCCCTCTGGACCCTTGCCGGCCTGAAGGCACTCAAGGCCGACCACCTTCGTCCGATCCTGGTCGAATCCGCGGAAAGAGAATCCGGATTGCTCGAGAATGGGCTTCTCGCCTCAAGGGAAACCGGACTCGATCCGGACCTGGCCGATGCCTTTGTCGCCTCGCTGAAAAAGGACGCTCCCCGCTACCGCTTCCTCGCCATCGCCCTCCACCCGGAAATGAAGGTACCTGCCGCCGAACTCGCGAAATGGGTCGCCGCGGCTCCGTCCGATGCCTGGCTTCGCAAGGCGATTTTCTCCTCGCAACCCGATCTCGCTTCCGAGATCCTCTCCGGGTTGCTCAACGACAAGGTGTTCCTCGCCAAGGCCTCCGCCGAGACCGGACCCGTCCTCATGGATTTCGCCCGGCTCGTCTCGGCGAGGGGCAAGCTGGAGGAGATCGCACAAATTCTCGCTCACCTCGGTGGCGAGCCCGGAGCCAACCAGTTTGCTCTCGTGTCCGGGTTGTCGGAAGGCCTGGCCAGAAGCCCGCTGAAACAGCGCTCTCTCGGTGCCCTTGTCGCCGCCAAGCTTCCCGAGCTTGGCGACGGAACCGCCGCGCTCGAATCGCTCCTCGCCAAAGCCACCGAAATTGCCCTCGACAGGAAGGTTGCCGAAGAAGCCCGCATCGCCGCCCTCGCTCTCGTCGCGCAGCGGCCCTGGGAGGAGAAAAAAGCAGTGGTCACCACCCTGATCTCCCTTTCCGAGTCCCCAGCGATCCAGACCGAGGCCTGTCGAATCCTCTCCCGAGACAAGCGCGAAACCGTCGCCGACTTCTTCTTCGAACGCTGGAACAGCCTCACTCCGGCCGCGCGAACCGAGGCCCTCAACCTCATCACGGCCAGTCCCGCGACAGGCCTTGTCCTCATGAAGAAGATGAAGGCAGGCGAGATCAGTCCGGGCCTTATGCCTCCGATGACACGCTGGAGCTATGGACGCTCCACCAACGAAGAGATCAAGGCGCTCGCCCTCGAACTTTTCGGTTCGGCCAACGACGACAGGGCCGCTGTTATCGCCTCCTACCGCGAAGCGCTCTCCCAACACACCGGCGATCCCGAGAAAGGGGCACTCGTCTTTCAGAAAGCCGCCTGCATCACCTGCCATCAAGTTGGCGGTAGCGGTGTCGAGGTCGGTCCCTCTCTCAACGATGTCAAGATCAAGCCAGCCGAGGCTCTCCTAACCGACATTCTCGACCCCAACCGGGCCGTCGAGGAACGATGGGTTTCCCAGACCGTCGAAGCGACCGATGGTCGAATCCTTGCCGGGCTCGTCCATGGGGAAGATGCCTCGGCCATCACCCTGCGCATGCCCGGAGGCGTGACCATGACCGTTGCCAAGGCAGAGGTGAAATCCCTCAGCTCGACCGGGCTGTCCCTCATGCCCGTTGGGCTGGAGGCCGCGATCTCGAAGGAGGATATGGCCGATCTGATCGCCTTCCTGAAGAAGCGATAAGGCC
>JAGRPC010000210.1 GCA_020439925.1 Verrucomicrobiia bacterium | reverse complement strand
GAGATGAAAGCCGACGGAGGCTGGACCCCCGACCAGTTCCTCGCCCCCAACTCCGAGTTCGAACAATTCTGCAAGCAGGCCGCCACCAACCGGCGCACCCTTTTCTACTACTTCGTCGCCCCCGACAGCTTCGAGACCTACCTGCAGGCCCGGTCCAAGTCCGAGCAGTTCCGCGTCCAGGCCGGCTGGTCCGTCTGGGAGGGCGACAAGCTCGAGCCCCGCGCCGTGCCCGTCATCGCCTCCATCAAATACAACCTCGACCGCCTCCCCGACGACGAGTACATGAAACTCGCCAATGCCGTCGGCCCCTTCCTCGTCGAGGAACGCAACAAGGAACACACCGAACTCGCCGACCGCATCACCAAGGCCGTCCCCGCCGACCTCAAGGACGAGGCCGCCAAGACCGACTTCGTCAACAAGCTCACCGTCGAGCGCAAGGACTGGGGCGCCACCCGACTCCAGCCCTGGACCCTCGCCGTCTTCCAGACCGCCCTCGCCGCCCAGAAAGCCTCCGGCGAGACCGAGATCGTCATCGAGGAGCATCCCCCCGAGATTCCCGGCATCCGCGTCTTCCAGGCCTCCGGTCCCCCGGCGAAACCCACGCCCCCTCCCGATCCCACCAAGCCGCCCCCGCGGCCCGCGGCACCCGCCGGCGGAGGCCCCCTCATCCTCGACTGAGAAAGCCAGACCGCTCTCGCCCCAGCCGATCTGGAACGCCCCTGTTCCCCGGCGGGATCA
Organism: Verrucomicrobiia bacterium; assembly: GCA_020439925.1. Lineage (GTDB taxonomy): Bacteria > Verrucomicrobiota > Verrucomicrobiia > Verrucomicrobiales > DEV007 > Arctic95D-9. Next base: position 1,298 of record JAGRPC010000210.1, on the reverse strand, counting down.
CAGGGCCTTCAAGCGCTCGATCTCCGCCTCGCGAGCCGCCCTCGTCTCCTTCGACTCCCGCAGGTATTGGCCGGTGAACGGCGTGTGCCAGAACCTCCCCCGGGAATAAAGCGGATTCCCCGTGATTTCCTCGCCGTGATACGACGCCGTGAGGTGGCGCGCCACGAAGACCCCGACGAGGATGATCGGGATCAGCGACACCCGCGTCAGCCAGGGATGCGAAGGCATCACCCAGGGAAGCACCGCCCCCAGCGCGCCGAAGCCGTAGCGAACGAACCAGGGCGCCCCTCCCTCGTCGCACATGTGGAGACTCTTCAGGTCGATGACCAGGGCGATCAAACCGAGGAGCAGCAGCGAGCAGATCGCCCTCCCCATGCGTCCGCTCTTCACCCGCAGGTGGAGCGTGGAAAGGAAAATGACGACAATCAGATCGGCGGGAAGCGAACGAAACATGATCGGATGCGCAGGGTCGAGAGCCCGCCGCGAGGATAGGGATAGCCCTCCCGAAAGTCAATCCAGCCGGCGCCTTCTCCAAGCGCGACCTCTCCACCGTTCAGGCGTCGCCCGGTGGCAGCCGGACCGCAAAAACCATCGTCGACACCCCTGCCGCGACTCCCGATTCGTAGGCGATCCGCACGGCGCGAGCCGGGGCCCCGGGATCGAGAGAGACCCGCAACGAGATCGGCCCCCCGCCCGACTTCTTCCGGATGCCCGAGAGCAGCTCGGGCAATTCCCGCTCCGCGATGGCACGCCCTTCCAACGACAGGCCTCCCCCGCGGTTGATCGAGAGGAAAATCATTTCCTCCCGCTTCCTGAAGCAATAGAGCATTCCGTTCCTCGCCTCCGGGAGTTGCTGGATCCGGATCGTGTCGAGGGGCATGAAGAAAAGCAGCACCACCGAACCGGCCGAGACGAGGGAAGCCAGCGCCGGGATCCAGGCCTGAAGCCTCGGGTTCTTCATGGGGTGCCAGGCAAGGTTTGAGGTGGGGCGCCGGCTAGGTTCATGGCATCTCCAACCGCGAATGGGATTTGAGCGTTCATTCGACTTCTCACTCGGCGCGGGATCGCGTTTGATCATCCGCGCCCTCTGCTGCCCTCTTCATCAGCAGGGTGGCCGGCGGACCCAGGTTGCCGCTGCTGACACCGACGGTCGTCTTGATGAAATCCGCCGGAACGACGAGATCCTCGTATCCATCCGCGAACAGGGTGAACCGGTAGGCGCTCGAACTCGCCGTTCCAAGCCACGCAACCCTGGTGATTCCCGAGTCGCCTCCATGATCGACTCGAGAGAGAAGGGG
>JAGRPC010000209.1:16292-18778 GCA_020439925.1 Verrucomicrobiia bacterium | reverse complement strand
CGCTCAGGGCGAGGATTTCGCCCGAGGCATTTTCGATGACGACGACGGCGGCTTGCAGGTCGTTTTCTTCCCCGGCCTGGTGGGCGAGCCGGGCGAGCTCCGCGGAGACGGCGTTTTCGACGTCGAGCTGGAGGGAGAGGTCGAGGGTGGTATGCACGGGCAGCCCGCCGGAGCGGGCCGCGGCGAGGGTTTCTCCCTCGCGTTCGAGGAGCAGGTTGGTGAAGTGCGGAGCGTGAAAGGCGCGGGCATGGCCGTCGAGCAGCTTCGGTTCCTCGATGAGGGCGGCGGCAAACTCGACCTCGTTGATGTAGCCTTCCTCCTTCATGCGTCCCAGAATCCAGAGCTGTCGTTTGCGGGCCCCTTCGTAGTTGGTCCAGGGGTTCAGCTTGGTGGGTTTGTTTGGCAATCCGGCGAGGAGAGCCGCCTCTGCGAGGGAGAGGTCGGAGAGCGGTTTTCCGAAATACCCCCGAGCGGCGGCCCGTGAACCCGTGAACTGGTTGCCGTAGGGGAGCCGGTTGAGGTAGGCGGAGAGAATCTCCTTCTTGTCCCAGCTCATTTCGAGCCGACGTGCGGTGAAGGCTTCGATCACCTTGGTCCGGAAATCGCGCCGCCTCGGGGGAGAGGAGAGCTTGACGGTCTGCTGGGTGATGGTTGAAGCGCCCGAGACGAATTCACGATGCAGCAGGGCATCGCGCACGGCGCGCAGCACGCCGAGGAAATCGATCCCGCCGTGGGAAAAGTAGCGGGAATCCTCGGCGGCGAGGGTGGCGAGGACAAGCTTTTGGGGAAACTCGTCGTAGGCGGCGGGATCATCGGCGCGCAGGTCACCGTCGAGGAGGCGGCGCACCGGGCGGTCCTCGCGATCAAGGAAGAGCAGTCCGACGGGGGGCTTGCCGGCGAGGTCTTTCGGGAGCGGGAAAAACCACGGCACGAGGTGCATGGCGACGAGATAACCCGCCCCGCCGGTGAGGACGAGCGAGATCAGTCCCCGCCGCCAGTTGAGTCTCCTCTTCCGCATCAGGAAAATCGAGTATCGTTGACCTTGGTGCGTTTCACCGGGATGGGTTCGTTACCGCGACTTCCCCGGTATCGAGCGGACGCGGTGCCGCGGTGATGCGTCCGGTGCCGCTGAGGCCGAAACGTTGCGGCTCGTACATCGCCTCGATCTTTGCGGGAGGGGCGGTGACCTCGCCGGGGGCGACGACACGCGCGAGATACTGGATCCGGTAGTCCCCGGCACCATAGACGTAGTCGGCGAAGAAGAGGACGCGGTCCTTGTGGATCTCGGAGTGGCTCGCATAGAGTCTGCGGGCCTGCTGGCCGGTGTTGACGCGCTGGGTTTCGCTCGTCTTGAAGTCGGGGTTGATGGCCTCGAAAATCGAGGGGAGGGCGTCGTCGATGGCGAGGTAGGTTTCGCGTTCGTTCGGCAGATTCAGGTCGAGGGTGACGAGGATGAGGTCGCCGACACGGAGAAGATCGGCCGGATGGATGCTGCCGTCATTCTCCACCTTCTCGTAGCGGCGGGTGATCGCGAAACCGCGGTTCTCCGGCTCGAGGGGCATGAGGGCGGGACGGGTTGCCACCGAGACACTCGCGTGGACCGGAGCCTTCGACGAGGTGGTGAGGGAGAGCTTGCGGCCGTCCGCGCCTTTCCCAGAGAAGGTGAACTCCGCGGCTGCAGTGCCGGGTTCATCCGGCAGAGTGACGACACGGCTTTCATCGGCAAAAGCGATTCCGATCTCGTTGCCCGCCAGACTCGAGGCGGACGCTTCGCTGTAGGCGGCGAGCGCGATGAGCGGCCAGGCATTCGAATAGGTGCTGCCCCATCCATATCGCGGTTCGCGCAGTTTCATGAGTTCGTCGACGAGACGATCCGCGTCGGGACTCGAGGGGTTGTGGCGGACTTCGGCAAGAAGCCGGGTTGCGGCAATGTAGGGCTGGCGATACCAGGAAACCTCGGCCACCGGGACCTTGGGATCGGGAGTGAGAAGGGTGCGGATGCGCGGGGCCTGATCGGATCCGCTCTCGATCATGGCGAGGGCAAGCAGCGCGCGCGCCTCGGAGGAGAGGGATTTCCTCTTTTCAAACAGGACTTCGTGATAGGCCGGTTCATTGACCCCGGCGAGGGCGAGGGCATACGCGGCGAGACAGCGTTGCGAAAGCTCGTAGGGTTCGTTCAGATCCCCTGCACCACGAAGCTGGAGGGAAAGGTAGTCCCAGAGCGCGAGGGCGGATTCCCTGGGAACGGCGACGCCCTGCTTCTGGGCCATGGCCACCGCCACCCCGGCATAGGCACTGCCCCAGAGCACGGATTCGTTTCCGCCGGGCCAGTAGGCGAACCCTCCGTCTCCCGTCTGCATGGAGAAGAGCCGGTTGATGCCCTTGGCAATGATGGCGGCCACTTCCTCCTCGGACTTGCCGAGGGCGGGGAGCACTTTGCGGAGCTGCTGGGTGCTGAGCCAGGGGATGGTCGAGGAAGTGGTCTG
>JAGRPC010000209.1:1308-16203 GCA_020439925.1 Verrucomicrobiia bacterium | reverse complement strand
ATGGATCCTTCGCCCTCGAGAAGGCGTCGGTCGACCTTGGCGAGCGCATCCCCGAGGTCCGAACCGTCGCGGAGAGAAAGGGTGCGGGTCTCGCGAAGGAGCGGGAGCGGGTAGCCGACGAGGAACTTCGACTCGACGGCGTCGCGGAGCGATTCATCGCTGAGGGAACGGACCTTCCAGTTCCACTTCGCTTCTCCCGTCCGGACAAAACCCACGGGGAAGGAAACGGTCTCGGTCGCGCCTGCGGGCAGGGTCACCTTCACCGTTTTGGCTCCGGTCTCGGGGGCAGGAGCGAGGCTGGTGTTGAGGGTCTCACCGATTCGGCCAAGGAAGATGGCGTGCTCATCCAGGTTCACGGCGATTTCCACCTCCTGGGCTGCGCCGCTGTTGTTGTGCAGGACGGCGGCGATGTCGATCTGGTCGGTGATATTGGTGAAGCCGGGCAGGGCGGGCTCGATGATGAGTGGCTTGTTGATGACCACGGGGGTTTCGCCCGTTCCGAAGCGATTGCCTTCGGCGACCACGGCCATGACCCGGAAGGTGGTGAGGTTGTCGGGGGCGATGGCCTTCGCCCGGACGATGCCGTCGGCTCCGGTGACGAGGGAAGCCTCCCAGAAGGCGAGGGCCTTGAAGTCCTTCCGGATGCGGTCGGGATCGATGCCGAATCCTCCTCCGCCACCGCCGATGACGTAACCCTTGTTCATGAAATCCTGCTCGAGTGGATTCTCGGGAAGGAGATCGCTGAGGCTTTGTCCGGTCCAGACCGAGAGGGGGAACGGGGCGTGGAAAGTCTCACCTGGATCGGGAGTCTTGTATCCGGTGAGCGACAGGACTCCTTCGTCGACGGCGTAGAAAGTGACTTCGGCTCCGGAGACCGGCTGGCCCAGATGGTCGAGCACCGTCGCGGTGAAGTCGATCTCCTCGCCGGGCTGGTAGAATTCCTTTTCTCCGGCCGAGACCTTGGCGGTGAGGGCTGAGGCGGGATCCTCGACGAGGATCTCGGTGTAGCCGAGGCGGTAGTCGGCGGCCTTGTGGACGTGGGGACTTTCCGCGGACCCGCGGATGATGAGAAGAGAGGCGAAGAGGTTCGGGGCGGCGTCGGCGGGAACGGGAACCTCGATGAGGGTTTCGTAGCGATCGATATGGAGAGCCCTCGTCTCCCTCACGCCTCCGCGCTCGACGGTGAAGAGAGCGTCTCCGAACACGGGGGTCCGGGCAAGGAGGCGGGCGGTGTCGCCTGCCTTGTAGGTGTCTTTGTCAGGAATCAGGTCGATCCGGATGACGTCGTGCCATGACCAGGATGGCTCCTCGGCGCCAATCACGGTGAATCCCACCTTGGTGACGACGTCGCGGCCCTTCACGTCCTTTGCGGTAACCGTAATCTGGTAGTCTCCCGCCTCGGCAAAAGTCAGGGTTTGAGGCATGGCGCGAGTGAGTCCGGTGGCGGCCTCGACCTCCGTTTTCAGGGTGAGGCGTTCGTCCGAAATGGTGCGGAGGCGAAGGTCGTTGCGATGGGTCATGCGGCCGTTCGCCCCCATGACCTTGACGGTCGTCCATTCCTCCTTCTCGACGAGGAGGGAGAGTTCGACAGGGGCGGTGTGGGCTTCGCCTTCGGTGGTGACGGCGGCGAGGGAGAAGACGGCTTGGTCTCCGGCGCGATGAACCCCGTCTGGTGTCCGGAGTCCGAGGTAGAAGTCGGAACTGTGGACGATGAAGCGCTTTGAACCGGAGAGAGTCTGCTGGTTTGCGTCGGTGACAGTGGCGGTGAGACTGACGCGGCGCGGTCCCGGATGGGTGGATTGCGCGGGCAGCGAGAAATCCACCTTGGCCTCGCCTTTTGAGCTGAGAGCGGCGGTTCCCTCGGCGCTGAAGGTTTCCTCGTCGAGGGTGCGGTTACCGAATTCGAATTCATCGAAGCCGCGGGGGCGGGGGAAGTCTCCCGAGGCGTAAACCATCCAGTTCAGTTCCGCTTTGGAGAGAGGTTTGCCCATGAAGTAGCGCGCGCTCACCGGAATGGAGAGTTCGGCGCCATCGGTGTATTCGTCCTCTCCGGCCACGGAGACTTCAAAGGTGTTGACCCGATAGTCCTCCACCTGGAAGGCGTAGGTCTCGATGAGACGCCAGTCGGAGTCCTGATCCTCCTGTCCTGCGGCGGGGGCCGGATTGAAATCGATCTCGATGGAATGCCATCCCATGCCCTCGGACGGAAGGGTGAAGGAAGTGTCGAAGCTGCCGCTCTTTCCAAAGGTGATTTGGCGATCGAAAAGCTGGCGATGCATCGCGTCGAAGACACGCAGGCGAGCGGGGCCTTCCCCGGCTCCGAGGAGCTTGTCGGCGTCGATGAAGCGGGAGATGGCCTTCACTTTCACTTCGTCTCCGGGGCGATAAACGTCTCGATCGGTGAAAATGAGGGTGCGTCGTTCGTCGTCGCGGACCTTGTCCCAGCGCTGGTCGATATCAAAGCTCCAGAGACCGACGCTGTTGAGGTCCTCGTGGAAAGGGAGGACGTGGCGGTCGGCACCGGCAGTGGCGTCGAGGAAGAGACGGGCTTCGCTGTCTCGGTAGATTCCTCGCTCGACCCGGGCGATTCCGGAAGCATCGGTGGTGGTGGAGGCAAGCGCCTCGGCGTTCTCGTTTTGAACGGTGATGGAGACGCCCGGGAGCGGCTTGCCCGACTTGAGGGAGAAGGCGTAGAGCGTGGTGCCGTCCTCGCCCTGTTTCCAGGCAAGCCCGATGTCTGTCAGTTGCACAAGGGACTGGGCGCCGAAGGTGAGATTGTCGCGCGTCGAGGAAGACCCTTCGCTGCAGAGGTAGAAGGCGCCCGTCTCCGCGCCTTTGGTCATTCCGTTCCAGTCGAGAGAAACGGTTTCGGTGGTGTCGAGATCGGCATCGCTGTCGCGGAACTGGTCGTAGATCGTTTCGCCGGGAACGGCCTCGAAGGCGAGAGCCTGCTTTTCGCCCCATCCCTCGTATTTGTTCTGGTAGTCGCGCAGGGCGAGAATGAGGTTTTTCCCTTTGAGCGATTTCACCCTCGTGCGCATGCCCGTCAGGTTGCCGGTGCGGACGTCGAACTTGCGATGGCCCGATGCATTCTGCGTCGTGGCAAAAGCCGGGTAGGTGACGAAACCCGGGTTGGGTTTGAAATAAACCTTCTTCTTCACGACCTGTTCGAGCTGGGTCGTGTCGTTGGCGATGAGCCCGTCGCGAACGGCCACCTCGTATTCGACGCCGTAGTCGAAGTCACCCGAAAGGCGGAAGCCGCCATGAAACGGCTCGATCTTGAGTCCGGTAGGGGAAGGATTCACGGAAACGAACGCGGCGAGACGTTCGCCTTTGAAATCTGCGGCCATCACGCCCTTGTTGTGATGGATCGTGATCTCGCGCTCGGTATCGTAGGCGTTGCTGGCGACGATCTCGTCGATAAGGAAGGGGGCGAGATCGCCGATATAGTCGAGTCGGCTTTCGACAATCTCGTGGCTCGCGTCGGCCGAGGCGAGGCCGGCGGTGGCGTTGATGTACCACGAACCGCCCAGGGGCAGGGGCGACGCCGGACGGATGAGGACAAACTCACCCGTCACGTTTCCTTCGAAATCGTTGCGGGTAAGGGCCTCGATCTGTTCGGTCGTGGGACGTTCGGCCACGACTGCGACGAAGCGTTCCTGGGTCTTGTCAAACAACCGGACCCGACCGGCCACCGCCCCCGGGTCGACGGGCACGTTGAAGCGCAACAGCACCGGAGACTCTGGCTTGAGTGGATTCGAGGAGTCGAAACTATAGGGATAACGGTCGTAGGTGAGGGCGGACTTTCCGGAGGGATCCGCGTCCTGTGCGGACAGCGGATTGAGGAAGCCGCCCGCCACCAGAAAGAGGAGCGCGGAGAGGCGGGGGAGGAGACGGCAGGCGGTATTCATACGGCGATGAGGGTGTGAGAGCACGACAGGGAAAGGCGGTGAATCGTATCGTCAAAATGGAGGGCAGCGGAGCGGCAGGGCATGACACCGCTGATCAGACGTTTCATACGCGGGTGTCATGCGGGATCTTTCGTCCTCTTATTTGAAACGGACCAAGCGTTTTGAAGCATAGCGAAGAGCCCCGAAAAACCGGAGTAAATTCGTCTATTTCTCACACCTGTCTTGCCGCTCTCACGAAAGGAGGGATGGGACAGCCGATCGCGTCGGCGACCGCTCGGATGAGTTCGGCCTCGCGGCTGGAGACTCCCTTGTCGGCCATGACGCTGAGACTGCAGGCTTCGAGGAACTGTTTCTTCAGAAGCGGGGAAGCCTGGGCGAAGTTTCCAAGTGCCTTCTTGATGCGTTCGAGGCCGCAATTCAACGAGTCCTGTCGGGGTACCTCGGTGTAGAAACTCTGCCTGAGATGGCTGGCGGCGGCGGCGAACGCCTTTTCGGCGGAAAGGGAATCTTCGGGATGGCTCATTGCCGCAAGCGTCGAAAGGACCACTCCGGCGTCCTCGAGGAGGGGCTGGATGCGACGAAAACGAATCGGCTCGGGGCGAAGGTTGTCGAAGAAGGTATCAAGGTGTCGGGTCACGATCTGGAGCAGCATGAACTCGAAGAGGTTCACCTGGCCGTCGCTGCTGATGAGTTCGTGGAGGATTCTCCGGAAACGGGCGTACTCGTCTCGGCTGAGGTGACGCAGGGTGGGGATGGCCAGATCGATGAGCCCGATCTTCACCGCCGAGTGAACCGGAGCCAGTTCGCCGAAGAGATGGGCGGCTCGAGCGGAGGAGGTTTCGTCGGTGAGTTCGTGGAGACGTGTCACTTCCCTTGATCGGAGGGTGTCGTCCTGAGCGAGGAGCAGCGCGAAGACGAGGCATTGCGCCCCGTCGCGGGAGCGGCAGGCTTCGAGCCAGTGGGAGGGAAGGTTCTGGTGAAGGTCGCGACCCAGCTCGACCTGTTCGGGATGAACGGTCCGGAAGCTTTCCATGGCCTCCCCGGCTTCAAGCCGAAGGGGGGCTGCGTTTTCCGCTAGAGAAAAGGCCTGAGCCGCCGTTCCGGGCGAAGCGGCTCCGCGAGGGGGCGCTGCCTCGGAAGTCTCGGTGATGGGACGCAGCGCGACCTTGCCGAAGTTCCCGTCCCAGTGAGGAAGCAGGCGCCGGATGCGCTCGGACAGGGGCGGGTGGGTGGCAAAAAGTGGTGAGGTGAGGGCGCTGCCGAAAAAGAGGTGGCTAGCGTCCTTGGCCATGGGATGAGTCACCTTCGAACCCGTGGCCAGTCCGCCGATCTTTTTCAGGGCGCCGGCGATGCCGTCCGGATTGCGGGTGAACTGAACGGCCGAGGCGTCGGCGAGGTATTCCCGTTGTCGGGAGACCGAAGCCTTGATGAGATTGGCAAAAAAGGCGCCGATGTAACCGATGAGAAGCAGGCCAAGTCCGGCCACGAGCATGGCCAGGGCGAGCCCCGCGCCTTCTTTCTTCGACGAACTCGAGCCACCGCGGAAGGCGTTCCGAAGGATGAATTCGCCCACCAGAGAGAGGAAAAGGATTCCGAAGACGAGGCCCATGAGACGGATGTTCAGACGCATGTCCCCGTTGAGGATGTGGGAGAACTCGTGGGCGATCACTCCCTGCAGTTCGTCTCGGGTCAGCAGGGTCATGCAGCCCCTTGTGACCCCGATGACCGCGTCGCTCGTGGTGCGGCCGGCGGCGAAGGCGTTGATGGCATCCTCGGCATCCATGACATAGACCGAGGGCACCGGCACGCCGGAGGCGATGGCCATCTCCTCCACCAGATTGAGGAGTCGGCGTTCGTGGAAGTCGGTCGTATTGATGTCAAGTTCCCTTCCCCCGAGTCCCCTCGCGACCACGGCTCCGCCGCCCGCGAGTTGCATCGATTTGAAGGAGGACGCGAGGAAGATCACGGCCCCCGTTCCACCCGCGGTGAAAAGCAGCGTCATCGGATCCCAATAGGGCAGCGCGCCTTCCTTGCCGACCGATTCTCCGGACAGCGTCAGGATGAGGACAACGAGGCCGTAGACCGCGGCGATGATCCCGGCCACGGCGAGCAGGAAGTATACAACGAGAACGTGCGACTTTCTTCGCGCGACTTCCTGATGCTCGAAGAAATCCATTTTCTTCGTGTTGCCTGGTGAAAGGGGCCTCGGACCCGATCTCAGAACTTGACCGAGACGCTGCCACGCTCGGAGTCGTTCGAGACCTCGAAGGAGGTGGCGGGAACAAAGCTGAACATTCCCGCGATGACATTGGAGGGGAACATCTCAAGCTTGTTGTTGAAGTGCATCACGGCGTCGTTGTAGGCTTGGCGCGCGAAAGCCACCTTCGATTCGGTGGAGGTCAGCTCCTCCTGCAGTTGCAGCATGTTCTGGTTGCTGCGCAACTCCGGGTAACTTTCGGAGAGGGCGAAGAGACGGCCGAGGGCGCCTCCGAGTCCGGCTTCCGCGGCCGCCAGTTGGTGAAGCGAGGAGGCATCTCCGGCAGCGGCGTGTTCGCGGGCGTTACTGGCGGCGTTGCGAGCCTGGATAACCGCTTCGAGAGTCTCGCGCTCGTGCTGCATGAAGGCCTTGACCGATTCGACGAGATTCGGGATGAGGTCGTAGCGACGCTTCAGCTGGACGTCGATCTGGGCGAAGGCGTTTTTGTACCGGTTCCGTAATTGCACGAGGCCGTTGTAGAGGCCGATCACGAAGAGGATCGGAAGAACGACGATCGCGATAATGATAAGGATGATGACGATGGACATGGCAGGATTCGTTTCGGGGCTGTGAAGGTCAGGATGGTTCAGTGTATCCCGCGGGAGGGGAAAGTTCGAATGCGAAGATGGCTTCCCGAAGCGGCGGACGCGATTACAAAAGGTGGCCAGGTTCGGATCGAACGGGTTGCCCGGGATGTGGTCATAAAAAACCCGAGAAGCTCCACTTGTTTTATAAAGAAATCTAAGTTATTTTAAAAACTAAACAAAAACTCCAGAGGAATCTGGAGGTTCTCGCAAAACTTTCATGGTCCTCAGCCTCACTATTCCTCCTCTCCTCGCGAGCGTCCGGGCCGCTCTCGATCAGCCGATCTTCCCCGGAAAGGTAATCGTGTGGCTGCTTTTCATGCTATCCATCATCGGCTGGGTGATGATCCTCTCGAAAATTGTCCAGCTCCGTCGCATACGAAGGTCGGACGAAGCCTTCACCGACCGTTTGCGGCAATCGCGTACCACTCTCGAGGTTTTCGAGGAGGGATGGGAGGACGAGGCGTCCTTGAAGGCGCTCATCTATCAGGCAGGTGCGAGGGAGACGGCCTACCAGTTGCTAGGCAGTCGCGAACCCCAGCATCGCCTGCACTTGCGCCTCCGTCAGGCCGGAAAGCTCGTCGGACGTCAGATCGACTTCCTCCGCATGGCCTTCCACACCGGGTTCCGTGCGGCTGCGGGCCGCCTTCAGGGCGGGATTGAAGGACTTCGGCTGATCGGTGCGGCGTCGATACTCCTCGGAGCGTTCGGCATGGTCTGGACGCTGATGCGGGGATTTGACGAGGCCAAGGAGTTTTCTGACCTTGCTCCACGTGTCGGTGGAGCCCTCGGTTTCCTGGCGATCGCCCTCGTCGTCGCCGCCCCCGCGGTGCTCGCCCGCATCGTCCTGCGCAACGCCGTGCGTCTTCGCAAGCAGGACCTGGAGCGTTTCCGGGACGACATCCTCCGATTGTTCGAGCGGAGCTTCGCCGTCGCCAACGACACGGCGCGATCTTCGGGTGGGGAGGGGCGCGGGGGTCGGGAGTATGAACCGGCCGAGCCCGAAGCGGCTCTGTCATCGGAGGCCGAACCCGACGTAGCTCCCGAGCCGGTGATGGAACCGGAAGGAGAGCGGAAGCGCTATCATTCAATCCGTGACCGTCTTCTTCGTCCGGAAACTGACGAAGAACTCAGCCCGTTCCGTGTCAACCCGATCGCCCGTCAGGCTGCCGTCGCCGCGGGAAAACAAGGCGGACTCTACTGACGGCGGGCAGACTTTTCTCCGCGATTTGGCTTCCAACCATGAAACTCTCCTTCCATACCGTCTGCATCATCTTTGGGGTCACTCTCGTCCATCTTGTCGTGATCGCCGCAATCTCGCCAACGGGCAGCGAGGGGATGACGCTCTATGGACCTGCCGATGTCGATGCACCGGATCTCGATTCCGCCGGAGGAGCATCCGAAGCTTCCCTGACCATCGAAGATGTCGGGCGCCCCATGGTGACAGAATCTGCCGAAGCCGACACACCAGTGGACCTTCCCGCCCGGCGTCGGGAAGACGCGGGTTTGGCGCCGAATCCGCTTGCGGATCCAGTCGCGTCGACCCGTCCTCCGGCTGCGCAGCCGCGCTCCTGAAAGCTTTTCAGGTTCCCGTCCGGGAGCCGGTGCCGTAAACTGTGCGTGATGCCAACTTCGCGCGTTCTCATTCTCGGTCACGGTTATCTCGGTGCCTGCCTGGCCGGGGAACTCAATCGGAGCGGGAACTCCGTGATGGCCGTGCATCGGGGTGATCGAGAGGCCGCACCTTATGCCCTCGCCGCTGGAGACGTCACCTCCAAGGAGTCGCTCGTGCAGGTCCGTGAGCACTTTGATCCCGATGTCATCGTGCATTGTGCCAGCTCGAGTCGTGGCGGCGCTGATGCCTATCAGGCGGTTTTTGTCTCAGGCCTTGGAAACCTCATGGAGGTTTTTCCCGGCGTCCCCGTCGTGTTCACCAGCAGTACGAGCGTCTATGGTCAGACGGACGGTTCCCTGGTTGACGAGCGCTCGGAAACTCTGCCGGATCGGGAGACCGGGCGCTTGCTGCTCGAGGCGGAAACACTCGCCCGCCAGAGTGGTGGCATCGCCCTGCGTCTGGCCGGGATCTACGGTCCGGGAAGATCCGTTCATCTCCGGAAGCTGTTCGACGGGAGTGCGACGATCGAGGAGGGCGAGCCGAGCCGTTTTCTCAATCAGATTCATCGCGACGACGCCGTTGGAGCGATTTTCCATCTCCTCGGATCCGGACTTGGAACTCTTGCCGGTGCAACTTTCAACGTCGTCGACGATACCCCGATCACCCAGCGGGAATGCTACGAGAAACTGGCTGCCCGATTTGGCCTGCCGGTTCCTCCACTTGCTCCTCCCGATCCCGATCGAAAGCGAGGGTTGACGCACAAGATCGTCTCGAACGCCGCGTTGCGGGCGACTGGATGGGAACCGAAGTATCCCTCATTTTTCGATGCCGTGGAGAGGGATCCTCTTCTCGTTCCCTCGATTCGAAGCCAGGTTTGTCCTGCGGTGTAGAAGGTCCTCGAACGAGATTGAGCCCCGATGGCGTGAATCGGAGGGGTTCCGGTCTTCCCTCTGGTTGACCCGGAGCCTTCCTTTGGAGGAAACTGTCGTGGTTCCAAAGAAATCCCCTGACCGCAGATGCATCCAGTCTCCAACCCCAGCCGTCGCCGTGCCCTCAAAACGATCTTTTGCTCGAGCGCGCTTCTGTCACTGAACCTGGGATCTCGCTCCGTCCTCGAAGCGGCCGATGGCGAGGCGATCGATCTGCTCATGATCGGCGATTTCGGGACTTCCGGCGAGGATCAGAGGAAAGTCGCCGCCGCGATGAGATCCTTCTGCGAAAGGAAGGAGATCCGGCCGGAACTGATGCTCCTCCTCGGTGACAATTTTTACTCGGCGGCGAAGGACGGATTCTCGACGGAGTCGATTCGCTGGAAAAACACTTTCGAAGAGGTTTATCCCGCGGATGTCTTTCCCGGAGCTTGCTGGGCCATTCTCGGGAATCACGACTACCACGACAATCCGGGAGGCGAGAAGGTACAACTCGCCTATGCGAAGAAACCGGGAACGCGGTGGCGCATGCCGGCAAAGTGGTATCGCTTCGATCTGGGGCCGTCCTCATCGCCCCTCGCAACGATTATCGCGCTCGACAGCAATCTTCCGACGGTCAGCGGAGGGACCGACAAGAAGACCGGAAAAGCTCGGGGTTGCCTCACCGAGGCTGAAGCAAGAGAGCAGCACGAGTGGCTCGTTGCGGAGCTGCAGAGTCATCGGGCACCCTTCACCATCGTGATGGCCCATCATCCGCTCTATTCCAACGGGGATCATGGTGACACCAGGGCTCTCGTCGAGCAGTGGGGACCGCTTTTCCAAAAGCACGGCGTTCATGCTTATCTTTGCGGACACGATCATGATCTTCAGCACCTCGAACTTGAGGGGCTTCGCACTTCGTTTGTTCTTTCCGGAGGAGGCGGAGCCAAAACCCGCAAGCTCGAATCCGGTCGGAAGATGCCCTACGGGCGGGATATCCACGGCTTCACCCATCTCCGGGTCGCGGGGGACCGGCTCGTCTTTTCGCACCACGATGTCGAGGGGGAATTGCTCCATCGATTTGCGAAGAAATCCGATGGCAGCCACGAGGTGATTTGACGGGAAACAGAAGTGCCCTGAGCCCTCGTGTCCTGAGACTAAAGTCGGAGGGCAGAGCCTCCCGCCAATCCCTTGACTGGGTCATTGGTCCTATGGCCGTTTCGAGAACCATGGGGTTGGTTGAGCCATGTTTGAAAGCTCAATGAAAACCCGTCAGATCCTCGCCTCGATTTCTCTGCTCGCCGCCACTCCGCTGATGGCGGGAACCCAATACACGGTTGTCGGCAACGCCACTTCCGCCGGAGCCAACACCGCTCGCGGGAAGCTTGTCTATTCGGGCGGTTACCTTTTCGGAACCTCGCAGTTTGGCGGCACCAGCGGAAAGGGAACCGTCTTTCGTTTCGACCCCGCGATGGGAAGCTATCAGGTCAACCATTCCTTCGATGGCGCCAACGGAGGGCAGAATCCCGGGGGAGGATTGATCAAGGCGAACGACAATCGTTTTTACACGGCGACCTACGGGGGCATGAACGGGCAGGGCACGCTCTTTCGCATTGACCAGCCGGGGAATTTCCCGGAAACGATCCGTCAATTCCAGGCCGGAACGACCGGCGGCAATCCCGACAGCGCCCCCACCCAGGCGAGTGACGGCAAACTCTACGGGGTCACCGGCACTGGCGGGGACAATGGATTCGGCGGCATCTACCAGAGCAACCTGGACGGCACGGGCTACACGCTCCTTCGTTCCTTCACCGGCACCACCGGCGGCACCCGCGGAAAGGGAAGCTTCAACGGAGGTCTTGTCGAGGGGCCCGGCGGCATGCTCTACGGATGCACCCATATGGGTGGCAATGCCGGTGACACGGGTCTGTTCTTTGAGACGAGCACGAACGGGATCACCTACAATTTTTTCCATGCCTTCGACGCACCCGGATTGACGAAACCCTGCAACCAGCTTCTTCTCGCCAGCGACGGGTTCTTCTATGGTGCCACCGAGGAAGGGGGCGCCGCGAATCGCGGAGGCCTGTTCCGCATCGCGCCGGGTGGCGACTACACGGAGCTTCGCTCCTTTTCCAACAATCTCGACGGCTTCGCCGTCTACAGTCCACTCATCGAAGGTAGCGACGGTTACCTCTACGGGTGCGCCTTTTACAGTTCGAATAATCTGGGAAGCGTCTTTCGCATGAGCAAGGACGGGAAGGGGTTCACCGTGCTTCACCGGTTTGCCGGCGGCCTCGCCGACGGATCCCAGCCCGACTCCGCTCTTGTCGAGACGTCGAACGGGGTCTTTTACGGAACGACCACCTCCGACGGCGCCAATGGTGTCGGCATCGTCTACAAGATCGAGACCACCCTCGAGGCGCCGACGCTGAAGGTGAAAGGTACCCTTCGACCGAAGTTTCGCGGTAACAGCCTGCGACTTCGCGGCACCGCTTCGGACGATCTGAGTGGCGTCCGCGTCGAATACGCCACCAAAAAAGCCTACAAACCCGCCAAAGGTACCACGGCATGGCGGGCGCGCATCCCGGTGAAACCCACGACCCGGCGCGTGACCGTGCGGGTCCGCGCTGTCGACACGGATGCGCTTGCTTCGCCCATCACGACCATCCGCGCCCGACGGTCGAAGTGATTGGGATGCCTTGCCGGTGACTCGACCCTGTCGGGTCGCCGGGGCAAGAGGGTCGTGTCCGGCGCATTGGCGGGATTTACAGAAGGCATCCGACCCGCCACGATGCGCCCATGAGTCGCTCTTTCGTTCTTTTCTCCACCTTCTGTTTTCTCGTGTCGTCCGCCTTCACCGCGGATGTTCGCCTGGATCCGCCGAAAGACCTCAACGGTTATTTCCCCTTTGATCCGCCCACCAGCCTCGAAGTCTGGAAGGCCCGGAAGGAAGAGGTGCGGCGCAGGATACGTGTCTCGCAGGGGCTTTGGCCGATGCCCACGAAAACGCCGCTTAATGCCGTGATCCACGGCAAAATCGAGCGGGACGGCTACACGATCGAGAAGGTTTACTTCGAGAGTGTTCCCGGCCTGTTTGTCACCGGGAACCTCTATCGCCCGGCGAACCCCAAGGGCAAGGTCCCCGCCGTTCTCTTCGCGCACGGGCACTGGAAGGACGCGCGCCTTACCCTGAACGACGCGCCGAAGGTCCGGTCCGAGATCGCAAGCGGAGGGGAGCGCTTCGAGAGCGGGGGGAGCAGCATCTTCCAGTCTCTCTGCGTCCAACTTGCCCGCATGGGCTGCGTCGTCTGGCAGTGGGACATGTTGAGCGATTCCGATTCGATCCAGCTTTCTCCGGAGGTGGTTCACCGCTTCGCCAAGCAGCGTCCGGAAATGAACACCACCGAGAACTGGGGACTCTACAGTCCGCAGGCCGAATCGAATCTGCAGTCCATCATGGGGCTCCAGACCCTCAACGCGGTCCGCGGCCTCGATTTTGTCCTCACCCTTCCCGAGGTGGATCCCGACCGACTCGCCATCACCGGCGCAAGCGGCGGCGGCACGCAGACGATGCTGCTCTCCGCCATCGATGAACGCATCGACCTGTCCTTTCCCTGCGTCATGGTGAGCACCGCGATGCAGGGCGGGTGCACCTGCGAAAACTCGAGTCTTCTCCGCATCGGAACGGGCAACATCGAATTCGCCGGACTCTTCGCCCCGAAACCTCAGGGGATGAACACGGCGAACGACTGGACGAAGGAACTTTCCACGAAGGGATTCCCGGAACTGCAGAAGCTTTACGAACTCCACGGGAAAATGGATAATGTCTTCCTCCTCCGCGGCGAACATTTCCCGCACAACTACAACGCCGTCACCCGAAGCGCCTTCTACACCTTTCTCAACAAGCACTTCAAGCTGGGGGCCGAATCCCCCGTCATCGAGCAGGATTACGAGCCTCTCACGCGGGAGCAGCTGACGGTCTGGGATGAATCCCATCCTGCTCCGAAACTCACTGGCGACGAGTTCGAGCGCAAGCTTCTCAAATGGCTTCGAGGTGACGCGGAAGAGCAGCTCAAGCAGGCTGCCGCTTCCCCCGAGGGAATCACCGGTGTGTTGCGTCCCGCCCTCGAAACCGTGATCGGGCGGAGTTACGACGACGCGGGGACGGTCGAGTGGGAACTCGTCGACAAGCAGGATCAGGGGGACCATCTCGCCATGACCGGAATCCTGCGCAACACGACTCATGGCGAGGAGGTGAAGGTGGTCTGGCATTATCCCAAGAACTGGAAAGGGCGGGTGGCCATCTGGCTCGACGACAGCGGCAGCGCCGGAATCGCGAGCGACGAGGTTAAGCGTCTTGTCGGAACGGGGGTCGCCGTCGTTGCGCCGGACCTTCTTTTCCAGGGGGGCGAACCGGTCAAGCAGACCCGCGTTGTCGAGAATCCGCGTGAGTTCGCCGGCTACACCCACGGTTACAATCACTCGCTCTTTGCCCAGCGCGTTCACGATGTCCTCACCCTTGTGGCTTTCCTGAGGAACACGAAGGTCGGCTCGCATCCCAGTCCCGAGAGCATCGTCCTCGCCGGGTCCGGGCAAAGCGGGGTGATCGCCCTCGCCGCCCGTGCCCTTGCCGGGTCCGCGGTGGACCGCTGCGCCGCCGACACCGCCGATTTCCGTTTCGGCAAGGTTCTCGACTATCGCGATCCTCTCTTCCTCCCGGGTGGCTCGAAGTATCTCGACATCGACGGATTTGTCGCCCTCAACGGAGGGCAGCCCCTGCGCCACGCCGCTGCCGGGAAGGCGGCCGAAGGCGATCTCGTGGACTGGCTCCTGCAGTGAGGTGAAGAGGCCGCCCGACACTTGCGCAAGCCGGGTTGCGTCGTGGCGTTCCCGGCTCCATGCTCCGGCATGAAAATCCTTTTTGCCGCCGTCCTCTTTTCCCTCGCTTCCCTCTGCGGGCTGCGTGCCGACGAAACCATCGAGCAGTCCGCGGTGCGTGCCGCCGACGAGGCCCGCATCGCCGCGATGCGGGACGGGAACCGGGATGCCCTCGAGGAAATCTTTTCCGAGGATCTGCGCTACGCCCACTCGAGCGGTGCCATTGACACCAAGGCCTCGTTTGTCGAGGTTCTCACTTCGGGGAAAACGAAATACCTCGGTTACGAGCACGTCGAGCGCAACTTTACGTTCCCCGCGCCCGGCATCTCGCTCATGAGCGGGAAGGCGAAAGTGAAGGTCGCCTCGGACAAGGGTGAGATGGATCTCGTGCTCGGTTACCTGGCGGTTTGGCGCGAAGAGAAGGGCAAGTGGCGTTTCCTCGCCTGGCAGTCCTGTCGTCTTCCCGAATGAGGCGAGCAGGCCACGAAGTTCCTCGTTCCCGCCCCATGGACCACGACCAACTCACCCTTTTCCGGAAATCCTGGACTCTCTACGACGCGATTGCCGCGGAGAACTGCATGTTTCACCGTGAACTCTACGGCAGGATCGGGGATTTGTTTACAAAACGTCACGAATCGGGTCCATTCCGCCTCCTCGATCTCGGCTGTGGCAACGCCCGTTTCCTGGCGCCCTGCCTTGAGAAGTCAACGCCGCTCCGCTACGACGGCGTCGACCTTTCTCC
>JAGRPC010000209.1:0-1233 GCA_020439925.1 Verrucomicrobiia bacterium | reverse complement strand
AACACGTCAACTCGACGGAGGAGCGCTATGACCTGGTTTTCACCGGGTACGCCGTTCACCATCTGGCGCCGGAACAGAAAGCGCGGCTTTTTGAAGGGTGCGCGGCCTGCGTCGATCCTGGTGGGGAGATCCTCATGATCGATGTTCTGCGCGAAGAAGGACAGGAGCTTGGTGACTATCTGGCCTCCTATCTCCGCCTCATGCGTGAGGAGTGGACCGCCATCCCCGCCGAGATGATCGAGGAGGCTTGCGAGCATGTCGCCGCCCATGATCAGCCCGCCAGTTTTTCCGAGCTGTCCTCTGTCGCGCGATCCGTGGGATGGACCTCTGCGGAGATTCTTGAAAGGCACGGCCCTCATCATCTTCTCCGATTTTTCCGTTGAGGCGCGACGTCCGGATAGGTGGTGAAACTGAAAAACGCGGACCCTTGTGTAAGAAAGCGCTGGCGTGGCACCGGGACTTCCACGTAGACTCCCCTCATGCGTGCTTTGCGATTTCTCTCCGTCCTGGGTGTGGCCTTTTTCCTGGCTTTGTCGTCGTCCAATGCTCAGAACGGCCCGTTCCAGAGGCTTTTCTCGGGAGAGAAAGCGGCCAAGTCCACCATGGGAGGGGCCGGCAAAGACAGTGCGGCGAAACTCTCGCTTTTTGGGGGACCGAAGCGCGTCGAGATCGACCTGACTGCTCAGAGGCTGCGCGCCTACGAAGGCAATCGCCTCGTCATGCAGACCCGCATCAGCTCGGGGCGGAATCGTGCGACCCCGACGGGGAGGTTTACCGCAGGTCCCTACAAGGCCGAGAAACATTATTCGAGTCTCTACCAGAACGCTCCCATGCCATGGAGCGTCCAGGTCCACGGGCACATTTTCATCCACGGGTTCAGTTCGGTTCCCGACTATCCCGCCTCCCACGGGTGTATCCGGGTTCCCGTCACGGGCAACAATCCCGCCAAACGCTTCTACAACTGGGTCGAGGTGGGCACACCCATCCACATTTTCTACTGAGCCCGCCGAGCGGAAAAAGGCCTCAGGTGAGGCCGATGATCCGGCCCTCGCTGTCCACGTCGATTTGTTCCGCCGCGGGATGCTTCGGGAGTCCGGGCATCGTCATGAGATCGCCGGTGATGGCCACGACGAACCCCGCTCCTGCCGCGACCCTGATTTCCCGCACCGGAAGGGTGAAGTCCGTCGCTGCGCCGCGTTTTTCCGGATCGGCGCTGAAACTGTAGGGGGTCTT
>JAGRPC010000208.1 GCA_020439925.1 Verrucomicrobiia bacterium | reverse complement strand
ACGCGGTGCTCCACGATGTGCATGAGATAATCCGCCGCCGTTTTCAGTCCGGTGAAGAGAATCATGGAGAAGGACTTCGAGTCGACCTGATTTCCGAAAATGATCGTCAGGTGCATCGGGATGATTCGGGCGTAGGGAAGGAACATCATGGTTCCGAGGTTGGGACGGTTCTTCAGATCGGCTTTGACGTTCTCGTAAAAGGAAAAGGCATGACCGAGAAAAAAGCCCAGCACCGAGATGAGAAACCAGAAGGACCCACTACCGCCTTCTTCCGCCGATGATCCGGTGGCGGGACCTTCCGCCTCGTGACCGAAACCGAGGAGGAAGACGAGGTAGACGATGTGGAAAAAGCCGAAATGAACGGCAAAGAAAATCGCGGTCATCCGCTTGCCCTTCGCCGTTTCCGGAACCGGTTCTCCGTTGCTCGTGAATCCGTCGGTGGAAAAGGACTTCAGGAGAAGAATACGGAAAAAGTGAAAGAACCCGATGAGGACACTCTGGGCCCAGTAGATCCCCATCATCTCCCCGAGTGTCCAGCCCTGGTGGAGGGCATATCCGATGACAAGGAGATTGCTGAAGAGAATCCCGAAGCCGGAATAGTCCCGCGACGGATTTTCGGTCGAATCCCGGTAGAATTTCACCCCGGAAAGGAGAACGGGACGGAAAGGTCGTCCAGTGGAAAACTCGCGGAGAAAGAAAGGAGCGGTTCGGTGCGACTGTCGGCCGAGGGAGGGGGTGAAGACCGTCAATCCTCGGTGTCACTGGCGAGGAAGACCTGGGAGATGGCCTCCACCGCCTTGGTTTCGTCCTCGCCCGAGACTTCGATGGTCACGGCACTTCCCATCGAAGCGCAGAGGGTCACGATGCTGAGAATGCTGCGCACGCTGGCAATGCGGTCGCCGCAACGAAGGACCACGGAGGCCCGGAATTCTTGGGCCGCCCTCATGATTTGGGCGGCGGAACGGAATTTGAGGCCTTCGGTCCAAGGCACAACAAGGGTGGTTCGCTTCATGGGGACCTCCGACAATCCGGGAACGATTGTGTTCAATTCTCGATGGAACGGAGAGGGGCAGCGGAACCGATCATTCGGCAGCAGGCTCTCCGGAGTCAGGGGAAGAATCGGCGTTTCCTTCTCCAGTGAGGCTCTTTCCGAGGGTGATTCCCTGATCGGAAATGCCTTTTCCGGACAACTCGTCGTAGAGGACCGCGGAAAATCCCGCAGGGAGCGGGACGAGAGGGCCTTGGGGGATTTTTTCGAGGCGTTCCAAGTCCACCTGCTTCAGCCAGAATCGCAAGGTTCCGGCCGAGCCTCCTTCCAGGCGCAGCGTCACGAGAAAGCGGTCCGCGACGAAAACGCGCATCTCGTCCGGAATCTTGTCCCGGGATCGGGGCACGAGGGCCGGTCTTCCGTCCACGCGGACAAAGAGCCAGTTCTCCCCCACCGCTTTTCCGTGGGCAAAGTCGGAGAAACTCTCCACTTCGCTTCCCGGGTGGGCGGCGGTGTCGAGCACCGAGAGGGTGACGCGCGCCTTGCCCGGAGCGTCCGGCGCCTCGGATGGCGGGGATGGTTCGAAGCGTCGAAGGGCGAACGATTCGAGCCAGACGGCGCCCAGATCCGAACCCCCTCGAGATTCACGGAGGGTCCAATTCTCCACCGTGCGGGGAAGGGCCTCCAGAAGAAGCTTCGGGGACACGGGCAGGTGTCCGGTTTCTTCGGCCGGAAGCCACGCAAAGAGGGATGAACAGGCCAGCAGGAGGCTTGCTCTGATTTTTCCGGGAGCCGCGCAGCGAAGGAGCCGGAAGGTTTCGGAAGCCATGGTCATTCGTCGAGAAACTTGAAGTAGACGACCCGGTATTTGATTAGGGGCTGGGGAGGATTAAAAGCGTCTTCGAGAGTGGTCCTTTCCCAGATGACCTTGCCGAGAGCCTTGGCGGCGTAGCGGTCCAATTCGACCGCCTGCGGCCCGTCGAAGCGGGGATAGCTGCCCGTTCGGTCGAGGTCGAGCCGGGTCGATTTGACTGGTTTCCAGAGCGGTGGCGATCCGGGGAGCTGGAAGAGACGGTCGGTCAGGGCGCCGTCCGGAGGAATGGGCGCCCGCTGCTTGGCTTGTCGGTCCCATCGTCCCTGGGAGTCGACATGGGCATTGCCTGGAACCCCGTCTTTCCCGGTCCACAGGTGGCGTTCAACCACGGCAAAATATCTCTTTTCCGCGAGCACGAGATCCCCGTCCTCGAAGCTTGCCCAGGCTTCGTTGCGCGTCGCTTTTCGCACGACCTGACCGACTCCCCAGACTCCGAAGGTGTTCGAGCGGGTCGTGAGGCACCCCGCGAGATTCCGGAGAAGCTCCTCGTTCTCAAAGGGGGTGGCTTCCTCGTCATCTCGCCGGTAACCCTCTACTTCGGTGATTTCTCCGACGTGGCGGAAAACTTCATCCTCCTGTCGGTTCAGAAGGTTGGTGACGAAGGCCTCGATCTCGGGATCGGGGCGCAGGTGTTTGAAAACGGCTTCGAGGGGTTTCCGCCGGGTCGGGGCCTGGAACCACCGGCTGTCGGCGGGATAGACCCGGGCATTCAGATTCACGGTTCCCTCGGTGCTGTGAAGATAGGAAATGGTGGAGTATTCGTCGGGGAGGGTGGAGCCAGTCTTCCACTGGTCGTGCTGCAGAGGATAGGTGGCTCCGATCAGGTCGAGGAGGAGCCAGTCGGGAGGACCTTTCTCCGGCTGGTCCCTGCTGGTTGAGGCTGAATGGTCCGAGGGGGACGAAAGGGCGAGGGTCCGCCAGGGGACCGGTTCGATATTGCGCGAAGGATCGCCCTGAATGCCGGTGTGAATCGTCGACCAGAAACCGGGGGACGAAATCCGGCTGTCGGATCCGAATTCGTCGGCCCGGTCCACCGGTAGTCCGGCGATCTTGCCCGGTCCTCGCTGAAAGCTGCGAAACTTGCTTTTCTCGGGAGAGTCTTCGTTCGGCTCATCGGGAAATTCGCCGCCTCCATCACCGGTCTTTCGGTTCGGTTTCCCGGGAGTTCCGGTGTCGGAATAGTCGCCCTTGTCGACGTGCCAGAGTTCACCGTGAGCGCTCAGGCGCGGGTCGTGGATCTGCCAGGAGAGAGCTTTGCGTTCGAAGTGATCCAGGGAAAGCTCGATACTGCCGGTGAGGGTGTCCTTCTCCGATTCACCGAGGGGAATCATCTGCCGGGGACGGTCTCCCCGGGCCATTCCTCCGCGGAACTTCACATCGAGCAGTGCCACGGTTCCCGTATCGAATTGGCGGGGATGATCATTGGAAACCGGCTTCGGATCTTCCGGATTTCCCAGATAGCGTTCATCGATGCCGACATAACGCCAGGGCCCGGCGACGAGCCGACGGTAGCGTTGTTTTTTTTCTTCGCGGACCAGGGGATCGTAGGAAGCAAGAACCCCGCTGCCTCCGACCGAGAGAGAGCCGAGACTGCGGCGATTCACGACCGTGCGGACGAGGGGTTTGCCGTTCCTGTCGAAGAGCTGGAGCCCTTCCTTGTCATATCGGGGAAGGTTCTTGAGAATATCGTGGGTCCAGCTGCGATCGGCGCGGCGCTGGGCCTCGCGACCGGGTTCGGGTGGTCCCAGTTCCTGCCTGAAGGATATCGGACCGGAGATATCGAGCCCGAAATAATCGGTGCGCCAGGGGAAATGGGCGAGGTCGACCTCGGGTCCCATGCCGTGCATGTAGTACTCAATCTCGAAGCGGAAGGCGATCCAGCTCTTTCCCGGTATCGGTCGCCCCCGCAGGATGGGGTTGTCTTTCCAGTTTTCCTCTTCGGGAAGGGGAGGGGGATCGGCCCGCGCCTGGAAGGAGCGGAAGACAAGCCGGATCTCGGTGATGTGGGGGCCGGGACTTTGCGGAATGAGCAGCACCGTTTCGTCGTCGCTCTCTTCTTCGCGAGCGAGGAAACGACCGGAGTCGTCGTTTCCCGCACCGGGTTGGAAACGCCAGTAATATCGCTCCGGGGTGGCTCCCGCCCTCTCGGTGGTATGGGGGGAATAGAGGACCGCGGTAGTGGCTTCCGCCAGGTCGCGCGAAAAACCTCCCCGATCCGATGCCATCGGAGAGGTCGCCATTTTCGAAGCGTTCATCAGGTTGAGCACGATCTGGGCGCATTCGACCTGTCCGTATTTTTTGATGAAGCTGCCTTGTTCTTCGTAGCCCGGAAAGGTTCTCCCGAGATAGCGGTAGAGCATTTCCGCGTGGGCCCGGGCGACGATATTCGAGGAATGGACCGAACCGTCCTTCTTGCTGTCGTAGATGCTGTCCGTGAAACCCAGGTTGCCCGGGAGACGGTGCAGATGGAGGATCCCTTTCAACTTGTGATGCGTCTTCGGGGCTTCAGGACCCCGATAGACAAAAGGAAGCTGGTAGGCGGGGCCGCCCTCGAGGGAGAGGGGTTGGTGGGTGACCATTAGGCGCGGGCGGCCGAAGCTGTTGAATTCGGGTGATCGGGAATAAAAGGTGAGCTGGTAGCGCTGTCGGTCCCACCAGTCGGATCGGGCGTTGTCGCCGAGCCGGAGATGTTCGAGAATGGCTTCAGGATAACGGCTGAAGCCACGCCGGAAGGTGGTCGCGGCGAGGCTTTCCTTGTCCAGGTCGCCCGGAGAATCGCAGAGCACGTCGAGATTCACCGAACGCGGATTCCCGAGCGACCAGGCGCGTCCGGTTGCGGAACCTCCGGGGCCGAGGGAGGTGCCGGCGATGCGGAACACCGCCGGCATCATGCCGATTTCGTACTGTCGATGAAAACGGGCAGGGTCGTTGTCCCGGGCCGGTTTTCCGAGAGCGGTGTTGTAATTCAGCTTCCCGCATTCGTCGTCGATCCAGAAGGCATGGCGAGCGACGACCGGGTTTTCCCGGGAGGCGGGCGAGGAAGGATCGCGGAGCAGGTTCACCCATTTCACCCTCATTTGTGGTAAGGGTGCCGCTTTTGTCGCCAGCCCCCTGTCGTCGAGCGCGTAAGTGATGGTGGGTTCTTCACGTCCCGGGAGGGGAGCATTGAGATCGACGGAGTAGACGTCGGGGTCGGCGGTGGAGGAAGGATCGGTGTCGGCCGCGCCGGTGTGCAGGGGAACGTGTCGCACGCCGGCTTCGCCGCCGAAGAGCGTGAGCCGTCCCGGATTGATCGCCCACCCCTCGGCGGGAGCGGTCTCCTCGCTCTCGTCGATGCGGGCAGGTTCCGGGATATGGGTCCTGAGCCGTTCGATGGCGTGGGAAAGGCTGCCGCGCGCGACCAGCTCCGCCTTTGTGGCCTCGACATGGGAGAGCGAGCTGCGACTCTCGAGATCCATGGAGGAAAACAACGCGAGCACGAGAATGGAAAGAAGCGCAACCACGAGGAGCACTGAGATCAGGGCCACGCCCCGTCTGGATCCGGTTGTAATCAAGGAAGTCTGGAGTCGGGTTTGCAGGTTAGTCAGGATCCCGATGCGAGGCGGAGGCGGTTGGAAAAGACCGTGGATCCCTGCACTCCGGCGAGGTTGAGGTCGGCGAGAAAGGCGGCCACGGATTTTTCGAGATCGAGGGCACCGTCTGTCGTGGTCAGGTTTCGCTGGGGAGGGATGCGGATTCCCCTCGCGAGGATCTCGTCCCCGACGGTGACGATGCGGATCTCGAGCGCGGCGGGCAGGCGGTTCGCCTTCATCACATAGGGCGTCTTCCGCAGATAGACGAAGGAAGCTCCGCTCTCGAAGGGTGTCGTGGTTGCCATCTGGAAATAGGAGGCGGAATTGAAGACGAGTCGGCTGCGTGGATGGACCCTGGATTCCGAGAGAAGGGGGATGGGGTTGCCGAGGAGATCGAGGCATTGCACCCAGAGCGCGACGACCCCGTCGGCGACCGTTGAGACGACCGCTCCATCGGACTGAAGCGAAGCATCGTCGAAGGTCTTTCGATCCCAGTTGGAAGTGAACCAGGAAGCGTCCGCCGGATCCGTGTGCAGTCCCTTCGCGGTGCCGCCGGGCTTTCCGGGAACTTCGTTCACCTTGGGAAAGAACCCGTTCGGATCGTCTTCCCGGATGTAGATTCGCTTGAGACGGCAAAGTTGGCGGGCCTCGTTGCGCTGGAGATAAAAGCCGACACATCGCAGAGCTCCGTTCTTCCCGACCGGGGCCATCGCCAGGACGGTGTGGGATTCCGCGGGAACGTCCGGCGCTCCGCAGTCCTGCAGAATCGAGCCGGGGGCGACGACGAAGGCGGTGCGTGGATCCACCACGGAGCCGGCGAGTTCGCGGGTCATAAATTCCAGGGACGCCCTTGCCCGTTCCCGTGTCTGCAGTGCCCGTCCACCCTCGATCCATAGGTTGGAGACCGAGGAAACCGCGGCGAGGAGCAGGGCCAGGAGGACGGAAAGAATCGACATCGCGACCACCACCTCCAGCAAACTGAAGCCGCGCACGTCGGAACGGTGGCCAGGCGGAGGGGAAGCATCGCGAGAGGTCCGGGGCCTCGCCGCCCCTCTGGATTGGTGATCAGTATTCAAGTTTGGGATGGTAGGCGGGATCGATGATTTCCCAATCCGGTCCGCTGAGGGCCGAAACGGCCCACGTCAGTCCGGTGTTGGGCCCGGAATCGCCGAGGGGCATGCCGTCTTGATCCAACGGCCAGAAGAGGTCCAGCTTCACGATCCAGAGACTGTCGTCCGGCGACGGCGGACCTGATCCTTCTGGACCTGGTTCCTTTGGAATTCGGTGCAGGCTCGTCTCTGCCCGGAAGAATCGCTGTGGATCCGAGGTCATTTTCCCGGTTGAGGAATTGAGATTCTGTACGGGTTCCCCCGAGTGGAAGAAGGCCCCGTTCTCATCATAAAAAAGCGGACCGATGGGAAGGGGGCCTTCTCGCAGAACCTGCCCCTCGATGCGGTGGTGGACATCGCGGAGAACCACCGCGAGAGCCGAATGGTCGTTGGCGATTCTCTGCAGGTCGAGAGTCTGGGGCACGATTTTCAAGAGGGTGAGGATCACCACCGCGGCGATTCCCAAGGCGATCACGCATTCGACGAGGCTGAAAGCCGCGGCGGTTCTGGCGTGCGGTCGGGGAGACGGATTCATTGGAATGGGCTCACGGGCGATAAACACGGACCCGGCCGGTCAAGGTGTCGATGGAGAACTGGATCCAGTTGTCCACGTCCCCGGTCGAAGTGGTTTCGGCAGGAACGAGACAAAGAAGAAGATTCCGTTTCTCGCCCCAGCCGTAGATGGCCTTGCCCGAGGGTGTGAAATCGAAATAGGTGAGGGTCATTTCCCCCTCGGTGCGGGAGTGAGGTTCGCGGAACACGGTTGCTTCCGGGGCGTTGATCCAGTCGCCCGAAGCCGTGGACGGCTCGTTCTGGATGTAGGCTGCCCGAGAGGCGTTTCGCGGGAGCGATTTGGCCAGAATCACGTTGGACGGAAGCGTGTGCCAGGAGGTGAAGGGAGAAAACGATCGGGTCTTTTTGTCCCACTCCCAGGCCGCGTAGCGACGATGCGGTTCGGATGCCTCGGGAGAGGACACCACGAACCCGACCCGGACGAGACTGCGCTTGGCGATCGCCCGGCTGCGGCACTGATGAAGAAAATCGGCGAGTTCGCGTCCGGAACTGGTCAGTTTGGCGGCTGACAGAGCCGACAGCGCGGGGATCGTGAGAACCAGCAGGAGGGCGAAAAGGGCCGCAACGACCACCGTTTCCGCGAGCGAGAAACCCAAACGGGCTGCTCCCCTTGTCTGACGAGGGCGCATCCGCCGATTCGATCAGATTTTCTGCAAAATGACAAAAGAAATAAGGGGGAGGGGAGGAGAGGCTTTCGCCGTGCAAGTCTTACAGTTCCACCGCTTCGCCGGGATCGGGAATGATGATGCGGGCGTCGGGAAGTCGTCTGCCCAGTTCCCTCTTGAACCAGCCGCGGGCGGCCTCGTCACCGTGGACGAGGAAGACATTGCGGGGAGAACAGGAGACGGCGTAGTCGGCAAGCTGTTCTCGGGGGGAATGGCCGCTGAAGTCGAAGCGTTCCACCGTACAGCGTATTTCGCTCTCGTGAGTCGAATCCGAAGAGAGGGCGACCCGTCCTCCCTGGCCGGCCGCGAGGATGCGCCCGCCGGGTGCTTCCTCGTCGGCATAGCCGACGAAAAGCATGGCATTCTGTTCCGAGGCGAGAATGCGTCGGGCGAAGCGGTGTGAAACGGTGTGTTCCGACACCATGCCGGAGGACAGGGCGTAGATCGCCCCGGGATGGAAGTCCGGTTCCTTTCGTCCCCGGGCGAGACGACGAAGGTCGGGAAAATCTTCGAGAAGCAGGAATCCCTGGTGGAGGCGATCGGGATGATCGCTGTGACGGTCGGTCACCTCGGTCATCTTGGTGCTGAGCCCGCCGATGTGAACGGGCACGTGCGGAACGAGTCCCTCTTCGAAAAGCTCCTTCAGCATGAAGAGGAGTTCCTGGGTCTTTCCGAAAGCAAAGACCGGAACGAGCACGGCTCCTCCCCGACCGAGGGCCGTTACGATGGCTTCCCCGAAGCGGCGCTTTTCCCTTTCGCGAGTGTAAGCCGGATCCCGCTCATGGTCGCCGCGGGTCGTTTCGATGATGAGAGTGTCGACGGGATCTTGGGGAAAAGCTGCGCCACGCGTGAGGGTCTGGTCCTCGAAATGCACGTCGCCGGTGTAGAAGATTCGGTGACCTTCGAGTTCCAGGCGCATGCCGACGGCCCCGAGGACATGTCCTGCGCGGAAGAATTCCGTCGTGACCCGGTCATGCTCTCCGAAGGAGAACCGTTCTCCCGCTTCCCGGGTCATCCATCGCCGCACGCAGGCGTCCACCTGGCCGTGGGTGTAGAGGGGATAGAGAGGTTCGTTCAGTTCCTCCCGTTGCGCCTTCATCACGTTGACCGAGTTGTGGAGGAGGACCGATCCTTGCTCCCTGGTCAGGCCCGACATGATCACGGCGGCACCGGGGTGCTCTCTCATCAGGACGGGAAGGGCTCCGATGTGGTCAAGGTGAGGATGACTCACGAGGATGGCATCGAGCGAGTCGGGCGGCAGTTTCTCGTAGAGGGGCAGGGTGTCGCGCCCGGTGTGTTTCGGGTGGGTGCCTGCATCGAGAACCACGCGTGTCCGGCCGAGTTCGAGAAGGTAGGAGTTCGATCCGATGTCTGGATGGGCGGAAAGGTTCGTGAGACGCATGGAAAAACGGCGAAGAGGGCTCGCCATGGTGAGGGGTGAATTCAGTCCGCCGGGGAGTCGTTCTTCCTTTCTTTGGCCGCCTCCCGTGCGGCCTTGAAAAAGGATTGAAGAACGGCGAGGGACTCACCTTCGAGAACGCCGGGAGTGATTTCGCAGCGATGGTTGAGGGTCGGTTGCTGAAGGAGATTGAGGAGTCCGCCGGCGGCGCCTCCCTTGGGATCACCGACGCCGAAGATGACCCGGCGGATGCGGCAGTGGAGGATGGCTCCGGCGCACATCGGGCAGGGTTCCTTGGTCACGTAGAGGTCGCAGTCGTTGAGCCTCCAATCGCCGAACGCTTCCTGGGCCTGGCTGAGGGCGAGCATCTCGGCATGGGCGGTCGCGTCCTTCAAGGTCTCCACCTGGTTATGGGCCCGAGCGACGACGATCCCGTCGTGGACGATGACGGCACCCACCGGCACCTCCCCCGCCTGGAACGCGCGCCGCGCCTGGCGCAGAGCCTGCTCCATGAGAAAGGTATCGCTCGTCAGGTTCAGGGGTTCCTCGAACCCTTCGTCCGGATGGGGCATGACCATGGTGGAAGGAATCCGGCCGCACTCGGTTGCGGAAGCCGGAAAGCGTGAAGATAATGGACCCGTCATGAGCGACTGCAACACCCGAATCATCGCCCCTTCTCTCCTTGCCGCCGACTGGTCGAAGGTTGGGGAGGAAGTGCGGCGCGCGACCGAGGCCGGAGCCGATTGGCTCCATCTCGATGTGATGGACGGTCACTTTGTCGACAATGTCTCCTTTGGTCCCCAGTTCGTCGCCGCGGTCCGGCCCCATACCAACCTGACGCTGGACACTCATCTCATGATGACGAGACCCGACCACTACCTCGACCGTTTCGTGAAAGCCGGGTCCGACCGGATCACCGTTCATGTCGAGGCGGACCACGATGTCGCCGCCACGCTGGGACGCATTCGTGCGGCGGGTTTGCAATGCGGACTCGCCCTGAATCCCGCGACTTCCTTCGAGGTGGTGAAGCCCTTTCTCGATCGGATCGACCTGCTCCTCGTCATGACCGTCGTGCCCGGATTCGGAGGGCAGGCATTCATGGAGGCCGAAACCATGCCAAAAGTGGCGGCGGCCCGGGCCTACCGCGAGGAGCATGGCTTGTCCTATCATATCGAGGTCGACGGCGGAATTGACCAGCGCACCGTGGCCATCGCCGCTTCCCACGGTGCCAATGTCATGGTTGCGGGAACGGCGCTTTACGGAGCTGTCGACATGGCGGCCGCCGTCGCGGCGATGCGGGAGTAAAGCCATGCCGGAGCAGATCCATACCGTGGCGGGGCTGACCGCCTTGATCCGCGACAGCCTCGAGGGGCGGTTTTCCGGTGTCTGGGTCGAGGGGGAAATCAGCAACCTTCGCCTGCCAGGATCGGGTCACCAGTATTTCACCTTGAAAGACCCGTTTGCCCAACTGGCCTGCGTTTTCTTCAAGGGCGCAGCGATGCGTTGCCCCGTGCGCCTCGCCGACGGGATGCAGGTGCAGGTGTTCGGGAACCTTTCCGTCTACGAGGCGAGAGGACAATATCAGCTGGTCGCACAACTCGTCCAAGCGAAGGGACAGGGAGACCTGCAGGCGAAGTTCGAGGCCCTCAAACGCAAGCTGGAGGCCGAGGGACTGTTCGACCCGGAGAGCAAAAAGCCGATCCCGTCCTTTCCGATACGTATCGGTATCGTGACCTCGCCCACCGGGGCCGCGATCCGCGACATGATCAACGTGCTCTCGCGGCGTGCTCCGTGGGTTCAGGTCCTCATCTATCCCGTGCGAGTGCAGGGGGATGGGGCTGCCGAGGAGATCGCCGCGGGTGTGCAGTATTTTGACCGCGCGGCCGGAGAACACCGTCCCGATCTCGTCATTGTCGCCCGGGGTGGCGGCAGCATTGAGGATCTCTGGGCCTTCAACGAGGAGGTGGTCGCCCGGGCCATCGCCGCCTGCTCCATTCCGGTGATGTCCGGCGTCGGACACGAGATCGATTTCACGATCGCCGACTTCGTCGCGGACCGACGCGAGCCGACGCCCAGTGCCGCCGCGGAAAACGCCGCTCCCGACGGAGCGACCCTCCTCCGTCATCTTGGGCGGCTCCGGGATGCGCTGGACTCGAGAACGGAGAGCACCCTGGCCTTACAGCACCGCCATGTCGTCTCTCTCCGAAGGGAAATCGAGGCGAGGGAACCCGGGAGAAAGATCCGCTCGTGGATCCAGACCCTCGATTTTCTCCAGGAGCGCATGGACATTCTGGCCACGGGACAACTGCAGCAGGCGGGCGCGCACCTGAACGGCCTGCGGCGCTCCCTCGCCGCGATCCAGCCCGGCCGCGTCGTCGACCGGCAGGCCGCCGATCTCCTTCGGATTGGAGAAAGGCTCGAGCGCCTTCCGGATCGAAGGCTGGAGCGTCTTGCCGAAAAGATTCATAATCTCGAAGGGCTCATGCAATCCCTGAGTCCCGACGCGGTGCTCAAGCGCGGTTACTCCCTGACCACGGACGAGGCAGGGCGTCCCGTCAGCGATCCCGGCCAGGTAAAGTCCGGCGACCTCCTGCGCACCCGCCTTCGGTCCGGAGAACTTCGCAGCCGGGTCGAATGAGTCCTCATCGACGTGGCGGGAGTCGCCATGATTTCTGGAATAAGGTAACCTGTCTGAGTCTGGTTTTGGAGTTGTAGGGGAAGGTTGGCTGCGTTAAAAAAACCTCCTCTTTTCCCGGGAATTGTGAATCGAAACCAGGGAGGCGGGGTTGAACTCCCGTCTGGCGTTCCGGACCGAAACATCGAACATGAACAAGTGGACTTTTAAAGCACCGCGACTTGGGGCCGCGGCGAGGGCTTGGAGCGCATCTTTCGCCTTGGCTTTCTTCCTGATTCTCCCCTCCTGGGGACAGGACAATGCGGCCCAGGCTCAGAATCCGGCTCCGGCTCCTGCGCCGGACAACAATGCGCCTGCACCTGCAACGGACAACAATGCACCGGCGCCCGATCGCCCCGCCCAGCAGCAGCCCCTGCAGGGACCGTCACAACTCCAGGGGCCGGGAGGACCCGGCGGTCCAGGGAACGGACAGGGATTCCGCCCCGGAGGTCAGGGTGGACCGGGCGGTGGTCCCGGAGGAGGCCAGGGTCCTGGCTCCACCGTGATCGGGGATCGCGTCAGCCTCCAGTTTCCGCTGAATCCGGTCAACGACATCCTCAACATCTACGAGCGCCTCATCAAGAAGCCGATTGTCAAGGACAGCACCATCTTCAATGGACCCCAGGTCAGTCTTGTCACTCCCGCGGAAGTTTCCGTTCAGGAGGCGATCCGGCTCATCGAAGCCGCGCTTCTTGTGAACGGCTATGTCCTGGTGGTCGACCCCGAAGATGACA
>JAGRPC010000207.1 GCA_020439925.1 Verrucomicrobiia bacterium | reverse complement strand
AGGGCCCGCCCACCGGAGTCGGGGCAGTCTACAAATGGTCGGGCAACAACGAAGTCGGCGAGGGCAGCACCAGCCTCGTCGGGAGTGTTCCCGACGAGAGGATAGAGATGAAGCTCGTCTTCGTCCGTCCCTTCGCAGGCGAGTCGGACGTGCAGTTCACCTTTGTTCCCGAAGGCGACGGCACCCGGGTGACCTGGTCGATGCAGAGCCCTCAACCCCTC
This sequence comes from Verrucomicrobiia bacterium, assembly GCA_020439925.1. Classification (GTDB taxonomy): domain Bacteria; phylum Verrucomicrobiota; class Verrucomicrobiia; order Verrucomicrobiales; family DEV007; genus Arctic95D-9. The sequence goes on along the minus strand of JAGRPC010000207.1, from coordinate 2,666 downwards.
ATGGGCAAGCTGGTCGGCCTTTTCATGGACTGCGAGAAGCTGTGCGGAGACCAGTTTCTCGAGGGCCTCGCCAACCTCAAAACCATCGCGGAAACGCAGTCAAAACCCGGAACCTGATCGGCCCGGTCACGGAAGAGGTTCCCGCGGGACTTTCTGCTTCCCGAAGATCTTGCGACCGAGGCGCTTGAGCGGATTCTCGTCGGTCTCGACATCGCGCACCTCCTCGGCGCGGTGCATGATCGTCGGATTGCCCGGCTCGGGGAAGGTAGCGGCGGCATCGGCCCCGACTTCGCTGCGCACATCCTCGTCGTAGCTGACATAGGTTGCTTCCTGGTCGTTGCGGACGACGACCGGCTGGATGAAGATCATCAGTTCCGATCGCGTCTTGCTGACCGCGGTGTTCTTGGCGGCATACCCGACGATGGGCAGGTCCTTCAGGATGGGGATGCCGGCGTCCTGCACGTCCTTCGACTCGGAGATGAGTCCACCGAGAATGATCGTGGAACGGTTGGCCACGGATACGGTGGTGTTGAGTTCCTGTTTGCCGATGACCGGAATCTCGTTCTGGTCCACCAGTTGGGTTCCCACGATGCGGTCGTTCACCTGGACGATGTCGAGGGTGACCTCGTTGTCCTCGTTGATCGTCGGCAACACTTCGAGCTTCAGAACCACGTCCTTGAAATCGACCGTCGAGCGGATCGAATTGGGATTGGTGGTGTCGCTGACCGAGGAATTCGGGTAGGGAACCTCCTGTCCCGAGGTGATCTCGGCGCGCTTTCCGTTCTGGGTGTAAACAACGGGACGTGAAAGGACCTTGAAACGCTGCGTCTCCTCGAGGGCCGTGACGATCACATCGAGCGACTGGCCGATCTGTCCGTAGAAATTCAGGCCGCCGGTCGGACCGAACGGGGTCGTCGTGATCATGTCGGCGAGATTCGCGATGTTTCCGTTCTGATTGGTCGAGCCGATGAGGTCCGGCCGACCGCTGATGTTGCCGCTGGTGAATCCGCCGCTACTGGGTTTCTGCCCGTTCCATTTCGCGAAGCGCTGGAGGTAATCAACCCCGAACTGGGTGTCGTTCCCGAGGGTCAATTCTCCGATCACGGTGGCGAGGTAGACCTGGACAGGACGACGATCGAGACGATCGATCATGTCGAGCACGATCTGCTCGGATTCACGCGTCCCCGAGACGATGATGGCGTTCGACTGCCGGTCGGCGATGACCCGCGTTTTGCCAACGAGCACGGAGATCGGGGCAACATCGTCGAGGGGAAAGGAAATCTGGTCGGCCCGCTCACCCAAGACTTCGGTCGAGGTTTGCTGCTGGACGCGGTTCTGGTTGTTCTGCTGACCCTGGTTGGTGCCGGTGAGGGTGGAGAGCTGCGAGGAAGTGACCGGGGTCGGTCTCGTCTGGATCTGGCGTCCTCCGGGGAGCATGGTTTCTCCGGTGCCGGTATCCTGCAGCACGTCGACGAGCACGGGGAGGATGTCGTTGGCCTTCACGTATTTCAGCTTCCGTTCCACCGGCTGGTGGGTATCGAGCGGCTGGTCGAATTGTTTGATCAGGTCGAGGACGTAAGCCGCATCGGTCGGAGAAGCGACGATCATGATTCGGTTAAGGCGGTCATCCGGAATGAGCTGGGCGGCGGGTTGGTCGGCGGTCCCGACGCCGTTCATGACATTACGGGAGCGATTGTTCTGCGAGGAACTGTTCGATTGGTTCGACTGGTTCGACTGGGACTGGCCCTGTTGAGGCTGATTGTTGTTGGTGGGACGGGCACCCGTCACCGTGCCGCGGCTTTCGCTCTGGCGCTGGCGCTCCTCCATCCGGGCATCCATGGCGGCCTGGATGATCTGGGCCACGACATTCGATTCGGCAAACTCGAGTTGGACGAACTCAGTGATCAGGGGGGCATCGTCAACGGGATGATCGATGATGGCCTTCAGGCGGATGAGCTGGCGAACGATTGGGCTGGTCTCGGTAATGAGCAGTCCCCGGGGGTTCGTCACGGGGGTGATTCGGCCGAATTCGTTGAGAACGATGTGATTGCTGAAAATCGTCGCCGCGTCCTCGGGATCGACAAACTCGAGTTCAAGGAAGAAACCGACGAGGGACTCGCCGTCCGGCAGGAGGCCGGGATCGGTGTAGATGACCACTCCTTCGCTGAAGGAAGGGCTGCCACCACCCTGCCGATTGCCGCCCAGGAGCACCTTGACCTTGCTGTCATCTTCGGGGTCGACCACCAGAACATAGCCGTTCACGAGCAGCGCGGCTTCGATGAGCCGGATCGCCTCCTGAACGGAAACTTCCGCGGGAGTGACGAGACTGACCTGGGGTCCATTGAAGATGGTGCTGTCCTTGACAATCGGCTTCTTGATGAGGCGCTCGTAGATGTTGAGGATGTCGTTGACCGGATTCAGCGGAAACTGGAGGCTGACACGATCCCCGATCACGGTGGAGCCAGGACCCTGGCCTCCTCCGGGACCGCCGCCCGGTCCACCCTGACCTCCGGGGCGGAATCCCTGTCCGTTCCCTGGACCGCCGGGTCCTCCCGGTCCCTGGAGTTGTGACGGTCCCTGCAGCGGCTGCTGCTGCGAGGGGCGCTCCGGCGCCGGGGCATTGTTGTCCGGTGCAGGGGCGGGCGCATTGTTGTCCGGCGCAGGAG
>JAGRPC010000206.1 GCA_020439925.1 Verrucomicrobiia bacterium | reverse complement strand
GTTGAAGAGCCGGTCGCCCGCCCGCTCGATCAAACCGGCGCAGACATGAATCGAATGGGTCCGGGCGGCCTCACGCAGGCGCAGGCAGGCTTCGCCGTCCGGAATCGGACCGGCGAGCTCCCGGGCCGAAGCGTGACACCAGCCGCAATCGAGCGCCTCCGGCAGGAGGACGACTGCCGCCCCCGACCGTGCCGCGGCGGCGACCTGATCGACGGCGTTGCGCAGATTCTCCCCGGGCTGACCACCGATGACCGGCATCTGCGCAAGCGCCAGCTTGAAACGACTCATGACGGGATTTCAACGTTGCCGGGAAGAGGTTGCCTTACCCCCGCACCGGACCATTGCCGCAGTTCGACCAACCTCCTCGTGAGGAAGAGTGAATGGAAACGCGGGAACCCGTCAACGGTTTTCGAACCGATGAATGCCTCGGTGAATCGACTGTCGGGGAAATCCCCATCTCATTCCATCCACCGCTTTCTTCGACCTGGGTACACGTTGAACCTCTCACACCAGAGCGTTACCAAACGATAACGTGTCATTCGGCGGCAAATTTGAGATCCTTCGGGAAATCAGAAAAAGAGGCGGGCGGTTGGAGGGTCTCTCTCAGGGACCACCACGGAAACCCTCGAGCGCCGGCCTCCCGAAATCTCAACTCCCCTCCGTCGATGAAGCCACTCATTTCCAATCCGGCCCTTCCGTTGCGGACCTTCCTCCGACCGATCCGTGCCCTCATGCTCGTTTTGCTTGCCCTCTCCCTGATTGGGTGGGTCTCCGCGGAACCACCGAAAGGACGTTTGCTCGCTTCCCAGTGTTTCCAGTGTCACGGAACCAATGGACAGGCGGTCGGCGGCTTTGAATCCATCTCGGGCAAGAGTGCCAGGGAGTTGTTCGAGGAACTTTCGGAAATGAGCAAGCGCCGACCCGAGGGCATCATGGATCTCCAGGCCCGCGGATACACCCCGGACCAGCTCCGGCAGATTTCCGAGTATCTCGCGACCCTGCCCCGGAGCGGAAATGACGACAACAATGGGTCCCTCGTGGAGAAGGTGAAAACGGAAAGGAAGGAGCAGCAGGCGAAGAAGCGGAATAGGCTGAAAGCGAGAAGGGAGAGAGCGCGGAGTCGAAAAACCAGGCGCTGAGGAAAACGGAAAGGCGAACCAGATTTCGAAGAATCAAAATCCAGAAAGCGGCATCACATGAAAGCGAATCGAAGAGAGTTTCTCGGCATGGCGGGGATGGCGATGGCCGGCCTCGGCCTGCCCCGTTCGGTGAAATCGAATACCGTCGCGCCCCGAGTCCTTGTCGTCGGCGGCGGGTTCGGCGGCGCCACCGTAGCGAAGTATCTCCGTCTGTGGGGAGGCAATATCGAGGTCACCCTGATCGAGAGGGATCCGTCGCACTTTTCCTGCATCCTTTCCAACCTCGTGGTGACGGGAAACCTGCAGATGGATGACATCGAACTCGGATACGAGGCCCTCCAGATCAGATGGGGAGTGAACGTCGTCCAGGGCGAGGTGCTGCAGATCGACCCGGCCGCCAACGAACTCACCGCCTCGGTCGGAGGCAGTTCGATCACCTATCCCTACGACAAACTCGTCCTCAGTCCGGGAGTCGAATTCATCGAACCGAACGGCAACTACGACCCGGAACTCACTCCCCACGCGTGGAAGGCCGGCCCCCAGACCCTCCTCCTGAAACAGATGCTGTCCGCCATGGGAACGAGGCAAACCTACCTCCTCACCATTCCCAAGTCTCCCTACCGCTGCCCGCCCGGCCCCTACGAACGAGCCTGCGGTATCGCCGACTACCTGACGAAGAAACGAAACGGATCCCGGATCGTGGTTCTCGACGCCAACCCGTCGATCCAGGCGGAACCGAAGAACTTCGGCAATGCCTTCAACGGCCTCTACCGGGACGTCCTGACCTACGTGCCAAATGCGGGCATTCTCAGCGTCGACTCGGCAGCCGGGACCATCGAAACGGCCGCGGGGAACTTCGCCGGAGACGTCGTGAATCTCATTCCCAACCAGCGGGCCGGGAAGATCGTCACCGATTCGGGTCTGGCCAACGATCCCACCGGACGGTGGGCGACGGTGGATCCCCTCACCTACGCCTCGTCCGCTTTTCCCGACATCCACATCCTCGGGGATTCCCAGGCCACCGGTCAGCCCAAGTCCGGACACATGGCCAATGCCCAGGCCAAGGTTTGTGCCGACGCCATCATCCGGGCTTTCAATGGAGAAGCTCCCGACCCCACCCCCGTGACCGCTTCCGCCTGTTTCAGCCCGATCACCTCGGAAAAGGCGTCATGGCTCACGGCCTCCTACCAGTACGATCCCGTCAGCAAGAGCATGAAACGCGTCGACGCGTCCTTCGCGGAGGCGGACCAGCCCACTTCCGACGGAATGCAGCAGATGTTTCAGTGGGCCAGAAACATCTTTGCCGATTCGTTCGGCTGAGCAATGGCACGCCAGCAACCGGACTTCGAACCTCCCAAATCCGAGGTAGCCCCGACCGGCCCGGTCGGGGAGCGTATGCGCCCGGGCGCTTTCTGCCCCACCGCGAGAACCGCACAACTTTTCCCCGGCCTCTCGAAGTGGCAATCCGTAGAGAAAGAAGGGAGTGTTCGAGAACTGCTGATGCCTTCGACTTTCTTCTTCGCCTTCCTCAAATTCGCACAAGGGATCCCGGTTCCGCCACAGACACCGTAGGACTCTCATTTTCCCCTTTCCTTAGACAGCTTGATCACTATAAAACTCGGATCATGCTGCGCCGATGTTCCACCGCCATTCTGTTTGCATCCGGAATGCTGGGCACCTTAACGGCACAGGAGCGTGCGATCGATCCATTCACGGGCGAGCCACTACGAGAAGCTGCGGACGCGGACGATCCCTACGCCTTCGAACGCAAAGCTCGGGCCGAAGATGAGGCGATTCAACGCTCGGCTCCCGGCGCCGGCTTCCACAGTCATGCTTCCGGCCCGTTCCCGAACGCCCAACTGCCCGAGGCGGTTGTCGCCCCCGAGGGACAGGTCACCGTCACCGCCGCCTTTGACAAGGCAGATCCCGGAGGGACAGGCGTACCTATCTATCTGGTCAACCGTTCCAGCGAAACCCTTCAGCTTCCAAGCCAGGACCACGATCTTTATTTCAAACTCGAATACAGGGATTCCTCGGGACGGTGGCGGCGAGCTCAGAACCATCTCGACAGTGACTGCGGCAACAGTTACTACAGTCTCACGCTCGCGCCCGGTCAACACCTCGTCCTCCAAGGATATCTTCCAGCCAAAGGCGAAGCGGCAACGGTCCGCTATCGTTGCTACTCAAACGGAGCCTGGACTTCAAACCCCGGTATCGGGGCGTTTCTCCCTGGCGACCAGAGCGCAGCCGAACTCGATTCGTTGGCCCGGCGAGGAGGTCCGATAGTTCTCTGGGCGGCCGTCAGCCTGACGCCTTTCCTGGAAGATCTTCAAAACCTCTCACCGGGAGATCAGCTCGCCGCCGTCGCCCTGCGTTCACTTTATCAGGAAAGCCGGGCTTTCCGCCACGATGCCGGACGCCTTGCCAAACGCTGGCCTTCGGAGGCCACCGCCGAAAAAGAGGCACTCCACAAACTACTCGACCAGAACTGGCCTACCGATGCCCAGCCCCACGAGCTCTTCGAGCATTGCCTTGCCATCGTCTCGGGCACGAACGACGATCTTCCGAATCGGATACCCGTTCGCTCTGCCCTCGCCTGGCGGGTGCTGGCCGAGTTGCTGCGTGACCCCGCCCTCTCTAATCACGATGCCGCAGCAAAGAGGGCCTTTGCGCTCATCGATGCCGCGGTTGCTTCCAAAGTCCCGGATACACTCGCCGCCCTCGCCCGGCTTCTCGGAAACCAGCGACTCGTGGACGAACAATTGCCCACGGACCGTGCCAAGTCGTGGATGGGGACCGACCACACTCGCCTTCTCGCCACCCTCGCCGGAATCCTCGTGCGCCGAGAGGAAGCGGAATGGCTCGCGACCTTCGCCCGAACCCGCTCCCCTGAGGAACAGCTGGCCGTCCTCCGGGCTCTGGCGGAACGACCTGGTTCCTCCAAAGAATCAAGCGGATTTAATCGCGTCCGAAATCCCGAGGGAAGGGTTGAACGTGAATTCTGGCAGCAATGTGCGCAGAACCAGCCGATCGAGACCGTGCAGACTCTCTACTATGCCGGAACCTCAAGCCACCCGCCGATGAATCACTTTGACCTCACCCTCCACGAGGTCCTCCGCGATTTCCTCGCCGATGAAGCGAAGCGGATTGACTACCCGCCGGGAAACGACGCCTACCCGCTGAGCCAGGTCGTCGCGTTCGTCGGCGGTTGGAGAAACAGGGAGGACATCCCACTCTTCCGCGCACTTCTCCGTCATCCGGGCTACCAGAGTTCCAAGATCACGTCTTCCACGGAACCAAAAAACTACGAGGAACGTCGCTATCGGGTACGCAGAGCTGCGCAGGATGCGTTAACCGGCATGGGGGAGTCGGTTCCCGAAGGCGTGGTCCTGGAGGAGAAGGTGGTGGGGGAGTGAAAGCCGTCCATCCATGGGATCGAGTCTTCTCGTAAATCGCTCCACGACTTCATCATCAAAAACTACACCGCCGATCTGGATTCAAATGACGAAGAAACCAATTGGAGACCGGGGGCAATTGCATAAGGGGAATCTTTCCCAAGCAACTTCCTCGGCAAACTTTTATCCGAACTCGCTGCGTCTGATCTGGTTTGAGCAGCGCTTTCTGTGCAAGTTGACTCTATGGATGCTCGCGCTGGCGATCCTTTTCATCGCCCTGGAGTTGCGATTTGGAGACGGCCGACCGATCGTCTCGATACTTTCATGGATAGCCGTGGCGGTTCTATTGTTTCCTTCCCTCCTCCTCGTGGGCCTTCTGTTTCTCTACGCCAAGAGCACGAAAGAAGCGTTCAAAAATGGACTGCTGACCGGCGGATTGGTCGAACCATCCACCCTGAGCGTGCTCCATATTGCTCCGCTTTCAAAAAGAAGCGGAGCCGATGGACTTGTCTACGGTATCCGGCGGATCAGGTACCTGGCCTTTCCCTACGGGGCCGTCGGAAAGTCCCGACGAATCGCATGCGCTTCATTTTTTAGCGGAGATGTTCGTAATCCACCATCCTGGGAGTCGTTCTCTCCGATCCCGATTGCATTCGGGACAGGAGATACTCTAAAGATTAGCTCCTGCCTTGACGCGGTGGAGCGGAACCTCAAGGACGGTATCGGCTGTCTGGAAATCCTCGACCGCTTTCTGGAAAAACATGCGGTGCCGGTGAATTTCGAGGACCTGTATGTTTGCGATTCGGAAGGAGATCTCCTCGAGACCAGGATGATAAGGAAACAGGGAAAAAAGCCACCACCGCTGCCGTCCTAGCAGTTGGCCGCTACGAGTGCGGGCCCTGTCCCTATGGGTAAATCGAGATCCCCACCCGGTTGCCCGCAACCCTGCCGACCACGAAGACAAGCACAGATCGACTGGATCAGGATCGCGATGGGATCACTTCTGATCTCTCCCGTCAGGGATCGCTATTCAACCACGACCACACCGCCCCCCGAAGTTTCAATCCCATTGTGCCCCGCGATGAGGAGGCGGATTCCTTGAAGGAGGTATCGAAGGGGGTAACTCCGGAACCGGGGGAGGGCGAATGATCGGCGCAGAGCGCCCGGACCCTGACTTTGGCCCGCGCCCGGACGATGCCCCTGCGAATCGCTTGAAGAACCAAATCGCAGCCGCAACACCACAGCAAAAGAAGACCAGAAACATAGGTCCATTGGCATCGAGGAAACGGATTGGCTCGGGCCGCTCGTCCGCATCGATCAGCCACCAATCTTTCCCTTCCAGGTCAAGCCCCAGCACTCGGTCGAAGTATTTCGCAATCCGCGTCTCCCGACTCGCCGCAAACGTGTCGAAAGCGGATTCACCAGACGGAGGTGAACGGTGCAACCGCCCCTCGATCGTCACCTCCGCGGCAAGGACCTCGCCAAGATGGCGCCACGATGGATCCAACTCCGCACCGCCAAACATCTTGGCACGAACCGACTCTGTGAACCGATCGTGAATGAGGGTCTCCAACTCTTCCGGTTTGCCAACCGCAGATGCCCGCAGACGATCCTCCTGGTAAGCCGCGTACAACGCTTCATGGACCACCCCCTCCGTCACGCAGATCACGAGCGTCTCCGGGTAACCTTCGAGTCGAAATTTGAAGTCTGTCTGAGTTCCCAGGAGCCCCTGTCGGTGGACCTGAAAGGTCCCAGGATCGATCCGGCCCGTGACCTGGACAAACTGATTGGGTTTCCACTCCCCGTTCGGATCCAGATCCAGCTTTTCGGGACGCAAAAGGTAATAATTCACGTCGTCGTGCGGACGGTAAGTAAAAAAGAAGATCGGACTGAAAACCACGAAGGCAACACCCGCGCAACCGACCTTGATGAGCTCGCCCTTGAGCAATCTGGTGATCGGGTTGGACATGGTGGAGAGTCGGAGCGGACTTACACGCACCTTGACGAGAAAGTGGCATGTTTGTTTCGAGAAATCCAGTTGTGGCGGAGGCTCGCGTGATCGTGAGGCAAAGAACGTCAAGGTCCATCACTCGAACGGATTTAAAACGCGCACTCACTTCCCCTCGACACGATGGTTGAATGGGCGAATCAGGGTTCTGAGACGGTTTTGAATGGGGTCGGTCAAGCGGAGGGAATCAGGGCCCAAACCCTCGCCAGACCCTCAAAGCTCCACCTCCGTCACCCAGATCGAGGCCGGGCCCTTCGATTGGCCGTGGTAGAAATACATCGACCAGCGATTCCCCTGCTCGTGGAGCAGCCAGGGGTAACCGAGATCGGTGTTCTGGTTTTCGGGACCGCCGGGCGGAAACTCGAGGAGGACCCGGTCACGTTTCCACTCCAGCCGGTCCGCATTGCCGCGCCACAGCAAGATGCGGCTGCTCTGCCCCTTTGCCTTGGCCCGTTCCGTCGTGAGCACGAGGAGTTCGCCGGGGTGTTCCGGATCCTCGACCGCGCAGGGAGCGGCCAGTTTTGCGACCGCGGGATCCTCGGCGTCGAGACTCGAGGGCTTCGTCTCCCAGGTCCGACCCTGATCGGTCGAAACGCCGACATACTGCCGTCCTTCCGCGGACGGTTTATCGAAGACCGCCTTCCTGGTGCTGCGGAAAAATCCGATCAGCTTCCCCTGCGAGGCGATCACGACCGGCTCGGCGGCAGGCACGTCAGCGATCAGCCGCGGCTCGTTCCAACTCCGGCCCTGATCCGGCGAAGTCGCCATCCAGATCCCCTCGGTCAACGGAGACGAACCCGCCCGGTAATGACCGAAGACAGCGAGCCCTCCGCCCTTCACCGGAATCACGTTGCCGAAGACCGACCCGGTCCGGTTCGGCCCCAGCTTGGCCGTATCCGTCGGGTTCCAGGTGAGACCGTCGTCCTCCGAGCGCCATCCGAAAACATGATTCGCCTCGTTGCCGGTGTAGGCCATCGCGAGCAGGACGATCGCTCCGTCGTCCGCGATCCCCAGCGCGAGATTGCCGCAGCAGGTGTAATCGAGTCCCGGCCCGAACTCGCGCAGGATCTCCGGATCGGAGAAGGTCGCGCCCCCGTCCGTCGACCGGGCCACGGCGGGACAGCCTCCTCCGTGAAGACCGTGAAAGGTCCCTGCGACACAGGCGAGGATGAGGGTGCCCTTCGGCGTGCGCACGACCTTGTTCCA
>JAGRPC010000205.1 GCA_020439925.1 Verrucomicrobiia bacterium | reverse complement strand
AGCACGGATTTTTCGCCGCATCCGGCGCAGGCACCGTCGCCGGAGACGAGGGCCTCGTAGTTCCGTCTCACCATGAGGTGGTTGCGAAGGGCCGCGGGACGCGAGTCCTCCGGGTGTTCGCCGTCGTAGAGGCCGAGGTATTTCTGGCTGGTGTCGGGAAGCAGGCGTGAGAAGATCTGCGCGGTGGTGAGTTTCCGGTTCAATTCCTCGCTGTCCGGAACCATGACAAGAGCGCCGTGGTCGCCGCATTGCTCGACGCATTCACCGCAGCCCTTGCAGAGATCGCTCACGAAGATGGAGAAGACGCCGCCCTGGCCCGGCTTCTTCTTTTCGATCGATCGGAAAATCGCGGGGACCTTCGCGTAGGCGACGGGAACGAGGTCGAGGATGGCGAGAAACTCCCCTTTCGCCGCTTCGCTGATGCCGTGGTCGAGGCCTTCGACTTCGCTGCGGAGGAGTTCCTGAAAGGGAGGGTTGGCCTTCGTTTCGACGGCGGCGTTCATGCGCTCGCGGAGACGGCGTTCGAGGTCCGGCATGGCGTCCATGATCCGGTCGCGCTGGGTCGCGTCGCCGACATAGTGCCGCACCGCCGTGGCGAGAAGGGTTCCGAGGTCCTGGGCCGTGTTCGGCAGGGCGGTGTCCGGGCAGACGCTGATGCACTCCATGCACTGGGTGCAGTTCTCGGGGATGTAGAGCGGGGTCTCCCGCCGAGCGACATACTTGGAGGCTGTCGCTCCGGTGGCCGCCGCCATTACCCCGACGGAGGCGAGAGCGCCGGAGGGCTGGTGGTAGCCAAGTCCACAGCGGAATTCGCGGTCGAAGGTCTCGAGTGACTGCACGGGATAGCGTCCGGGTTGGCCGTCCTCGTGTCCGTGCGGATGCAGTCCTTCGTAGGCACAACCGGCTGTGGGAAGAATGTCAGGATTGCCGTGTGGGATCAAGGGCACCCGCCGCATGCTGGAAAGGTCCTCGTCGTCGATGGCCCCATGGGGGACCTCGGTGACCCGGGAATACCCCTCGTCCATCACCCGCATGTTCGAATCCACGACGGCTTCTCCGAAGCGACCGAATTTCTTCACGTACTGCGCTTTCACGACCTCGTCAAAACGGGAGGGATCGATGCCGAAGGTTTCAAAGAACGGGGAGACGCGGAAATAAGCTCCGAGGAAGGCGTTGCCCTGCATGCGCAGTTGCAGGTCGGGACGATCGGTCGCGGCCCGTGCGATCTCGAAACCGGGAAGAGTGTAGATCCGGATCCCGTTTTCCCTGATGAATGAACGGTATTTCGGGGGAATGCGTTTCCAGACGGTCGCGGGCGGCTCGGCAGACTCCCAGACGAGAGCGCCTCCCTTCTTGAGGCCGGCGAGTGGATTGGTGTGGGTGAAGGCCTTGGGGTCGCAACAGAGGACGATGTCGACGTGGTTGAGCTCGCAGTTGACCCGGACGTGATCGGGGGCGGCGACGAGGTAGTAGTTGGTCGGGGCTCCCTTTTTCTCCGAGCCGTATTTCGGGTTCGCGTTGACGAAAAGGTTCGCCTCTCCCGTCTCGTCTTCGAGCACCCGGGCGAATTCGCCGATGATCTCCCCGAGGTTCTTTCCCGTGGTGATCATCCCCCAGCCTCCGATGGAGTGGAAGCGGGCGGCGATGGCGCCTTCCGGAAGCAGGGAAGGCGTGTCTTTCGAGATCACCGAGTAGGGATGGTCGACCCCCAGGACAAAAAAATGTTCACCTTCGGCGATGCCGCGGCCGTCCTTCCGCTTGGTCGTGCCGGTGGCGAACTCGTAGGCGCCGAGGATGTGCTCGGGCCGGAAGTCGCGGGAGCCGATGCCGTAGATGCCGTTGCAGATCCGGGGAAACTGTTCCGGAGCGAGGGGAGGGATCGTTCCCCCGTTGCCATGAAGCTTCGACTCGAGCGCCTTGGTGAGGGCAACGCGAATGTCGCGCCCGAGCGGGTTGTCACCGGCCATTCCCTCGTCGGTGCGTTCGAGAACGATCACGTTCTTCTTTCCCCGGAGCGCCTCAACGATGGCCGCTTCGGGAAAGGGGCGGATCACGTTGACATGGATCGATCCGACCCGGGCTCCGCGTTGTTCCCGCAGGTAGTCGCAGGCGGCCTCGATGTTTTCGGCGGCGCAGCCGAGGGAAAGAAAGACCGTATCGGCATCCTCGGTGCGGTAGCAGTCGAGGAAGTGGTGACGGCGCCCCGTGAGTTCGCCGAATTCGCGGTAGGCTTCCTCGAGGAAACCCAGAATCGGTTCGACCCACTGGTTGCGCCTCGCCGCGATTCCGTTCATGTGGTGCTCCTGGTTTTCCACCGGCCCCAGAACGAGCGGGTGTTTCAGGTCCATCATTGACGGGACGCGACGCCGTTGGACGCCGAAAAGCTCCCGCTGGGCTGGGGTGGGGCACTCGATCGTGTCGTCGGGTGCACCGAGAAATTCCCGCAGCAGGCCGGCTTCGGGGGCCAGCCAGGCGCGCTCGGAGTGGGTTGTGAGCATGCCGTCCTGAACGTTCATGCCCGGGTTCAGGGCCAGTTCGTTGACCTTTCGCAGGATGAGGGCCTGGTCGGCGGCCTGCTGAGCGTCCTTGGCGAAAAGGATGGTCCACCCGGTGTCGAGGGCAGCGTAGATGTCGTCGTGCCCGCAATGGACATTCAGGGCGTGTTTCGTGAGGGCCCTGGCTCCGACCTCGAGGACCATGGTCGAGCATTTTCCGGGAGCGTGGTAGTACTGCTCCATGGCGTAGGCGAGTCCCTGGCCCGAGGTGAAATTGACGACCCGCCGACCGGTCACCGCGAGGGCCGTCGCTCCGCCCTGGGCGGCGTGCTCTCCTTCGGTTTCGATGGCGATCTTCTGGTTTCCCCAGACATCGAGTTCTCCCATCGCGTAGGAGAGTTGATAGAGTTCGCCTCCTTCGGTCGAAGGGGTGATGGGGTAAAAAACTCCTCCCTCGGTGATGCGCGTCTCGACATGTTTGGAGACGAGGGTGTTGCCGTTGCAGGTGACGTGAATGCCGGGGTACTTCGGAGGAGGTGCTCCGGCGGCGGCTCCATCCGTTTGCGAGAAAGGGCTCGGCTTGGACATGGCGAGTGAACTGGGGTGAGCGTTCTCATCTTGGCCTTATGAGGCTCTGAGGAAAAGCTCTCAAAGGAGCGGAGATGCGATTCTCGCCAAGATTCGCGCGATGGGTGCAAGATCGGCTTGATTCGGGTTCTGGTGGAGGCGGGTTCGGCCGGATTGTTTCTTGCCAATCTGGGGTCACTTCGGCATAAACCATCCCGATGTGCCTGCACCGAGTCCTCGTCTCACGCCTCGAGCGTTCGTTCGCTCTCTACCGGGATTTCGCGGACACCCTCGGGGAATCTTCCCTTGCCGAAAAACTGCCCGGTTTGCCTTCCAATGCGATCGGTCTTCAGCTCTGGTGTGTGGTCGGAGCAAGGGAAAGTTATACGGAGGCGATTCGTGCCGGGCGCTGGGCGGGATTCGCCTGTTCTCTGGAATCACCGCTGGTGAAAATGGATGTGACCGTGGCGCTGGAGCGTTCTGAAGCCGGAGTGAAGGCGGCGCTTCTCGAAGTGGAGCCCCTTTCAGAAGTTCAGCAGGACCTGGCCCTCGATCTTCTCGAGCATGAGGCGGCCCATCAGGGGCAACTGATCCGTTACCTTTACGGGCTCCGGCTCCCGATTCCGGACAGCTGGCGGGCTCGTTATGCTTTGGCCCCGTCGAAGTGAAGGGTGGGAAGGAAAACCGACCTTCGCCGAACTTTCCGCGGGGTTATCTCACGCACTGGTAAACGAAAGCCGGCGGGAGGTTTCGCCAGGCGGTACGGCTTCGCTCGACGGATGAAAAGTGGTCATTGAGAAATCGCCGAAAGCGCTGGCCGGCAGGCAGGAGCAGGCCCTGCCAGTAGGCGAAAGTGGCGAAGCTTCCTCCTTCGGGGAGGACTTCGAAGGTGGCTGCAAGAGCCGCGTCCTGGAGCTCCGGGGAAAAGGAAGCCCAGGGCAGACCGCTAACGATGGCGTCGACCCGGTCGATGCCTCGTTCCCGGCAGAGCGCGGGGACATTGGTGACACAATCCTCGACCACCTCGATCCCCGGACATCGTTTTCGGGTGATCGCGGCGAGTTTGGGATCGCGCTCGATCGCAAAAAAACGAGTGTCACCGCCGAGTCGCTTGGCCACCTCCGTGGTGACCACACCCGTGCCGGGACCGTACTCGATGACGCATTTCGCCGTGGACCAGTCGACGGAGTCCGCAAGGATGGCCGACAGTTCCCCGGAACTCGGAGCAATCGCTCCCACATGAGCGGAGTTGCGGAAGAAGGCACGGAGGAACTCGCCGTGATGGGCATCCGGTGAATCGGGAGACGCGGTTTCAAGCTGGGTATTCATGACAACGATATCCCAGGACTTTCGTCCGTCGGGAATAGGAACTCATGGCCTCATGTGTTGGTTTTTGCCAGCGAAACATCGAGATTCATTCTGACGAGCTGTCCCATGGTCTCGCAGGCGGAAAAGGCGGTAGTCTCGTGGTAGTGGTTGAGGCCTTCGCGAAGGCTGATGACATTTTCCTCGGGAGCGATTTCGTCGGGGCCCATGGCCTTCCAGAGGGCATCGAGCCGATTGTGAGCGATCTGGACACGCCGTTCGATGAGGGTCCTCTCCTCGTCCTGATACTGTCGCATCGTCTGGTAGTTCAGGCGGTTGGTGCAGAGTTCCACCACGAGGGCATTCTCGGCGAAGGTCTGCGGCAGGTACATTTCCTTCGCACCCTCGTAACTCTGCTGGTCAAAGTCGATCGCCCGAACCCGGTACTGGGCGTCCTCGAAGTCGGGGGTGATGTCGACGACGTAGTTGTAGGCTCTCATGTCGCCAAGGAGCCTGATAAAACTTCGCTCGTTGAACTTCACGAACTCTTTTGCGACACGGACCCGGTTGGTTTCGGGGCGGTCGAAATAGTTTTCGATGAAGGCATCACCGGGAACTCCGGCGATGTGTTCCTCAATCAGGGTGTTTCCATTCACGAGGTAATTGATGCGGTTCGGGGAGAGGATGTGCTCGAGTTCGAGCCCGTAGATTCGGGAGGCATCGGCGACTTTCACGTAAAAGTGGTCGTAGTTGTCGTTGTACTGGTTGACGACGCGGATGCGGAAAGGGCGAGAGTTTCCGAAGTCGCAGAAGTCCACCCGCTCCAGAGTGAGGTGCTCGCGGGACCGGAAGTCGTTCGTCTTCAGCAGCGAGTAGATCTGGATGAGTTTGCCGCTGAGTTGCCGGCGAATCTCAGGCTCGTAGAACGCCGTCTTCCAGAGCGTATCGTGGCCTTCCCTGTCGTAGAGCGGAAAGAGCTGCGAGAAACGGTGAAGCTCCTCATAGAGAGGGGGCAGGTCCAGGGTCCGCTGGTACTGCGTGAGATAGCCGTTCAGCCCTTTCCCGACGGGGTAGAAGCGTTTGCGCTTGAGTTCGAAATTCACGGCTGCTTTTCACCTTAGGCCGCGAAGTGCCTTTGCAAAGGGTTTTCTCCCTTTCCGGGCTCAGTGGAGGAAATGTCGGTGACCGGTGAAGACCATCGCGGCCCCGTGTTCGTTGGCGGCCTTGATGACATCCTCGTCTCGAACCGACCCGCCGGGTTGGATCGCGGCGGTAGCGCCCGCATCGAGGGCATAGACGAGACCGTCGGGGAAGGGGAACATCGCGTCGCTCGCCACGACCGAGCCCTTTAGGCTCAGACCTGCCTGTTCGGCCTTCCAGGTGGCGATACGGCAGGAGTCGACCCGCGACATCTGACCGGCCCCGATGGCGAGGGTTCGATCACTCGTGGTGAAAACGATGGCATTCGATTTCACGTGCTTCACGATCCGCCAGCCAAAACGCATCGCCTCGATCTCCTCGGCGGTGGGGGGACGGTTGGTGACGACCTTTTTCTCGATGTCTTCCAGTCCGAGAGCCCGGGTATCGTGATCCATGACGAGAAGGCCTCCAGGAGCCGAATGAATGACCGGATCCTCCAGGGTGTCGCGAAAGGATTCGTTCATCTGGATGAGCCGCAGATTCTTCTTTTTCTGGAGAAGGGCACGGGCATCGCTTTCGAACTCCGGCGCGATGATGACGTCCGTGAAAATCTCCGAAATGACCCGGGCCAGACCGATCCCGAGGGGACGGTTGCACACGATGACACCACCGAAGGGCGCCTGGCGGTCGGTTTCAAAGGCCTTTTCCCAGGCGAGGCGGAGGTCACTCTCGTCCGCGCCGACTCCGCAGGGATTGGTGTGCTTGAGAATGGCGACAGCGGGACGCCTGAACTCCAGGATGAGCTCGCCCGCCGCGGCGATATCGAGCACGTTGGTGTAGCTGAGCCCCTTGCCCTGAAGCTGCTTGAAATGGTCGGTGAAGTTGCCGTAGAGGGAGGCTTTCTGGTGGGGGTTTTCCCCGTAGCGCAGTTCCTGGTTCAGGGGGAGGCTGAGAGAAAAGGATGCCTCAGTTTCCTGGGCTCCGTTGAGATAGGCGGCGATGGCGCCGTCGTAGGCTGCGGTGCGCTGGAAGACCTTGATGGCCAGTCGCTCCCGGGTCTTGAGGCTGGTTTCGCCCTCCTTGGCATCCATCTCGGCGATGACGGTCGCATAGTCGGCCGGATCGACGACGACGGTGACGGCGCTGTGGTTTTTGGCGGCGGACCGAAGCATGCTGGGGCCGCCGATGTCGATCTGCTCGATGGCTTCGTCCCGGGTGACTCCTTCCTTGGCGACGGTGGCTTCGAACGGGTAGAGGTTCACGACGACGAGATCGATGGGACGGATGCCGTGCTCCTCGGCCTGACGGCAATGCTCGGGAAGGTCTCGGCGGTAGAGAAGTCCCCCGTGAACCTTGGGGTGCAGAGTCTTGACCCGCCCGTCCAGCATTTCGGGGAAGCCGGTGAAATCGGAGACTTCCGTCACCGGAATATTCAGCGAGGCGATGTATTTGGCGGTGCCTCCGGTGGAAAGGATCTCGACTCCATGGCGATGGAGGCCTTCGGCGAGGACGTCTAGGCCGGTCTTGTCGGATACGGAAATGAGGGCGCGGGTGATGCTCATGTCGGGCGGAGCATGCTGCTCGCCAGACGGTCGCGCAAGGTGGAATTCCGGAAGGTTATTCGGGAATTGAAAGCGCCCGGCGCCTAAAAAATTAAAGAAAAGAACAAGAATTTTTAAAATTAGCTTGTCATTTATTTAACAAACCTTAATATTTTCGAGAAGTTACTGAACTACCACCGACTAATATGAGATCTTTTGTCATCCTCCTTCCGCTTCTCGGGCTTGCGATGTCGTCGACTTCCTGCAAGAGCACGAAGCCCGCGTCGAAAAATCCTTACCAGAACAATCCTTACTACAGCAGTTCCGGTAGCACGACGAATTACTCGAGCACTCCTTCGAACAGCTCTTATCCTTCCTACACGGAGAACACTTACACGCCCCCCACTTCGGTGCCCAGCGTTCCCTCTGTCCCGACCTACAATCAGCCCGCTTACAGTGGCCCGGCCCCAAGCGCTCCCAGCAAGCCCAGTGCTCCGGTTTCCTACTCGGGTTCCGGCAGCAAGAAACACACGGTCGCCAGTGGTGAAAACCTTTACCGTATCAGCCAGAAGCACGGCACGACGGTCGCGGCGATCAAGAGTGCCAATGGGCTCAGCGGGGACGTCATCCAGCCCGGGCAGCAGCTCATGATTCCCTGATTGGGAACTTTCAGACCTCCCTTGGAAAACCCGCAGGAAATCTCCTGCGGGTTTTTTTATTTCCATCTCCATCGGGAGAATTGGTCTCACGACTTCAGGACGTCATCGCCTTGGCCGCTGTCTCATGGCGCTTCCGCAACTCATTCAAAGCCGCCAGGATGGCTTGTTCGTCCATTTCGTGAACCTCGACTTTCCGTCCGATCGCCGGAATCAGGGTAATGGTGAGACGGCCGCCGAGATGTTCGCGAAACTCTTCGAGTCCGGCGAGAATGACCGGCCGACCCCGTTCTTCCCGATCCAGCGCTTCGGACCAGAGCGGGAATCCGATGGTTTCGATGAGGGAGAGAATCTCCTCCGCGGTGCGCCGGGGAAGAAGTCCACTGTGAACCGAGTAAAGAAGATCGACGGACATGCCGATCGCCACAGCTTCGCCGTGGCTTACCGAAAATGCCGAGATCTGCTCGAGCTTGTGGGCGACCCAGTGGCCGAAATCGAGAGGGCGGGCCGAGCCGTATTCAAACGGGTCTCCGCTGGTGGCGATGTGATCGACGTGATTTTCGGCACTGCGGCGGATGGCGACCTCCACGGGTTTCTTCTCGAGTCGGCCCAGCGCGGGACCGTTTTCCTGGAGATACTCATAGAAGGCCCGGTCGCGAATCAGTGCCACTTTGACCGCCTCTATGAGTCCATCCCGGCAAGCACGGGGAGGCAGGTGGGCGATGAAGTCGAGATCGTTGACGACGGCAAAGGGGACGGAAAAAGTCCCGACCCAGTTCTTTTTCCCGAAATAGTTCACGCCGTTTTTTACCCCCACGCCACCGTCGCCCTGGCTCAGGGTAGTGCTTGGCATGCGGATGAGGCGGATTCCCCGGTGTGCCGTGGCTGCTCCGAATCCGGCCAAGTCAAGGAAGGCACCGCCCCCGATGGCGATCACGTAACTGTGCCGGCAGATCTTGAAAAACTCGATCGCCTTCCAGATGCGCTCGACGAGCGACCAGTCATTCTTGCAGCTCTCCCCGCCGGGCAGGCTCAGGGGGGCGGCGACGAGGTCGAGGGTATCGCCATGGGCCGCGAAATATCCCGAAATGCGGTCGACCAAGGCCGGTGCGGCTCCGCTGAGGCCATCATCGAGCAGGACGAGGACCTTTGCCGTGCCGTCGAGAGAGCAACCCTCCGCGACGAGATCCCGTAACGTGTGGTTCTTCGGATCGAAGGCCCCGTGCGTGAAACTGACGCGATGGGAGAAGGTGAGGGGGATGGGCCGCTGGATCATCGGGGTTTGGTCAAGATAAGGCCCGACTGCATTCCGGGCAAACGGACGTGAATGCGGGGAGGGCCCATTCGAGCAGAAGAAACTTGCGTGTTTTTCCCGGAACCTTGGGTCGCTTTTGGAGTATCTTCCCACCATGTTTCGTTTCCTGCCTGGTTTGGGAGTGCTGGTGTTCGCGTGTCTGTCTGTTGGCATCGCGGGAGCTCAGGCTCCGGTTGCGGGGGAATTCCATGAATTCACTTCGAAGACCGGGCAGAAAGTGACGGCCAGGATTCTCGGAATCTCGGCGGACAAACGCCAGGTCAGAATTCTCCGACAGGACGGCCAGGAATTCCCAACCGAGATCGTCCTCTTGAGTCTCGACGACCAGCAGTTCATCAAGGACTGGCTCAAGGAATCTCCCACGGCGACCATTACTCCCGTCTCCTTTCGGCTTGAGGTGGGAATCACAAAGTCGCTGAGGCCTTCCGAGAAGCACCGTGATGATTTCTACACGATGGAGACGAGGGACCAGTTCTACCGCCTTGTCGTTCGAAACCTCTCCCGGGAGACGCTGGAATCCGCGGTTCTGGAATATGTGATTGCCTGGAAGGACGCGGTGGAAATCGTTTTCAACGAGGACGACCAGGACTGGAACTATCGGACGACGCCCGTGGACGAGTCGGTAAAGATGGTGAAGAAAGCGGGTTCCTCCCCTCTGGAGGCGATGCGCTTTAATGGGGAAGCGGCGCTGGAGACGGAAGCTGCCAGGATCGACAAGGTTTATTACGACGGAAACGAGCTTTATCGCGAGGACGAACTCCTCGGGATCAAGGTAAGGGTGAAACTGCCCAACGGAACCATCCTGCACGAGTCGGAATCGGGGGTCGCCGCCATGACGGCGATGAGTTGGGACGAAGCCGCAGGGCTTCCCGAGCCAGGTTCGGTTCGTTGACGCAAGTCTCCGGCGAAGAAGCAGGAATTGCAGGAAGGGGCGCTTCCCTGATCTTTCGGCTTGCGGGCGGGGCGATCCCGTCTTTCGTCTCGCGGCATATGAGTCAGGCATACAGAATCGCGGTGCTTCCCGGAGACGGTATTGGTCCCGAAGTGATGGCCGAGGCCAGGAAGGTGCTCGGGAAAGTTTCGGAACGTTTCGGAATCGTCTTCGAAATGGAGGAAAAACTCGTCGGCGGCGCAGCCCTCGACGACTGCGGGCACCCGCTGCCCGAGGACACCGTGAAGGCGTGCGAAGCGTCGGACGCGATTCTTTTCGGATCCGTGGGTGGCCCCAAATGGGAGACCCTGCCGCCGGATCTCCAGCCCGAGCGTGGCGCCCTGCTTCCTCTACGCAAACACTTTGGATTGTTCGCCAATCTTCGGCCTGCCGTCTGTTTTCCTGCGCTCACCCATGCTTCGCCCGTGAAAGAGGAGCGTATCGCGGGTGGATTCGACGTGCTCTGCGTTCGCGAACTCACCGGTGGACTCTACTTCGGTCAGCCGAAGGGCATCGAGACTCGCGATGGTGAAGAAGTCGCCGTCGACACGATGGTTTACAAGAAGAGCGAGATCGCCCGAATCGCTCGAGTCGCCTTCGCCGCTGCGGAGAAACGCGGCGGAAAACTGTGCTCGATAGACAAGGCCAACGTGCTCCAGAACGGCCTTCTCTGGCGTCGCACGGTCGAGGAAGTGGCGAAGGAGTTCCCCTCGGTGTCCTTGAGCCATCTCTACGTGGACAACGCCGCCATGCAGCTCATCGCGCGGCCCCGGGATTTCGATGTTGTTCTTGCGGAAAACCTCTTTGGGGACATTCTCAGCGACGAAATGGCCATGATTGCCGGATCTCTCGGGATGCTTTCAAGCGCCAGCCTCGGCGAAAGCAAGGGGGACGGGCTTTATTTTGGTCTCTACGAGCCCAGCGGTGGCACGGCTCCGGACATCGCCGGGCAGGGTATCGCCAATCCGATCGCCCAGATTCTCTCGACGGCGATGATGCTGCGTTTTTCCTTCGGGGAACACGAGGCCGCTGCCGTGATCGATTCAGCCGTGAAAGCCGTCATCGATGAGGGATTCCGCACCGGGGATATCTTCACCGCTTGCGAGGGGCAGCAGAGAGTGGGTACTTCGGCGATGGGGGATGCCATCGTGGCGAGGATCTGATAGGGTTGCTTCCCGGAACGAACCCAGTCCGCTTCATGACCTACGCTGAGAGACTTCGCCAACGAATCGCCGAGAGCGGTAGCGCTCTCTGTGTCGGGATCGATCCACGTCTCGACCGGCATCCGTCGGTGGGCGAGCTTTCCGCCTTCTGCGAGCGTGTCATTGGAGAGACCGCGCCTTACGCCGCGGCCTTTAAGCCGAATATCGCCTATTTCGAGGCCCTCGGCGTGCCGGGCTACCAACTTGTCGAGTCTCTCATCGCAAGGATGAAGGAGACAGGCGTGCCGGTCATCCTCGACGCCAAACGCGGTGACATCGGCACGACCCAGGAGCACTACGCGAAGGCTTATTTCGATCTCTGGGATGTCGATGCCGTTACCCTCAGTCCCTACATGGGCTACGATTCGGTCGAGCCCTTTCTTCGTCACCCCGGCAAGGGTGTCTATCTTCTCGGGGTCACTTCCAACCCGGGTGCCGCCGATCTCGAATTGAGAGATCTCCTCGATGGCCGTCGGGTTTTTGAACTCGTGGGAGACCTTGCCCGGCGCGCTCCGGAGACTCCGGCAGGGGAGGGAAGCATCGGGCTGGTCTTGGGTTTGACCAATGTATCCAGCGACATTCTCGAGCGTCTTCCCGACGTGCCGCTCCTGATTCCGGGGCTGGGGGCGCAGGGCGGAGACCTCGAGACTTTGCGGGGAGCGCGGCGTGCCGCCCCTTCCGTTATCAATGTCT
Organism: Verrucomicrobiia bacterium; assembly: GCA_020439925.1. Classification (GTDB taxonomy): domain Bacteria; phylum Verrucomicrobiota; class Verrucomicrobiia; order Verrucomicrobiales; family DEV007; genus Arctic95D-9. The sequence goes on along the minus strand of JAGRPC010000205.1, from coordinate 6,453 downwards.
CGCGAGGAATTCTCTACGCCGACGAACACCTCACCTTTGCCGAGAAAGCAAAAAACTATGCAGACCAAATTGCCCAAGTCGCCTGAGGAAACGATCGAACTGCTCAAGGGCTACGGTGCCGTCGAGGAGGGACACTTCATCCTCGCCAGCGGCAAGCACTCCGCCTACTACGTCAAGAAGGGGAAGCTGGTCCAGCATCCCTGGGAACTCCAGCAGATGATCGAACAGGTCGTGCCGCAGCTCGAGTCGCTCGGCGGGATCGACGTCGTCCTGAGTCCGGCCATGGGGGGAGTGCCCGTCGGGCAGCAGGTTGGACTGGCCCTTCATGCCCGCACCATCTATGCGGAGAGAAACGCGGAGACAAACCAGCTCGAATTGAAACGAGGATTCGAGATCAAGTCCGGGGAGAGGCTTCTTCTCGTCGAGGACGTCATCACGACCGGGGGGACGCTCCTGGAACTCACCGACTTCATCGAATCCCAGGGAGGGGTGGTGGCCGGGGTCTTTGTCGTGGTCAACCGCTCCGGCAAGGCGACCGTCGGGGATTATCCCGTGGTTTCCTGCATGGAGATCCAGTTTCCCGTCTTCGAGCCAGATGAAGTCCCCGCGGCCCTCGCCGAAATACCGGCGGTTCGTCCCGGAACCAAGCGGGTGGAATGAGGGGCGAAACCGCAATTCTCGGAGGGCTGCGGAGGAAGGAGTTTCGATAATTGCTTTGCATTTAAGCTGAACGCGACTTTTTTGGGACGTCATGCATCAACCAGCCGCCACCCGATCCGTCATCCTAAGTTCGGTTTTTGCCGGGCTTCTTTGCTGTGCCTCGTGGGCGCAATCCCAGTCGCCATTGCCCGTTGCCCCCATGGAGCCGGCTCCCGCGCCGAATCCGGGGTTGACCGTGGAGACCTTTGACCGAATCCAGCTTTCTCCCCGTCCAGGCGAAGGGCAAACGGTGCCGGGATGGTTTCCGATCCTGCAGGAGCAATACAACGGAATGACCTGGGAACTTGTCGAAAGTGCGCCGGAGGTGTTTCAGGCGACACAGGGCTTTCTCCGGTTTTACGACAGCGGCTCACGCGAAGGATTGCTTGGTCGCGTGCGTCAGGTTCCCGAGGGGACGAACGAAATCTGTGTGGACGTTTACATCCCTTCCGAAATGCCGCCGTTCATGTCCTTCGGGATGGCTGCGAATACCCTCGAAACCGGCTACGCGATTTACGGTATGACCCTTTCCAAGCAGCTGATCCTTGGCTCAGCCGAGGAGGGCGCCTCCGAAGATCTGCCGGCGGAACCTGTCTTTGTTGTCTCCGGCCCGGGATTCTACGAAGAACTGCAGGGCGACTTCGGGGACCAGTGGGTGCGCCTGTGCATGAAGATCGATGAAGAGGCCAATATCCTCATTGCCTCGGTCAACGGCGAAGTGATTTTCGAAGGGTTTCCCAAGATCAGGATTCCCCGGATTATCGATGAGCCGGAGCCTTTCCCTCCCCTTCCTCTCTTCACGGATGCCGGGATCATCGGGGGGCTCAACTCCATCCTTTCGGATCCAGAAGTCGCCAATGGTGATCTCTTTACCGAAGTCCTCGCCTTTTTTGACAATTTCTCTTTCGGTCCCGTGCAGGGCGGATTTGATGTCACGGTCGGTCCGGGTGCCGGCGCGAGAGGACGGGTTGGCGAAGACGTGATCTCGGCGGCGATGAAGCGTCAGAAGATCTCCCTTTCCGGTACGGCAAACGAGACGCTTTCCGCCTACTTCGGAATTGAAAACGAGTCCGGCGTCACAACCGAGGCCTCCCTCAGGTCGCGTGTCTCCAATGCCCGGTCGATCGGATACCGGGCGTATCTGGAGAATGGCGGCGGCCGGTCGAATGTCACCTCTTCCCTTCGTTCCGGTCGACTTTCGACGGATATCGGAGGCGGGGACACGGCCGTGGTTGTCTGTGAAGCGTCTCTCAAGGGGCGCATCCGTCAAATCGTCGCCCGCAGCCGCGGTGCAGTGAAGCGTGGAAGTTTCGGACTTGTTGCGCGATCTGCTTCCAACCCTTCCGCCATTGACAGTGCCAGCGCGATTCTCGAGTTTAATTCCCTGATCCCGATCAACCGTCGAGGCCGTTAATGGGCTGGCCATCCCTGCTGATTTCTGATTGAATTGTTCCAGAAAGTTGAGCACACTTACCGCTAATCCGATATTGTCTCCGGTTCGGCGTTCTGCCCCTGCAAACTCCAATATGAAAACTGTCGTTGCCTCCATGCTTCTGCTTGCCACTGCCGGCCTTTCTGCCGGAGACTGGGGCAAGGCGCCTGTCGACAAGACGCCTATCGAAGAATGCCTCGACCTTGGGGGATTGATTTCGGTTGGCTATCACTCGAGCTACATCTTCAAGGGCTATGTCTTCGGGCAGGACGCTGTCAGTGGCTCCCTGCAATACTCCTATGACGGCCTGGCCCTGCCGCTGACCCTTGGAGTGGATTACGTCAACGTGGTTGCGGGGAACTCGCTCGCCAACGTCGTCAATGACGATGTCGCCGTCTCTCTCAGCGCCGGTCTTCCCTCTTTCTCGGGCATCGATTCCTCCCTGAGTTTCACTTACCATTTCTATCCCGAGGATCCGAACACCATCCTCTGGCCTTCCAGTCATGGAGAAATCGGCTGGCATGCTTCCAAGGATTTCGATATCGCTGTTCTCAAGTTCGATCTCATCTACAACAATGGAGTTCCCAACGCTTGGAACGGCACGCTCCCCATGGTTCCGAACAACGACAACGGATCCTGGTACTGGGACCTTGGTCTGGAGCGCGCGATTCCGGTTTTTGGCCAGCAGTTGGTTCTTGGCGGCGGTGTCGCCTATGCGGACAATTACTGGGGAACGGCTCCGAATTTCAACACCGGAGGCAGTTCAAGCGGTTGGAATCATTACTACCTCACTGCCTCCCTTCCGATCGAATTGAATTGCCGTGCCGTCGTGACTCCCTATATCGGTTACATCGGCGCGCCGGAAGGCTGGTTGCTGGATGGTGCTCCGAACTGGTTGGGGTTGGGAGGGCAATCTGACGTTCTCCACGGCGGCGTTAATTTCAGCGTCTCTTTCTGAGTCAAAGGTGCTGGAAAACCTCGATTGAGGTCTGGTGGCAATGGGAAACCGCTTTCCGAAAGGAAGCGGTTTTTTAATTTTAAGAATTGTTAAATTCTTGAGAGAGGGCTCTGCGAAACTCCGTGAAAATTTCATTGCGCAGATTTCACGGCTCGTGTAGGAGAAGCGTCTAGCTGACCGGTTCATCCGCAGATTCTTCCGCAGTTGATCGCAGGTGAGCGAAATGCTGCCTTGAACTATTTCGACCCATGAAAATCGCTTCGATTCTACTCGTTTTTTCGTGCGCAAGCATTGCGGCCATGGGCGGGGATTGGGGAAAAGCTCCTGTGGACAAAGTCCCCTACATCGAGGAGTGCCAGGATCTTGGAGCGGAGGTCGGTGTCGGTTATCATTCCGATTACATTTACAAGGGTTACCTTTTCGGAGGGGACACGGTTTCAACTCGTGTCGGTTATACGTTCGAAGGCCTTTCCACCCGGATCCACCTCGGGATTGCCTACGCCAACGTTGTCAGCGAGAACACCTTCCCCAATGTTGCAAATGACGATCTGGCCCTCTCCGTTCGCGGCGATCTTCCCTCTGTCGCTGGAATTGATGCCGCCCTGAGTTTCACCTACCACTCCTATCCGGAAGCTCCGGATCATATCTTCTGGCCTTCCGGGCATGGCGAGGTCGGCTTGCATCTTTCGAAGGATCTTTCCCTTGCCATATTGAAGTTCGATCTGGCCTACAACACGAACCTGCCGAATGCCTGGAACGGAACCCTCCCGACTCTGGGAAACCAGGAAAGTGGAGCGTGGTACTGGGACCTGGGTGCGGAACGCCAGTTTTCCGTCCAGGGCCTCGATTTGATCCTTTCCGGGGGCGTGGCTTACGCGGACAACTACTGGGGATTGGCTCCCGGGGCCCAGTCCGGCGGGCGCTCCAGTGGATGGAATCACTATTACCTGAAGGCTTCCCTTCCTGTTTCGTTGAACTGCAGGACGACCATTGAACCTTACATCGGCTACTGCGGGGCTCCCGACGGATGGCTGATGGACGGGGCTCCGGATTGGGCAAATCGTCAGGCTCAGTCGGATATTCTCCATGGCGGAGTGAATCTCTCCGTTTCGTTCTGAGGCGGGCCTGGAATTCGCCGGGCAGGGGGCTATCCGAATAGTGCCCGGGGCAAATCTTTTGTGAGGGTTTGAGTGTGGATTGGTTTCCGTACCGTCGCGATCTTCCAGCCCAACATCTGATCGGGGGCATCGGCGGTAGTCCGGGATGTCAGTTCTTTTTTCGGGCGTGAGGATCTACCCTTTCTTCAATGCGGCGGGGAAGAATGTGAAGGTTTGTCGGCGAAACGAAATTCCGCCTCTTTCGAGTTTTCGCGCAACGGGGATTGCACGGGGGCAACGCTTGGACCGGGCGGGGCGCTGCGTGGGCGGAATCGGGTGAAATGATGACTTTTTTCTTTACACTTTCCCGAAAATGCATCAAAAGCGGACCCTGCCAATCTACCAAAGATCAACCCTATTCGTGATGTCCTTGAAAATGTCTTCTACGAGAATCCGGCACGGCCTGCTTGTGGCCATTGGTTTTGCCGCTCTTTCCCTTTCTTCCACTATGCTTTTTGCTCAGGAGGCTGCCCCTGCAGCTACTGAGGAGGCTGCCCCCGTCGAGACCTCATTGATGGACAAGATTGTCGATGGCGGGATCTTCATGGTTCCCATCGGAATCCTCTCCGTTTGGATGATCACCCTGACGGTGTTCATGATCCTCCAGTTGAGCCGGAAAAAGTTCCTTCCGCCCACCCTCAAGGATGAAGTGCTTGCCTTCATGGCGGATGTTCGCGTTCGCAGCTCCATCGATGTGGCTGCCCAGAGTCCGTCCTATTTCGGGCGCATGGTCGCCTCCGCCTACCCGCTTGTTGATGCGACCGATCCCGAGAGCCTCGGTCGCCGTCAGGTTGAAGACGCCATAGCCGATTACTCGGTTCGTGAGAACTCCCGCTACATGTCGTGGATCGGTTACTTCTCGGTGATCGCCCAGGGGGCTCCCATGCTGGGTCTTTTCGGAACGGTTGCGGGGATGGTCCTCGCCTTCGACACGATGGGTCTCAGCGGCGGTTCCGATCCCGGCGCTCTTGCCGCCAACATTTCTCTCGCCCTCATGACGACGGCCGGCGGTCTGGTTGTGGCGATTCCTTCGATCTTCCTCTTCTACGCCTTCAAGAACCGCTTTAACTCGCTGGTAGGTGAATGCCAGGCGGTCGCTATCGAGGGCCTTGAGGCCGCCATTGCCACCGTCAACGTCGACCAGGCGCTGGCCAAGGTTCCCGAAGGCATCTCCGAAGGCTGATTTTCTTCCGCAATTGATTCCGAAACCCTGATCAGCCCTCCATGGCATCCGAGAAAATCAAGGAAGCGATCGAGCAGCTCGAAGAGCAGGAATGTCAGATGGACATGTCGTCGATGATCGACCTCGTCTTTCTGCTTCTGATTTTCTTCATGGTGAGCTCCCACCTCATCATCGTCCAGATCGACAAGCGGGTGAATCCTCCTACCGCCAAGTATGCTCAGGTTGCCAAAGATGCGAGCGGACGCATAATCGTGAACGTCCTGGCGGATGGCACGATCTGGGCGCAGGATCAGGTTGAGCTTCTCACCACCGAAGCGATCTCCGATTACGTCGACCAGAACCGCCTCCGCTTGGAGGAGGCGGGAGTCACGCCTCGCCTCAACCTCCGTGCCGATGAAGCCGTGGATACGCGGATCATCAAGAAGGTGGTGCAGGCGGCCGGTGAAGCGGGGGTGTCGGAAGTGATCTTCGGCAGCTATGTGGTGGAACGTTGATTTTATCCGATTTTTTTCATGGCCCGTAGAAAACCACCGAAGGAAAGCGATCCGGCGCTGGACATGTCCTCGCTGATCGATGTCAGCTTCCTCCTCCTCATTTATTTCCTCGTGACCTCCACCCTCGATCCCAAGGAAGCCGATCTCGGTATGACCATGCCGACGAGCCAAGGGAAAGGGGCTGAGGTCGAAATCGATCAGATGACGATCGAGGTCAACAGTGCCGGTCACATTGTGGCCAACGAAGAGGTTCTCGACACCGACCCGGCGTCCCGCGAAGTGCCGATGTTGCTCGACCGTCTCAAGACCTATGCCGAGAGTGCAAAGCTGACCGGTTCCAAGCCGATGGTGATCATCGCGGCGGATGATGCTGCGAAGGGCCAGAGATTTATCGATGTCTTGAACGCGCTCGCGTCGCCGGGCGTCGAAATCAAAAACGTCACCATCACCGGATTCTCGGAGGAATAACCGGGATCGACCGGAAAACCCCCGCCGAGAAGATGACCAGAAGCAAGGTGCCAAGAGTCCGG
>JAGRPC010000204.1 GCA_020439925.1 Verrucomicrobiia bacterium | reverse complement strand
CGAAGGCGGCTTTCACCACCGCAACGGGAAATCCGAACTTCGCCTCGTCGCTCGCCACGTTCACCTGCAGCAGGACTCGTGCGGTCATGCCGAGCTCCCCGGCGATGCGACTCACATCACGCGCAAGGTCGGTCGAATCGATGCTGTGGATGAGGGCACACGCCGGCAGGACCTTGCGGACCTTGTTGCTCTGCAGGTGGCCGATGAGATGCCACTCGAGTCCCGAAGGACACTCCGGAGCCTTGGCGAGCAGCTCCTGCACCTTGTTTTCCCCGAAGATGCGCTGACCCGCCGCCGCGGCTTCGGCCACATCCTCGGCCGGCCAGGTCTTCGAAACCGCGACGAGAGTGACCGAGTCCGGATTCCTCCCCGCCTCGTGGGCGGCTTCGGCCAGTTCCTCCCTGACCCGATGCAGGTTTTCGGCAATGCTCATGATTCGACGAGGGAGCGGAGACGCTCGCGGTCCATCCGCACGATGCGCCACTCCGGCAGGATTTCACCTCCGGCACGCTCGTAAAGCTCGATCGCCTTTTCGTTCCAGTCGAGCACGGTCCATTCGTAGCGGCCCGCGCCTCTCGAAAGTGCAATCCTCCCGACGGTCCTGAGAAGGGCTTTTCCCAATCCGATGCCCCTGTGGACCGGACGAACATAGAGGTCCTCCAGCCAGATCCCGGGCTTTCCGACAAAGGTCGAGAAGGTGGTGAAGAAGATCGCATAACCGGCCACTTCACCCCGGACCTCCCCGATGAGCGCCTCGGCCGCCGGACGGTCGCCGAAGAGAGATTCGTGGTAATCCGATTCGGACGCCTCGAAGAGGTGGGAAAGTTCTTCGAATTCGGCCAGCTCTCGGATCATTTCCAGCAGGACGGGAATATCGGAAGGGACCGCCGAACGGATGTGATGGGAATCGGAAGAAAATTCGTTCATTTTCGTTTCTTCACTTTGGGAGTTGGCACGCCGACTGCTTAAAAAGAATCTGTCAGACGGTCCTAGACCTGACGACAAAGGGTTGAAACCAAAACGGCAACCCGGTTGACCACAAGTCTTTTGCAGGTTTTACGGGGGTTTTTCCTGCGCTGGTCAACCGGGTTGTCCGTTTCCCGAAAAGGGGCCCGGACTCCGGCAAGCTCACGCCTTCCGACTCAAGCTCAAGCAGATTCGAACGGGGGCCGGATTGTATACGTTGGTGTGAATGGCAGGGAGGCCCGGATTGGTCAGGAAATATCATGCGCAATAACGGTCATTGCGGGAAGAATGAAGGTGTCGCAACTTGTAGGTGGATGATTGGAAACCCTTTCAGATTGGTTCTCGGTGCCGCGGTCTTTTTTACGCCCGCGATGGCCTTGGTCGGCTCCGGCCTCGGCGTGGAAACAGCTCCAGCCGCCAAAGCGGAACCCGTTTTCACCCCTGCCCAGATCGAGTTTTTCGAGAAGAAAATCCGACCGGTCCTCGCCGAGAGCTGCTTCGAGTGCCACACCGGCACCAAGGCCAAGCTCGGGCTGCAGCTCAACCACCGGAAAGGCTGGCTGGGGGGCAGCGATTACCGCCAGGTCGTGGATGCGAAGGAGGCCGCCAAGAGCGTGGTGATCCGCGCCGTTTCCCATACGGGTGAAAAGGGGATCCCCTCGATGCCAGAGAACGGAGACAAGCTCTCTCCGGAAGTCATCGCGAATCTCACCGAATGGATTGCCATGGGCCTTCCCTGGCCCGAGGAGGAACAGCCCGCCAGTGACAGCGATCCCCGCCAGCACTGGTCCTTCCAGCCGGTGAACCCGGCTCCCCTGCCCGCCGATGCCGGCCATCCCATCGATTATTTCATCCACAAGGCCCAGGCCGAAGCCGGCGTGGCACCTTCCCCTCGCGCCGACCGCGCCACTCTCTACCGCAGGCTCGACTTCGCCCTGCTTGGCCTCCCACCGAAATACGAGGAACTGAAGCGCTTCGTCGAGGATCCCCGTCCCGATGACGAAGCGTATACCGCCCTCGTCGACCACCTCCTCGGATCACCCCACTACGGGGAACGATGGGCTCGTCTCTGGATGGACGTGGCGCGCTACGCAGACACCAAGGGATACGAAGGAGCCGGACGGGAACGCCGCTTCATCTACAGCTACACTTACCGCGACTGGCTCATCCGCGCCTTCAACGAGGACCTCCCCTACGACAAGTTCCTCCTCTACCAGCTGGCCGCCGAGCAACTCGTCGATGCCAGCGGACCGGACAAACGCCACCTCGCGGCCCTCGGATTCCTCTCCCTCAGCAAGAACGGCAGCCAGGACGAGATTCTCGACGACCGCATCGACACCACCTTCCGCGGGACCATGGCCCTGACCGTTTCCTGCGCCAAGTGCCACGATCACAAATTCGATCCCGTGCCGACCAAGGAGTATTACGGCCTCTACGGCGTTTTCCTCAACTCCCTCACGGTGGATACACCGACCATCGGCGAACCGAAGAAGGGGCCCGAGTACGACGCCTACCTGAAGGGGCTCGCGGAAAAGCAGAAGAAGATCGACGACTTCCTCAATCCCATTCTCGAAAAGCTCAAGAAGGAACACCCCGACCTCGCCAACAATCAGGGAGCGCTCATGGGCAAGGTCGACCGCGAGGACCGGCGCAAGCTGACCAACCTCGAAGGCGAGCGCGACAAGTTTGTCGCCGACTCGGGGATGGAGGCCGACAAGGCCATCATTCTCCGCGACCGGGAAAAGCCCATCAACCAGCACGTTTTCATCCGCGGCAATCCGGGCAGACCCGGTGAACTCGCCCCGCGCCAGTTTCTCTCCATCGCTTCCGAAGGCGGAGTCGCCAAGCCTTTTGAAAAGGGTAGCGGACGCCTCGAATTGGCCCAGGCAATCACCCGTCCGGGCAATCCGCTCACCACCCGGAACCTCGTGAACCGGGTCTGGATGTGGCATTTCGGCGAAGGCATCGTTCGCACCGTCGACGATTTCGGCATCACCGGAGAGCGCCCCGACCATCCCGAACTGCTCGATTGGCTTGCCAACTGGTTCCTCGAGAACGGCTCCTCGATCAAGAAACTGCACCGCCTCATCGTCACCTCGGAGACGTGGAAGCAGCAGTCCTCGAATCCGAAGGCGACGGAAAACCTGCTTGTCGACGCCGAGAACCGCCTCCTCTGGAAGTTCAAGAAAAGACGCCTCGAACTCGAACAGATGCGGGATGCCATGCTCGACGTGGCCGGGAATCTCGACAACACCCAGTTCGGCCGCCCCGTCGAGATCCTCGAGCCGGGCTACGCGAACCGCCGCTCGGTCTACGCCTTCATCGACCGCCAGAACCTGAATCCCGCCTTCCGCAACTTCGACTTCTCGAACCCGCAGGAGACCACCGGGAAGCGCCCCAGCACCACGATCCCGATGCAGGCTCTCTTCACCCTGAACAATCCCTTCGTGATGGATCAGGCGGAGATCCTCGCGAAGCGCTCCGAATCGGCTCTCGACCGCATCGCCTCCCTTCACGAGGCGGTGTTCGCGAAAGAACCCTCCGAGCCCGACCGCCAGCTCGCGGAAAGTTTCCTCGCCGCTTTCGGGTCCGAGTCATCGGCCATGGGACGGCGGCAGACCAACACCGAGTGGAGCTACGGATGGGGAGACATCGATCCGCAGAGCGGAAAGGTCGTGTTCAACGCCTTCGAGCACTGGATCAAGGGTGTCTGGCAGGTTGGAAAGGAACGCCCGCTCAAGGACAATCCGCTGAGCTATCTCTATGCCGACGACAAGGGAAACACCCACTCGGGTCACACCTCGAAGGAGAGCGCCATCTACCAGTGGCGGGCCCCCGACGATCTCGTCGTATCCGTCAGCGGAGAGTTGCTTCGGCCCAACGTCGGCAAGGGCAACGGGGTCCGCGTCAAGGTCGCGACCAGTTCCGAGGGAGTCATCTTCGACCAGGTGCTGGACCCGTCGAAAGACCGTCTCCCCGTAAGCCTGCCCGAGGTGAAGGTCGCGAAGAACGACTGCCTCTATTTCATCGTCGATCCTCACGAAAACAATTCCTCCTTCGATTCCGTGAGATGGAATCCCCAGATCACGGATCTTTCCGGGCACTGGCCCCGCTGGGGCATGGCCGAGTCCTTTTCCGGACCCGCCACGCCCGCGACCACGTGGGGCGCCTATGCGCACGCCCTGCTGAACACCAACCGATTTCTTTTCATCGACTGACCCCGGCCCGTGTCCGAATCTCCCGACCATCCGACCCGTATGAACTTTTCCCGCCGCTCCTTTCTTCACCGCACCGGCATGGGCATGGGCGCTCTCGGCCTCGGCCCGCTTCTCTCGCAATTGAACGCCGACGACCGTTCCCTCAATCCCCTGGCTCCCGGAAAGACCCATTTCCCCGCCAGGGCGAAGCGCGTCATCCACATCTTCGCGAACGGAGGCCCCTCTCAGGTCGACTCCTTCGACTACAAGCCGGCTCTCGCGAAATACGACGGCAAGGAAATGCCCGGAGAGCTACTCCGGACCGAGCGCAAGACCGGCACGCTGATGAAATCGCCCTTCAACTTTTCACAGTACGGCGAGAGCGGCATCTGGGCGAGCGATCTTTTCCCCCGCGTCGCCGAAATGGTCGACGACCTCTGCATCATCAACTCGATGTATGCCAACGTACCGAACCACGAGCCCTCCCTCATGCTCATGAACACGGGAGCGGAGCGGGTCAACCTCGTCCGCCCCAGCGTCGGCAGCTGGGTGACCTACGGGTTGGGCACGGAAAACGAGAACCTGCCCGGGTTCGTCTCCCTCTGCCCGGGGGGAGTTCCCATCGTCGAAACGCAGAACTGGAGGTCCGCCTTCCTTCCCGGCGCCTACCAGGGCACCCACATCGACACGAAGAATACCCAGGTCGCGAAGCTGATTCCCGATATCCGCAATCCGAGCATGACCATGGACCTGCAACGGAGACAGCTTGACCTCATCCAGGAAATGAACCACCAGGATGCCGCCGCGGAGGGATTCGACCCCGACGCCGAGGCCCGCATCCATTCCCTCGAACTCGCCTACAAGATGCAGATGGAGGCGACGGACGCCTTCAACGTGGAGCGCGAGCCCGCCCACGTCCGCGAACTCTACGGAGACACGCTGCATGGACGCCAGATGCTCATCGCCCGCCGTCTCATCGAACGCGGGGTCCGCTTCGTGCAGGTCTGGCACGGCGCCGGCCAGCCATGGGACAGCCACTCGGAAATCTTCAAGGCCCACGGCAACCTGGGACGCGAGGCCGACCAGCCCATCGCCGCCCTTCTCACCGATCTCAAGCAGCGGGGTCTCCTCGAGGACACGCTCGTGATCTGGGGAGGTGAATTCGGCCGCACCCCCACCGTGGAATTGCCCACACCCGGCGCAAACGATGCCAACACCAAGCTCGGACGCGACCACAACCACCACGGATTCACCATGTGGATGGCCGGTGGCGGCGCGAAGGGCGGACTCCAGTATGGCAAGACGGACGAGTTCGGATTCAAGGCGGTGGAGAACCGGATCCACGTGCATGACCTCCATGCCACCATCCTGCACCTCCTTGGTTTCAATCACGAAAAGCTCACCTACCGCTACGCCGGCCGTGACTTCCGCCTCACCGACATCCACGGAAATGTCGTGAAGGATCTGATCGCCTGAGAACCGGATTTTCCGCGGACGGCCCCGGTGGCACGCGACGTGCGTCACCCGAATCATTTTGACTGAAGGCCGTCCCATTCCGGGCGACCTTCAGTCATCGTACCGGATATGAATTTTGGCTTTGTCTCGACTCGATTCGCCGGCACCGACGGAGTCTCGCTCGAGTCGCTGAAATGGGCGTCCGTGCTCGAGCGGAACGGTCATCACTGCTACTGGTTCTCAGGCCTCAACGACCGTCCGGGCAACCGCGCGCACGTGGTTCCGGAGGCCCACTTCGCTCATCCCCGCATCGCTTCCATCGAAGAACGGATCTGGTGCCGGGACAAACTGGATGCCGACCTGGGAAAGGAGGTGGAAGAACTGCGGCAAGATCTCGCCAGGAACATGGCGACCTTTGTCGAGAACTTCGCGATCGACGTCCTCCTGCCGGAAAACGCGGTCACCATTCCGATGAACCTCCCGCTGGGCCTGGCCCTCGCGGACTTCATCCGAAAGAGGAATTTTCCAACGATTGCCCACCATCACGACTTCCATTGGGAACGGGATCGCTTCGGCGGTGCGGCGGCGCGGCCCTGGCTCGAGGAAGCCTTTCCTCCCTCGCATCCCAGCCTCGTCCACGCCGTCATTCACTCAGGTGCCGCGCGCGATCTACGCGAGCGCTTTGGCATCGATGCGGTGCAGGTTCCCAACGTGATGGATTTCGCCGCGACCCCGCCTCCCCTCTCGCGGCCAGCCAGCGAACTTCGGTCCCTCATCGGACTCGTCGAGGAGGATCGACTCATTCTCCAACCCACACGCGTCGTTCCCCGGAAAGGCATCGAACATGCCATCGAGCTTGTTCACCGGCTCGACGATCCGCGAAACCGGCTGGTGGTCTCCCACGAGGCCGGAGACGAGGGACTCGCCTACCGGGATCAACTCGTCTCCCTGGCTCGTGAAAAAAAGGTCGACCTCCGTTTCCTCGATCCCCAGGCCCCCGGAGTTCCCTCGCTCGAGGACCTCTATCAACTCGCCTCTCTCGTCACTTTCCCGAGTCTCTTCGAGGGCTTCGGCAATGCCCTCCTCGAGGCGGTCTGGTTCGGCAAACCGGTTCTCGTGAACCGCTACCCGGTGTTCATCAGCGACATCGAACCCTGCGGATTCGACTTCGTGGTCATGGACGGGGCCATCGATGACACGACCGTGGTGGCGGTGGACCGGATTCTCGCCGATCCGGGCTCCGCAAGGGAAGCGGTGGAGAAAAACCGCGCTCTCGCTGGAATCCATTTCAGCTACGCCCTCCTCGAGACCCGCCTTCGCGAATTGCTCTCCCGTCTGGGGCTCTCCCTTTGACCTTCAATCCGCCTTCTCCGGAGTCACCACGGCCGAGGCGAACGAGATCGGCTCACCCGAAAAGGGAGTGGCCACAAGGACCGCCTTGCCCGCGAGGGGGAAAAGCAATTCCACCGCAAAAACCTTGTGCTCGAAAAGGAGATCTTCGGGACGATCCTCTCCCTCCTTCCATGCCCGGCCCGATACGATCCAGTGCTGGCGCTCGGCCCGCACCGACAATTCGACCTGTTGGAGTTGCGATGGATCGTGCGGGAATGGCCGACTGAGAATCACTTCACCACGGTGAACCAGTTCCACTTCCTGTCGCACCGGAACGAGGCGGAGTTGGAAGCCGTTCCTGCCGTAGAGCCCCACTCCGAAGCGTGACTGAAGCCGACCGCTTCCCGGAGCGCGACCGCTGGCCGTGATACTGGCGCCCTTTTCCCGAATCTCGGGTCCGAATTCGAGCCAGCCCTCGAGAAGCGGCTCAGCTGCCACCACCAGCTTCTTCGCGCCGGCATCGACCGCCCATGATCCCTTCACGACCGACGCCCCGCCGGGGATCGAGCCCTCCTTGCTGTTGGCGATGTCGAGACGCGCGAGTTCGCGCGGCGGCTCCTGCTCGGCCTTGCCCTTGCCGCCTTCATCCGCGGCCAAGGCTCCGAGGCAGGCCAGAGTCGACCCTGTCAGGAACACCAACCAACCCTCTCCGGTCTTCATTCCCGGCGGATCGCGTCCATGAGATTGCCTCGCAGCACGGCGCGGGCGGCTCCCGCACAGAAAAGAAGCCCGCCTATGAGGACCGCTCCGTTGATCGCGGCGAGAAGTCCCCAGGGCAAAGGCGCGGAACCTCCCGTCAGCTTGGGAAGCACCGCGAGAAGGGCGGCGCCAAGGCCGACGATGACGCCCGAGATATGGAGGAACCAGTGCTCCGAGAGGACCATCCCGGCAAGCGCGCGTCGCGTGAAACCCATCGCCTGCATCACCCCGAGTTGACCTCGCCGTTCCATCACGTTGCGTCCCACGAGGATGGCGAGGCCGAGCGTCCCGAGAAAGAGGCCAAGGCCACCCAGGGTCGAGAAGATCGAAAGGTAGGTATTCTGCACCGCATTGAATTCATTGAGTCGGTCCGCCGCAGGCCTCATTTCGAGCCCGAGGTCCCCGAACATGCGAGTGAGATGGGCGGCGACGGGAGCGAGGCTCGCGGAATCGGCTCCTCCTCCGTCGAGGAGGAAGAAGCGGTAACCTCCCGCGTCGGGAAAAAATCGGATGAACTCGGCTTCATCGATGATGAGGCTGCCCTGAAGAATCGAGGTCTCGAGGAAACCGACGAGTCGCACGGCAAAGGCGTCGCCGGAGACGGTCTCGTATCGCACCGTGTCGCCGATCTTCTTCTGGAGGGCGTAGACGGCCGTGTTCTGATCGATGATCCCGGGAACCACGGGGATGCCATCCTCGTTGGCCTCGTCGGCGGAAAGAACACGCCAGGGGCTCTGACCGTTCGGCGGCGGATCAGGAAGGGCGGTGAAGTGGAAAGGGGAAAGGGTCGCGATCCTGCCGACGTCGACCCCCATGAGCCGCGGGCGTTGCGCCCGATTGAGATTGAGGCAGCTCGCATCCTCGCCATCGCTCACCCGGAGGGAAAGGAGCGAGAACGATTCCTTGAACGCGTCGAGACCGAATTTCTTGCGCCCCTCGGTACCGTCGAGGTTTTCGTAGACCGGAAGCGTGGACTCCCCCACGTAGGCGAAGCCACCAGTACCGGAGCTGCGACGTTCCGCGCCGCGGGAACCATCGAGTCGGAAGGAATTGATCGCCGTGACCATGAAGACGCCCGCGGCCATCAGTCCGATCACCGCGAGACTGCGACCGCGACGTCGCACCGTATGCTGGCGCCCGAGGGCACCGAGCGAAGCGAGCGTCTGCGAGGGACGAAGAAATCGACGGATGAAGATGGAGCAAAGGGCGACACCGGCGACGGTGATGAGGAACCCGGCCCCGAAGAAGAGCCCCTGCTCGGCCATGGTTCCCGGCACTTTCGGAGCAAACAGGCAACCCAGCGCGCCGACCAGGCCTCCCCAGAATGCATAAAGATCGCGTCGACCTCGGAGCGCGGACGACGGAGCCTCGTCTCCGATTCCGGAAATCAGGGCGCTGGGCCGAATCGCGGTGACCCGCCGACTCGCGAACCAGACCACTACCAGGGCGACAAAAATGGTTCCGACAAACGAGATACCGAGGGAAGTCGGTTTCAGGAAATAGACAAACTCCATTCCGGCCGCGGCATCCTGCCACACCCCCGACATCCCATGAAGGGCGAGGCGGGTGTAGATATATCCACCGAGAAGTCCGAGGCCCGAACCCACGATCGAAAGAACGAGAGCCTCGACGAGGAAAAGCCGGCGAACCCTTTTCCGGGTGAATCCCAGGGCAAGGAGCAGTCCGATCTGGTGGGCGCGCTGCTCGATCCCGAAGACAAAGACCAGTCCGGCAAGGACGAGGGCAGCGACGATTAGGAAAAAACTCATGCTCGCGAAGAGGGCTCCGAAATCAAAGGACCCCGCGACGGCGGCGGCGGCCTCGCCGGGAAGGTCGCGCGTCGCCATACCGAGATCGGCAAGCTTCAGATGCTCCCGCAATTGATCGGAGAGGGGTTTGCCAGGATCCTTCAGCTCGAAGCGCACCGAGGTGGCATCGCCGAAACGGTTGGACCACATCGCGCGAGCCGCCCCGAGGGAAACAAAGGCCTTGGGAGTCGTCTTGTGCTGATCCCAGTAGTCGTCGTCCTTCTGCCGGATACGGTCGCGGTCGATGGGGATGCCGGGCTGCCATTCATCAAGACCGTCAACGTCGAAGATGCCGGGAAACTCGGGCGTCCAGGTGCGATCCCAGCCGTTCTGTTCGAGCGGAGCAATGCCCGCGACCTTGAACGAATGGTGCTGTTCGACCAGGGCGCGACCTGCGCCAACCACGTTGTAGGTCAGGGTGACGGTATCGCCTTCCTTCGCGGCAAGATCTTCGGAGAGCCAGTCGGAGAGAATGATTTCATTGTCGCCGAGGTCAGCGGTGACCATGGAGTTGAGCGCAGGGGCAACGCCGGTGACCATCGAGTATGGCGTTCCCCTGGTTCCCGGTGCCTTGGCGATGTCGGTGGCGAGATACGTGAGGACGGGCGCACTGACCGAGGAAATCGATTCGAGAGCCTTCACGAGAGCGGCGTCGAAAAAGACGCGCGAACTGACCATCTGCCGAACGCCGCCTTCCGCAACCGGCGCGACGCTCAGCTGGAGATCCTCCAGTTGCCAGGACCCCTCGACGGCATCGGAGAACGCGGTGGCCTCGAGGCCACGGCTGCCGAGGAGGAGATTGGCACGATTTTCCTGTTCGATCACGGCCTCGAGTCGGTCACGGGGGAGAAACAGGGTCGCCGGAGGAACCTGCTCGGATTTCAGCGAGTAAGCTCCGAATTCCTCGGGACTCAAAACGGTCGTCACTTCGGCGGTGAAGGGTGTGGTCTGTTCGGACTCCCCGGAAAGCGGTGCATCCCTCGACAAGGCCCCGGGTACCTCGATACGGACGATGAGCGTGTCGCCCGGTTTCGCTCCGATGCGATCCGCCAGCGCATGGTTGATGGCGATGAATCGCTCGCTGCCGAAACCCTCGGGTGCCTTTCCCGCGAGGGAGAGCTTCCAGAAGCGCTCGTCGACGCCCACGATCTGGACCCGGTTGACCCGCTTCCCCCCTTCACGGCTCGCGGCCGTACCTTCGATCTGAAGCACGGGAGCAACAACGAACTCGGTCCCCAGTTTTGCAGCGACCCGGTCGGCGAGGTCGGCGGTGAAAAATCGTTCGCCACCGAGGAACACCGGGCCGATCCCCGAGAGCCTCGCTCCGGCATTACGGCGCAGGCTTTCTCTCACCGAATCACCCACGACAAGGGCACCGCTGAGAATGGCCGAGGTCAGGGCCACCCCCGAAAGTACCGAGAGGTTGACCCAGCGGTAGTGGAAAAGGGAGGAGAAGATGAGACGGAGGGAAGTCATGGAACCTTTATCGCCTCCATGGACTTGGTAGCCCCGACCGGCCCGGTCGGGGACAGGTCCAGGATTTCGATCGCGATGGCGGCAACCCTGCCTCGAATCGGCCGCCCGGGCCGGGCGGCCCTACCCGCGCCGTTTTGAAGTTCAACCAGCGAAAACACGTCCAGACTCATGAGACCGTCTCCAGTTTCCCCCGGTGAAGAGACCGCACCGAGCCGAGGGTTGCGGCAAGGGAACGGTCATGGGTGACCACGATGAGGGCAAGCCCCTCGGATTCGTTGAGCTCGGCGAGCAGTTCCATGAGTCGCTTCGCATTGTCTTCGTCGAGGGCGCCAGTCGGCTCGTCGGCGAGAAGAAGCCGCGGGGAGTTGATGAGGGACCTCACCACCGCGACACGCTGCCGTTCTCCTCCCGACAGCTGCGAAGGCAGGCGGTCGAGCTTGTCGCCGAGTCCCACCCGCTCGAAAAGTCCTCGAGCTCGTTCCGACGCCGCGACCGGATCGGGACGTTGGGCGAGAGCCAGGGTGGGAACAAGGGCGTTCTCCAGCGCGGTGCACTGGGGGAGGAGATGGTGCATCTGGAAGATGAAACCGATCTTTTCGGAACGGATCCTCGCGACCGCGTCCTCGACCAGCCCGGCCGTGTCGATGCCGTCCACGATGACCCGGCCTTCGGAGGGAACATCCAGCGTGCCGAGAAGATTGAGGAGCGTGCTCTTGCCGCATCCCGAAGGGCCCACGATGGCGAAACGCTCGCCCGCACTCACGACGAGATCCAGCCCATCGAGGATGCGGCGTTCGGGGGCGCTTTCGTACCACTTGGTGACGCCGCGCAGTTCCAGGATCGAATTCGACGGATCAGGCATTGCACGAAGCTTCGGCCTTTCCCCGAGTCGCATCAAGTAGGGATTGGCGTGCCCCTCGTCGGGAACAAGGCTGCGGCAACAAGACGGTCGAACCTGAGGATCCGACCGCTCTCGCAGCCGTTCGTCACTTCGCCATCAGTTCCTTCACGCGCGGCTCGATCGCCTTGGACCAGATTTCATAGCCCTTTTCGTTCGGGTGAAGCAGGTCGGGCATGATTTCCTTCGAGAGGGTGCCGTCGGACTCCAGAAAGTCCTTGTTGATGTCCATGAAGAAGACCGTCTTTCCATCGTCGAGCTTGGCGATGAGTTCGTTCGTCTTCTCGTTCTGCTGCCGCATTTTGTCTTCTGCCGTGGCCCCACGGGGGAAAATGGCGAGCAGGAGGATCTTCATCTGCGGCTGCTTTTCCTTCAGCACCTTCACGATCTCGGTGACGCCGGCGGCCGTTTCCTCGGCGGAACTGGAATAGACGGCGCCCCCGTGCTCGGCCATCGGTCGTCCCTGGTGACCGGTGTTGTTCGTGCCGATCATGAGCACCGTCAGTTTCGGCTTGAGCCCGTCGTAGTTGCCGTTCGCGAGCCGCCAGAGAATGTGCTCGGTGCGGTCACCCCCAATTCCGAAATTGGCGGCTCCCAGCGGAGCCCAGTATTGCTCCCACGCTCCCTTGCCCTTACCGCTCCAGCCCTGGGTGATGGAGTCGCCGAGGAAAACGAGGGGAGCTTCTCCCTTTTTCGAGATCTCGTTGAAGGAGGCGTGCAGGGCCTCCTTGCCGGGGTGCGGCGCCGGAGAGAGCGCAAGCGGCTTGGGTGACTCGGCGATGGCCAGGGAAGCGAAAAGGGAGACAGAGAAGAAAAGGGGGATCGTTTTCATGGGCGGATAATCTGCCGAAGAGCGGCACGCGGGGCAAGTCCGCATTTCCCGGCGAAATCCTATTCCCATGTTTCAAGACGCCTCTCCCGCCACAGCAACCAGCAGACGACACCCGCCGCCGCTCCCCCGATGTGGGCGAGATAGTTCACCTCTCCGAAGCCCGTGAGCTGCTGCCAGGTTCCGAAGGCCTGCATGCCGATCCACAAGGCAAAAGCCCATCTCGCGGAGAGCCGGATCCATCCGAAGCGCACGAACAGTCCGATGCGGGCCCGGGGAAAGGCGAAGGCATAAAAGGCGATGACTCCCGAAATGCCGCCACTCGCCCCGATGCCGGGAACCAGGGATTCGGGATCCGAAGCAAGGTGTAGCAGGTCTCCCGCCACGGTTGCGATGACAAGCAGAGCCAGGTACTTCGTGTGCCCCAGCACATCTTCGACATCGTCGCCGAAGACGAGAAGGAAGTAGAGGTTGCCGAGGAGATGAAACCATCCTCCGTGCAGGAGGAAGGAGGTCAGAAAGGTGAGCCCCCCGTGGCGGAGCGGATCGGCAGGGACGAATCCATACTCGCGGACCCAGTATTCCAGAGAACCGAAGGAGAACAGGCTGACCACCAGAATGAGCAAGGAGATTCCCCAGGTCAGAAGCGGTCGCCGCAGAAGCCCCTCCGCATCCTGCTCGACCGGCATGCCGACGATGGAGGCGAGGACCTGCCACCACTCGTCGGGCGCTCCGCTTTCGAATTCCCCCGGCTCATGTCGGCGGCGGATCAGCTCAATCTCGGCGAGAGCGAGAGCTTCCCGGGCTCGGGGATGCATTTCGGGTTCCGGAGCTTCCGGAGGCAAAACCGGGAGCTGTTCCGATTCTCCCAGGTCGAACCAGAAGAACTGGCAGGGCCGGCAGACATCGATCTCGACCGGCCCCGTCACCGTCTCCCGGGTGATCTCACCCATCGGTTTTGTACAGGAGGGACAAAGCCGGTCAGCCCGCGGTCTCAGCCATTTCCCCGCGAGGAGGTCGTCCCAGAGCTGGCTGACAAACGCACCCTCGACGCTCTTTCGGAGGATCGCCACCGTCGCGGCATGCCCCCCGCACCGGGAGCAAGCCCAGACGAGACCGTTTCCAGTCTTGGTCCGTTCGAGGGTCGTGCGGCAGACCGGACAGGTGAACATGGCTCAGAATCAGTCCCGTAGGACGAGGGAACAAACAGATTCTACAACCGCTTCCGCCTGCATCTCCGGGCAACATTCCTGTCACGGAATCGGAACCAGGGCGGCCACACCACCGACCACCCTTTCTGCGGGAACGCCCGCATCGAAGGTCGCGAAAGCCATCCGGTTCCTGACGGCGAGGCCCAGCAAATAGACATCGGTGATCTGCTTCGGGCCGATTCCCGCCAGACTGTGAAACACCCCCGGATCGTCGATGCTCACGGTGTCTCCGAGAAAGCGGTGGCAAGTCATTCCACGAATCACCCGGAGTTCTTCCAGAGCCGCTTCGGGCGACCCCGGACCTTTGGGATAAGAGGGATGGCCATAGATTCTCAGGAAACCGTTCTCGGTGAGGGGACAGGTCACGAGATCGGCACCCGGCCTGCCATCCAGCCATCGTTTGGCTCGCCGGTGATGTTCGTGGCGAGGATCCACACGAGCGATCAACACGTTGAGATCGAGAAGGAATGCCATGGCCTGCCTATACCCCTTCGGACTCGCGCAATTCGTTGACGAATGCATCCGAAACGATCGTTGAGTCATCCTCTGCGACCCGGAGAAGAGGCCAGCCACTCTCGTCGATCTGGAAACGATCTTGCCGAGTTTCCCCTGCGGGACCCCGCAGTTCACGCTCAAGAGCCCGGGTGAAGAGGGTCTTCAAGGATACCCGCCGTCGCAGAGCCACGGCCTTCGCCTCCACAAACAACTCATCGGGGAGCTCCACAGTGGTTTTCATATGGGTGATTGTACGGGTTTATGGGTTACTGTCAAGCTCGTGCCGTAACCGTTGATCCCGCCTTGTCTCCATCGGGGAAATTCTCCATCCTGCCGAAATGAACCTCCTAGGGATTATCTGCTTTGCCGCCTGCCTTGGGTTCTTCGCGGCCGTGCCCGTTCCGACGGCGGATCCGCCAGCACCGGATCCCGCTGCCCTTTGGGCGATCGGGGTCTTGATGTGGGAATATGAAGTTCCGAACGATTTGCCGGAGGGGGAATTTGATCAGTTCGAGTGGATCGCCGGTGCCAGTGGAAAAACGGAAACGATCGATGCCGGAGTCTCTTTCAAAGGCATTCCCCGCGGGACCCGGGTGCGGCTCCACCTCTGGCTTGGCGATTTCCTCGATACCGGTACTCCTCGCCACCAGCCCGATGGCATGCGCTATTCGATGATCTGGACCGAAGGGAAACGGGAACAAAAACGATTCGGCGTGATGAAGATCCCGGAGGGTTACGATGAATGGTTCGGCCATCTGGCCGCAGGAGATTTACTGAACGCGAACATCGGGTGGAAGCTGATTCTGACGAAGTCAGGTATGGAAGATGGTCCGATGGCAATGTTGGATTTGGTGGCGGGATTTGAAGAACCCGCCAAACCCTCGGGACGTTGACATGAATCGCCGCCGCTATGCGATCGTGATGGTATCCATCGCCGCCCTATTCCTCGGCAGATGCGGTGATTCGATTTCGGACCCGGAGCGCACCGCCGAGCACGAAGGGAAGGCCGGAACCGAATCGGCCGCCATCACCTTGGCTCCGTCAGTGGGCAACTCCCTCTGGAGTGGTGCCTTGAAGGAACGAACCTTCGATCTCCCGGAGGGATTTTTTGAAAGCGACTTCGGACAAGAAGGCGATGCGAGGAATATCCTCGAGCGCGACGGCGTGGAGTTTGCCGAGGGAATGGAGGCCCGCTTCGATCGTGCCGCAGGGACCATGGAAGTGAAAGCGACGGAGGACGAGTTATGGCTGGTCGAGGCAGTGGTGGATTTTTGGGGCCTGATTGAAGAAGTGGAGGCCGAAGGCAGATGGCGGCGGATCCGGGAACTGGAGGAACGCTTGAGATCCATTGTGATCCCGAAGGTGGATTTCAAAGAGACTCCGCTTGAGGAAGCGTTGGCGTATCTTGAGCAGGCCGGAGGGCTTTCCGAGATTCCGAACGGAGATGGGACGATAGGCGTGAAGATCGTTCTGGATCCGCCACGGAAATGGGAGGGCGTCCCTGGATTGGTTGCCGCGAGTTCCGATGAACCTGATTCGATCACCGTGACCCTGCAGCTTGCGGAAGTACCTCTCGTGGAAGCCTTGCGCTACACTACTTACCTTGCGCAACAAAGGTATCGGATCGAGGAAACTGAGATCCGACTAGGGTATCTCGATCTGTTTGAAGAACCTCGAATTACCCGAGTCTATCCTGCCCCTCCAGACCTGACGCGGATGATACAATCCGCGAAACCGGCTGCTTACGATCCTTTTGCAGACGAAACCGTAGGAGCAAAGCCATTTGCACCCACCTTAATAACCCTTTTTGAAAACGCTGGAATCACCTTTCCTCTTGAAGCCGATGCCGCATTCGATCAACGACGTGGCCTCGTGTTCGTGAGAAACACCTCAGATCAACAGGAGCTGTCGGCAGCGTTCCTTCAATCCCTTGTCGCTGAATCCGAGTCGGATGTCTGGCGCGATGACCTTGAGACAAGATGGAGGCAAAAAGCCGACTCGATTATTTTACCGCGGTTAACTTTCGAGCGAGAACCGTTGATTCGCGTGATTGAATCCATCCAGCTGCACTCTCGCCTCGCGGATCGAAAAGGGCCCGTGTGGGAACGCGGAGTGCCGATTTGGTTCAACCAGTTTTACGACTTCCACCTTCACAACGAGAAGCCGGCCGATTACATCGCCTATGACACGATGATCACGGTCGACGTCTCAAATCTCACGATCCGCCAAGCCCTCACACGGATCGGTGAGGCGATCGGAGCGAAAGTCTCGATCGAGCCGGAGGGCTCTAAACTTTCACCGACCCGATAACCTTCACTGCCGCACCCACCGCCGCGATTTGAATTCGTAGCGTGGCAGTTCTCCCGACTCAACCACTGTCACGGGAATCCGCAGGGTGAAGGCATCGGCCAGTTCGCGCTGGATGCGCCCGGCGAGATCGGGCTTGGCCTTGGCATCGGCCTCGATCCTGACCTCGAGCTCGGCCATGGATTGACGGGTCGTCTGCACGACCTGGAATTCGACGACCTCCGGAAACCCCCTGATAATCTTCTCCACGGCGGTCGGGTAGACATTCACCCCGCGGATCACGACCATCTCGTCGACCCGCCCGAGAATGCCCCCCTCGAGACAGAGGACGGGAGGCCCTTCGTCCGGAGAAAAAAAGCTCTTTTCCACGAGATCGCCGGTGCGGTAACGAAGGAGCGGGCAGGCGGTCCGTGTCAGGGTGGTGAGAACCAGTTCCCCCTTCTGCCCGGGAGCAACCTCGGTCTGGGTCTCGCGGTCGATGATCTCGGCGAAATAAGCCTCTTCGATGACGCAGAGCGCGAGCGGCCTATCGGGATGCTCGTAGGTAACCGGTCCGGTTTCGGTCATGCCGTGGTGGTCGAAGACACGCGCTCCTTTCCAGAGTCCGGAGAGACGCTCCCTGACCTCCGGCAGGCTGCCTCCCGGTTCACCCGCGACGATGATTTTTTTCAGGCGAAAGGCGGCGGTTTCATCGTTCGCATGCGAGGCAAAGAGTTCTCCGAGTCGCATCGCGTAGGTCGGGGTGCAGCAGAGCACGTCGACCCCGTGCGCGACCATGGCCTGAAGCCTCGCCTTGCTGCTCAGTCCTCCGCCGGGAATGGAAAGATTGCCACGCCGCGTCGCCGACTCGAAGGCGGTCCAGAACCCGAGGAAGGGGCCGAAGGAAAAGGCGAAGAACACCTTGTCGCCAGGCCCGACCCCGGCGGCTTCATAGACACGGTCCCAGCAGTCAAGCATCGCCGACCAGCTCTCGGTGGTGTCGAGAGTCGGGAGAGGCCCCCGCGTGGTGCCGCTGCTCTGGCAGAAGCGCGAGTAGCGCCGAAGCGGATAGGTGAGATTGGAACCGTAGGGCGGGAACTCCTCTCGGTCCCACACGAGATCCATCTTTGTGGTGAAGGGCATCTTCGCCACGAAATCGGCGAGCGTGGGCGAGTTCCCGAGGTCCACCTTCGCGAGGCGATCGCGGTAAAAGTCGTTTCCAGCGCGCAAGCTGGTCAGGAGCGCGCGAAGCCGTTCCGTCTGCAGGGATTCAATGGAGGCGCGATCGGACATGTCGGACGGTCGGCGCCGGACCGGGGCCGGTCAGTGAGACTGTGGTCCCTGGTCCTGCGGTACCGACGGAGCGGCCACGACTTTGTCGGCGGGCTTCGCGGGCGGAGCATGCACCGGCTTGAACATGGTCACGAGGAAACCACCCGCCGCCGCCATGAGGAGGCCAAGGATGAAGGGCCAGCGAATCCGGCTCCAGTCGTGCGCCATGCTGATCGAAACGATCGCGTTCACGATGGGGGCACCGGCGAAAATGATCGACATCACGACACCGGGAGCGTTCTGCACCTTCGCGGAGATCGCCGCGCCGAGGGCGAGGAGGACAAAGAAAGCACCGATCGCGCCGAGGATGCCCGCGAAGAGCGAGAGCCAGAGCCCCTTGGAGGGAAAATTCCAGTCGGACCCGCGCATGATGAGAAGCGCGAGAGGCGCGAGAACCGCGGTGAGGAAATAGGCCACTCCCACAAAGAGGAAAGCCTTGTAGCGTCCGTTTACCGGATCCACCATTCCCATCTGTCCCATGTGAAGGAAGATGCCGTAAAGTCCCCAGGTGAGGACGGTGCCAAGGGCGAAGACAAGCCAGGAATAACTGCTCATGGGATCCATCGGGAAAAACGTTGCAAGGGGGGATTAAGCCGGGATGAGACCCTCCGGCGCGACTTCGAGTTTTTCGCGCCATTCGTCGGGGATGGCAACCGCTTTCATGCGGCGCGTTTCGGCATCGAAAGAAACGCAAACGACCGTGAACCGCCCCGTTGCTGCAAGAATCCGCTCGTCGGGGGAGTCCGGATTCTTCCAGAACTGGAAGTAGTAGTGGATCGTCTTGTTGCGCAATTCCTCGATGAGTAACTCGACCTCGACTTCCTCCTCGAAGTGGAGCGGGAGCCGGTAGTCGGCCGAGGCGTGCACCCGCGGCCAGCCCACGTTCGGCCCTTCTGTCTCGGCACCGTGGCGGAACGGGTGAACCGAAAAGCCGAGGGAACGGTAAAAGGCGTGTTCCGCCACCTCCATGAAGCGGAAGAAGTTCGAAAAATGCATGATTCCCGCCACATCGGTATCGGCGAACTCGACGCGGCGGCGGTGGAGAAAGCGGTGGGCCATCCGGGAACTTGGGGGAGAGGCGAGGGATTTGCAACGGAGTGTAGCGAAGATTGAGGAAAACCCTCGGGAGTCCTCTCCATCGCCCACCCCGGCAGCCCTGCGTTCGTATCTTCAATCACCCAGCTCCGCCATCCGCTCGGCCATCTCCGAGGCCTGGAGCGCCTCAATCACCGGGCTGATCGCACCCGCGACGATCTGGTCGAGGTTGTAGAGCGTGAGATTGACGCGGTGATCGGTGAGCCGGTTCTGCGGAAAATTGTAGGTGCGGATCTTCTCCTCGCGCCCGCCCGATCCGATCAGGCTTCGCCGATGGGCGGAATATTTCTCCGCCTCTTCCCGCACCTTGGCCTCGAGCAGTTTGGCACGGAGGATCTGGAGGGCTCGCTCCTTGTTTTTGCCCTGGCTGCGGCCTTCCTGGCATTTCACGAAGAGGCCCGTGGGCAGGTGAGTCACCTGGACGGCCGAGTCGGTCGTGTTGACGTGTTGCCCGCCCGGACCTCCCGACCGTGTCGCCTGGATATGGAGATCCTCGGGCCTCAGTTCGATGTCGACCTCCTCGGCCTCGGGCAGGACGGCCACCGTCGCGGTCGAGGTGTGGATGCGCCCCTGGGTTTCCGTCACCGGCACGCGCTGGACCCGGTGGACCCCGCTCTCGTATTTCAGGAAACGGAAAACCTCCTCGCCCGCAACCTTGAACACCACTTCCTTGAAGCCACCGACTTCGGAGGGGCTCGCTTCCACCGGTTCGACCCTCCAGCCCCGTGATTCCGCATAACGCTGGTACATGCGGTAAAGATCACCGGCAAAAAGCGAAGCCTCGTCGCCTCCCGTTCCCGCGCGGATCTCGACGATGGCGTCGCGGTCCTCCGTCGGATCGTGCGGAAGGAGGGCGTATTGCACCGCCGCCTCCAGCTCCGCGATGCGCACCTCGAGCGAGGGGATCTCCGCCGCCGCCAGTTCCGCCATCTCGGCGTCGTCCGACCTGGCAAACTCGAGATTCTCGGCATGATCGGCTTCCGCCTTCTTCAGGAGGGCCCAATCCTCCATCAGCGCCTTGAGCCGGTTGTATTCCCGGGTCAGCTCGCCCGCCTTCTTCGGATCGTCAAAGAAACCCTCCTCGGCCATCTGGGACTCCAGCTCGGGAATCCGCAGCCGCTTCCGTTCAATGAGGGTCGAGTGGTCCAAGCGAGAGGGTCGGGTGGGGGCTATACAAACAAAAACGGTGACCATGCCACGAAGGCATCGTCACCGTTCTCGAAAAATCAAACTGTCGCGCCCTAGGCGTTGAGGTCGGAAAGCTTCGGCTTCTTGCGACGCTCGGCAGCGGACTTCATGGAGCCGAAACGCTTCTGGAACTTGTCCACGCGGCCCGCGGTATCGACGAAACGCTGCTCCCCGGTAAAGAAGGGGTGGCAGGCGGAACAGATCCCGATGTGAAGGTTCGCCACGGTCGAGCGCGTCTGGATCACATTGCCACAGTGGCACTGGATCACGGCTTCCTGGTAGTCCGGGTGAATGTCCGCTTTCATGTTCGTCTTCCTGAGTTTTGGGAGGGGCGGAAGCTAGTCGCGATGGCGGCGGCAGGCAAGCAGAAATTTGGTTCTTCCGCCTCCCTCCCCCCGAACTTGCCATTTCCACGGGAACCGGGAAGTTTTCCGGTGGATTCCGCCCCTCCTCATCCCTCCCCTCGCCCCTTGCTCGCTTCGAGTGTCTTCCTCGTCCTCGCAAACCTGATCCCCCTCGCGGGAGCCCTGTTCTACGGCTGGAGTGTTTTCGAGATCGTGGTCGTCTACTGGGCGGAAAACCTCATCATCGGAGTCTACACCCTCGTCCGCATGTTTCTTGCGGGCGGGAACAGCGATCCCGTGTCCCTCGTCGGGAAGATCTTCTCGTCAGGCTTTTTTGCGGTGCACTACGGCATGTTCTGCCTCGTTCACGGGTTTTTCGTCTTCAGCCTTCTGGGCGACTCCAGCCCACGGGGACCGGAGGTCTTCGGGAAGGGAATGGTTTTTGCCCTGATCGCCCTTTTCGTGAGCCACGGCTTCTCCTTCGTGAAAAACTACCTCCTCGGCGGCGAGTTCCGGACCACGAAGGTGCAGGAGCAGATGTTCTCCCCCTACCCGCGCATCGTCGTCCTTCACCTCGCGATCCTGTTCGGGGCATTTGCGATCCAGGCTCTCGGCTCCCCCCTTCCCATGCTCCTGATCCTCGTCGCGGGAAAAACCGTTCTCGACGTCTTCCTGCACCGGTGGTCGCATCGCAAAACGGCCCCAAGCTAGGGTTCCTATTTCATCCAGCGCCGCATCCATTCCCCCTTTTTCCCGTAGGGCGGCAGGGTGAGAAAGGGATCTTTCACCCAGAATCTCCGGGTCACCGCCCGGGTCCAGGTGAAGGTCTCGAATCCGGCCCGGCCTCGGTAACGCCCCATCCCGCTCGCACCCACTCCTCCGAAGGGCAGGTTCAGATTGACCGCCTGTTTCATGGCATCGTTGAAACAGACGGAACCGGAACGAACCGCCCCGGCGATGGCCTCAAGAGTCTCGTGATCCCGCGAAAATACATAGAGGGCGAGCGGATCCGGCCTCTTCCGAAGCCGGTCGAGGACTCCCTCAAGGGACTCGTACCCAATCACCGGAAGGATGGGACCAAAGATCTCCTCGCGCATGGACACGTCGTCCCAATCCGTATTCGGCAGCACCCTGGGCGCGAGAATCCGCCGGACCGGATCGTCTTCCCCTACCTGGACCACTTCCCCGGAAACCAGGCCAAGCAGTCTTTGATAGTGGGCCTCGTTGACCACTGCAGCCAGGTCGACCGGCACTCCTTTACCGTAGGCCTTTTCCAACTCGGCCACCACCCGAGCCACCAGGGCCCCCCGACGAGTTTCCGGCACGAGGACAAAATCCGGGGCGATGCAGGTCTGACCGGCGTTGAACCACTTCGCCGCCACGAGGCGCCGGGCCACGAGATCCAGATCCGCGTCTTCCGCGATGAGGCAGGGAGATTTTCCTCCCAGTTCAAGCACGACGGGAGCAAGACGACGCGCCGCTGCCTCCGCGTAGAGACGCCCGACCCTCTCTCCTCCGGTGTAGAATAAGAAATCAAAGTCCTGCTGCAGCAAAGCCTCGCCAATCTCCGCCCCTCCCACCACCACGCTGACCTGTCCCGGTTCGAACACGTTCGCGACAAGATCTTCGAGGATTCCGGCCGTCGCCGGAGCCAGTTCGGAAGGTTTCAGGACCACGGTATTGCCCCCGGCCAACGCCGCGACAAGGGGACCGAGCGAAAGCTGGAAAGGATAATTCCAAGGCGCCGCAACGAGCACGGTGCCAAACGGCTCGCGCCGGATCTCGCTGCGGGCGGGCCAGACAAAGAACGGACTGCTGACCCGCCGTGGTTTCGCCCAAGCGCGCAGTTTTCGTCGAAAGAGGCGGATTTCCGAGAGGACAAAATGCACTTCGGCCAGCCAGGCTTCGAGGAGAGGTTTGCCAAGATCGTCCGCGAGAGCGGCGAGGATGGCATCACTTTGCTCCAACACAGCCGACTCGAGCCTCCCGAGGCCCTCGAGGCGAACCTCAAGGGGCAGGGTGGCACCACTCGCGAAATGCTCCCGAGCCCCGCGGAAGAGATCGCAAACCTTGTCACCCGGGGAAGTTGTCGAAGTTTCGTCCATCTTTCGTCCGTGGCGCGTATAACCCTCAGCAGTGAATCATCCCGAACGTACACCTCAGTTATGACCGATACGATCCAAGCAGACCTTCGTCGAAAAAATTTGTCGACGAAATCATGGGCCGAAACGATGAATATCAAGGCGGACGAAACGTTCCGTTTTCACGGCGGTCGCGGTGGTGGTCCGACGTGGCGTGCCATGAAGGATTTGGGTTCCACAGGTGCGGGTGATCCCGCCAGGAAGGTGATTATCGTCGGGGGCGGCCCCGGAGGAGTCGCCAGTGCCCTCCTGCTCGCGAGCCGCGGCATCCAGGTGGAACTTTTCGAGAAACACGATCGGCTCGGCGGGCGCACGGGCTGCCATGAGGAAAAGGGTTATCGCTTCGATATCGGACCGACCTTCCTCATGATGAAGTCGCTCCTCGATCGCATTTTTGTCGAGGCCGGTCTCGACTCCTCGGACTACCTCGACTTCGTGAGGCTCGACCCGATGTATGAACTGCGCTTCGACGACGAGGTTTTCCGCGCCTGCAACAACAACGAGGACACCAAGAAGGAAATCGAGCGCCTCTTCCCGGGACAGTCGGGAGCCATGGACGTTTTCCTGAAAAAGGAGAAAGCCCGCTTCAAGAGGCTCCTTCCCGCCTTCCAGCGGGACTTCTCCGGTCCGGCAAGTTCCCTTTCACCCGACCTGCTCCCCGCCCTCCCCCATCTTTCCCTGGGATCAACGGTCTTCGACAACCTGAAACGCTATTTCACCGACGAGAAACTCGCCCTGCTTTTCTCCTTCCAGAGCAAGTATCTGGGCATGTCGGCGTGGGAGTGCCCCGGCGCCTTCTCCATGCTCTCGTATATGGAGCACGAGCACGGCATCTACCACACCATGGGTGGTCTCGCCGAGATTCCGAGGGCTTTTGCCCGCGCCGCCCAGGACTGCGGGGCCCGCATCCACACGGGCACGCCGGTGAGGCAACTGATCCTCGACGGGCGGAAAGTCGCCGGCGTCGAACTGGAGAACGGCGAAAAAGTCTACGCCGACAGCGTCATCATCAACGCGGACTTCGCTCACGCCATGACCCATCTCGTGCCGGACGGCGCGTTGAAGAAATACACGAAGGAAAAACTCGAGAGCATGAAATACAGCTGCTCGACCTTCATGATGCACCTCGGCGTCGACGGTCTCTACGACCTGCCCCACCACTCCATCGTCTTCGCCCGCGACTACCGGAAGAACGTCGACGAGATCTTCAAGCAGGGCCGGAGTTCCGACGACATCTCCTTCTACGTTCGCAACGCGAGCGTCACCGACCCGACCCTCGCTCCCGAAGGAAAGTCCAGTCTCTACATCCTTGTCCCCACTCCCAACCTCGATGCCGGGCTCGACTGGGAAGAGATCGAGGCCCGCTACCGCAGCCACGTCTTCAAGGCGTTCTCCGACCGCCTCGGGATCGACGATCTCGAGCGCCGCATCGAAGTCGAAAAAATCTACACTCCGAAGACCTGGAGTTCCGAACTCGATGTCTTCAAGGGAGCCACCTTCAACCTCTCGCACTGCCTCAGCCAGATGGCCTGGATGCGGCCCCGCAACCGCTTCGAGGAATTCCGGAACTGCTTCCTTGTCGGCGGCGGCACCCACCCCGGCAGCGGATTGCCCACGATTTTCGAGTCCGCAAGGATTGCGTCGAACCTGATCTCGGATACTTTCGGGCTTCGCTACCAAAAGACCGAAATCACCGCATGATCGATGGAAAAAGCCCCAGGAACAAGCGTGTCGTTGTCGTCGGAGCCGGACTCGGCGGTCTTGCTGCGGCGGCTTCGCTGAGGTCCGAGGGTTTTGAGGTCAAGGTCGTCGAAAAGAACGACAGAATCGGAGGAAAGCTCAACTTCCGGGAAATCGAAGGCTACGGCTTCGATCTCGGTCCTTCGATCTTTACCCTTCCTCAATTCTTCGAGAGCATCTGGGCACGGGCCGGGAAGCGCATGGAGGATTATGTGAGCCTGGAGAAGGTCACCCCGCACTGGCGCAATTTCTTCGAGGACGGACTCGTCCTCGATCTCTACGAGGAGATGGACCGCATGAAGGCCGAGTTCACCAAGCTCCCCGGCGATCCCGAAGTCCTCTGGAAACAGTTTGAGAAGTTCCTCGCCTACGGTCGCGAACAATACGACCTCGTGGACGAGGGTTATTTTCGCGAAGGCCTCGACAACGTCTGGGAAATGCTGCGCCACTATGGGTGGAGGATGATCTTCAAGATGGACCATCGCCATTCGATGGCTGAATCGATTGCCGAACACTTCGAGGAGGAGCACCTCCGGTATATCTTCGAGTATTTCATCAAGTACGTCGGTTCCTCGGCCCTGGACGCGCCGGGCTACATGAACCTGATGCCCCTGATCCAGTTCGACTACGGGCTCTGGTATGTGAATGGCGGGATGTACAACCTCGCCCGCGGCCTCGGCAGATTGCTCGACGACCTAGGCGTCGGGGTCTCCCTCAACAGCGAGGTCGCCTCGATCGACCGCAGCGGCAGGCGCGTCACCGGCGTCACCCTGACAAACGGACAAACGATCACGGCCGACTATGTCGTCTGCAACATGGAGGTCATTCCCGCCTATCGGAAACTGCTCTCCGAGCCGCCCGCCTTCCTTCGGAAGCTGGAGCGTTTTGCCCCGGCCTGTTCCGGCATCGTCCTTCACCTCGGCACCGACCGGATCTACGAGCAACTCGCGCACCACAATTTCTTTTTCTCGAGGAACCAGCACAAGCACTTCGACACCGTCTTCAAGCAGGGCAAGCTGCCGGAAGACCCCACGATCTACCTCGTCGCCCCGACCCGCACCGACCCGTCCAAGGCCCCGGCCGGTCACGACAATCTCAAGATCCTTCCCCACATCCCTCCGATCGACCCGGAGAATCCGCTCACCCACGAGGACTACGTGGCCCTCAAGGATCGTGTCATCGACAAGCTCGAGCGCATGGGGCTCACCGATCTCCGCAAACACATCGTCGTCGAGGATCTTCTCACTCCGGTCGACATCGAGCGAATGTACTACTCGAACGGCGGTTCCATCTACGGCGTCGTGAGCGACTGGAAACTGAACCAGGCTTTCAAGGCTCCGAAGCAGTCCTCGAAATACCGGAACCTCTTCTTCACCGGCGGCAGCGTTAACCCCGGAGGAGGCATGCCCATGGCCGTCCTCTGCGGCCAGAAAGTCTGCGATCGCATTCTCAAGCGGGAAGGCCGTTCCGCCTGAGACAAGCGCCTTTTTCCGGAAGACCACATGGACACCTTCCTCTGGATCTTCCTCGCCCTCACCCTCCTCTTCTGGCTCGGAGGCTGGAGCGTTTCCCTGCGGTTCCGTGAGGTTCCCTCCGGGGAGGGGCCCGAAGGCCCCGGCCTGAAGCTGTCCGTCGTCATTCCCGCCCGCAACGAGGAGGACAACCTTTCCCGCCTGCTGCCCTCGCTAAACGATCCGTCCTTCGCGCCCCACGAGATTCTTGTCGTGGACGACCATTCCTCGGACCGGACCGCCGAGGTTGCCCGGTCTTACGGAGCCACCGTGATCTCCGGGGCTTCCCTGCCCGAGGGCTGGTATGGCAAACCCTGGGCCTGCCAGCAGGGCGCCGACGCCGCCACCGGAACCTGGCTCCTCTTTCTCGATGCCGACCTCGCAGCCCTTCCCGGGGGTCTCCGCCGTCTTGCAGCCTTGGCATCGAAGGAGTCTGGCGAGGTGCACTCGATCTGCCCCTACCACCGGATCGAACGCCCTTTCGAAGAGCTTTCCGCCTTCTTCAACGCGATCATGATTCTCGGAATGAACGCCTTCACCATGAAGGGGGAACGGGCGCGGGAAATCGGCCTTTTCGGTCAGGCCCTGTTGCTTTCAAAGAAGACCTACGATGCGGTCGAAGGCCACCACCGGGTCCGGGCCGAGGTCCTCGAGAATTTCCATCTCTCCCGCCACTTCCGCGAGGCCGGTATCGCCTGTCGGTGCTACCTCGGAAAGGGCACCTTGGCCATGCGAATGTTTCCCGGAGGTTTTCGCGATCTGGTCGCGGGGTGGAGCAAGGGCTTTGTCTCCGGCGCGGGCAACACTCCGCGCGCCGCCATGGTCGGGATCTCCTCGTGGCTGTCCGGCCTCATCATGATCACGCTCGCGCTGGCCTTCCTCCCCTTCGCGGATCTTTACCAGCGGCTCTTCATCGGAAAACTCTACCTTCTCGGCTTCCTCCAGTGTCTCCACGTCTTCCGCCACACGGGAAACTTCAGCCTTCTCAACGCCCTCTTCTTTCCCGTGTCCCTCTTCTTCTATCAAATCGTCTTCTTCCGGGCACTCCGCCGGAAGAGGGCCGGAGCCAAGATCAGCTGGAAAGGACGCGATGTGGCTTGATCTCCCCAAGCTCTGGATTGTCATACTCAACGCCGTCGCCATTCCGGCGATCCACCTCGGTTTCTCCTGGTGGTTCACCCGGATCGACCGGGACTGCTTCGATCCGGACTCGTGGCTCTACCGCGTGCGCTCCTGGGAAGAGGGTGGAAAGGCCTACCAGACCCTCTTTCACATACGAAGGTGGAAGCACCTCCTTCCCGATGCCGCGACCTGGTTCGACGGTTTCGCCAAGGGGGAACTCAAGAAGATGGATCCTCCTCACCTCCGCACCTTCGTCGTGGAGACCTGCCGCGGCGAAGCGGCGCACTGGGTTCAGATCCCCGGACTGCTCCTCACCCTGATCTGGAATCCCTGGCCGACGGCCGCCGCCGTGATGATCGTTTATGCGTTCGCCTCGAACTTCCCCTGCCTGCTCCTGCAGCGTTTCACGAGAGCGCGGCTGGTCCGTTTCCTCGAAGAAAGCGGAGGAAAAGAGCGCCGCTCCACCGGCCGCTAGGGCAGGGCCCAGATCGCCGGGACCAATGCCGCCAGGATCGACAAGACCCACCGGAGGAGGTCGCGCCCCGTCTCGACACCCGCCCATTCCTCCATCTGGTAAGGAATGCGCATGGGCAGGTAGAAGATGAGAAACAGCAGGCTCGCAACGAGGGTGTTCACCACCCCCATCACCGGATGTTCCCGTTGCAACGGGGTGTCCGCCATCATCCCCCAGGTCAGGGAATAGGCGAGACAAGCATAAGACACGAGCACCAGGTCGTGAAACCACTCGCGCCGTTTCGGCCTGGCGTAGCGCTCCGCCGAAAGGTTCGCCCCGTCCGAGAGCCAGATCGGGAACAGGAGATAGAGTTCCTTGATGACCACGAGGAAGATCAGTGCCCCGAGCCAACCCGGCATCTCCGAACCTTCTTCCCGGTCGAACACCTTCGCGCCGAAGGCGTTCGCCGCGTGAAAGAGCACGAGAATCGAGATCACCGTGTGGAACATCCACAGAAAAAACAGGCCGGTCGACGAGGCATCCCCCTCGCGCCGTTCCCGGATCGCAAAGTGGACGAACTTCAGTTTCTCCGGAAGCGAGTATACCTCCAGGATCATCACGAGAGCGAGAAGCACACCCAGCCAGGGAAAAGCACCGGGCGAAGCCCCTTCGGAATGCATTCCCGCCCTCGCCACCCCGGCGACATGGGGTGAGAGAAAGAGGAAGTAGGCCCCGCAAACCAGATTGAAGACAAGCCCCTCGCGAAAGGATGGGATCCGGGAAGGAACAGGCGCCGGGTCCATCATGGCGAAATTCAGGTCGTCGCTTCCGGATCCTTCACGGGCAACGCGCCCTTGGTGGAAAAGGGAGTGGAGCATAGCGGAATCGAACCGCTGACCTTCTCATTGCGAACGAGACGCTCTACCAACTGAGCTAATGCCCCTTTTCGGTCGGTCCGGAAAGTAGACGGAAACCTCGGGACTGGCAAGGGGAAGGATCGGGCTTCCCGCCGGGCCGTTGCGGCTCGCGCCCGCTTCAATTCTCAAAGAGCTTGGCAAAAAAGCCCTTCATCGCTTCCCAGGACTTCGCGTCCGCTTCCGCCTGGTAGGCAGCTCCCTTGGAAGGATCGTTCCCCGCCATCTTCTGGGTGAAGGCGTGGACCGCGCCGGGATAGGCGACAAACTCGTAGTTCACCTCCGCCGCCTTCATCTCGCGGTGGAAAGCCGCGACCTCCGTGGGGGGGACGAAGGGATCGTCGGCGCCGTGCAGGACGAGCACCCTGCAGGCGATCTTCTTTGCATCTTCCGGAGTCGGCGTGCCGAGTCCGCCGTGGAAACTGACCACCCCGTCGATCTTGGCACCCGAACGGGCGAGTTCGAGCACCCCGGTACCGCCGAAGCAATACCCGATCGCCGCGATCTTCTCCGGGTCGGTCTGCGGAAGTCCACGCAACACCTGAAGTCCGGCCTCGAGCCGCTTGCGATAGAGTGCGCGGTTTTCCTTGTATTTGCCCGAAACCTTACCCGACTCGGGCGGCTGGGGCCGGATTCCCTTGCCATAGATGTCGAGGGCGAAGACGTTGTAGCCAAGGTTCGCGAGCATCTCCGCGCGCATTTTCTCGTAGTCGGTGAGTCCGGTCCACTGGTGCACGATGAGAACCGCGGGACGTTTCCCGGTGACGGCGGCATCGTAGGCATGCCAGCCCTCGCACAGCACTTCACCGACCGGGTACTCGATCGCCTTGCCGACGATTTCCGCCTTGATCGGCGAAGCGAAAAGGGAGAGCAGAACGGAGAGGGCAGGGAAAAACGGGAATTTCATCGGGCCGGATGGGAAAAGCGGGTAAAAACATCAACGCCATCTCCCTGATACCGCAAGCAGATTTCGGTCCCAACTCCGCTGCTTTCCCTCGAACCGAGTAAGAATCAGGCACCGAAACGGCTCCGGAGGCGAACGCCTGCTTCTCCGGGATGGCTCCGCCGACGCCATCCCAATCCGGTTTTGAGCTTGCCGTGAAGGGCACGTTTTTCTTAAGCTCCGCGTGATGTCGATCCTCCTCCGTCCTCTCCTCGGCACCCTCGTCGCCTGTTTCCTGGCGGCCCCGTTCGTCACGGCGCACGACGAGGAGGGACTCCCGTCCGACGTCCCCTTTCGGAACCTGACCGAGATGCATTTTCTCAAGTCGGGCGACCCTCTCGTCGACTGGAACTCGCGACGCACCTGGACATCGAATGACGGGCGCACGCTCTCGGGAAAAATCCTCGCCAACGAAAATGACCGGGTCCAGTTGCAGCTCGAAAACGGGAGCACCGTGGCGATTCCCCTGGAACGTCTCAGCGAGGACGACCGACGTTTCGCCTCGGAGTGGTTGGCCATCTCCGAGTATTTCAATCTTGGCTACGAAGCCTCGCGAAACCTTCAGGGAACCATCGAAGCGGGCATCTTCGACGGCGCCTTCGCGAAGGCCGGCAAGGTGCATGAAACCCGCAACTTCCGCTTCGAATGCGATGCCGATCTTCACCAGGAGGTGGTGAAGGATTTCTCGAGACTCTTCGAGGCCACCTATGCGGCCGTCGCCGCCAATCCTCTCGGCCTCGCCATCGCCAAGCCGGCAGGGGGAAAATTCCTCGTGCGTCTCTTTGCAACGAAGTCGGGTTATTATGGAGCCGGAGGCAGCGAGGATGCGGCCGGCATCTACCTGATCAAGGACCGGGTCATGCTCGTTCCCCTCGAGTCGCTCGGTTTGACCCCGGGCAGCAACGGTTATCGCAAGACCCAGGACTTCGATCCCCGCACCCTCATTCACGAAACGACCCATGCCCTTACGCACCAGTGGCTGGCGCAGGCGCCCATGTGGTTCGTGGAAGGGTTCGCCGAGTACATTTCAGCCATTCCCTATGAAAACGGGCGGCTCGACCTGAATCGTCACCCGGAAGGCCTCGCGGATCTTGCTTCGAAAAAATTCGGCGGAGATGCCAGTCGTTTTTCCCTTTCTCGACCGGTTGAATTCGCCCGTATCGGCCACCGTTCCTTCATGGGAGAACCGGAGCCGGCGGAACAGCCGATCGTCCTGCCCCGGATCGAACCCTTCCGCATTTCCCTGGTATCGCCGGAGAAAGGAGCCGCCACGAAGTCGGAACCGGAGGCCTCTGAGACCGCGCCTCAACCGGCTTCCCCGTCGTCCACTCCCATGGAAGCTCCGAAACCGGGCATGCTCATTCCAGGCATCGACACCAGCGGGATCGTTCCCCGTCCCTCCTCCGACGGACGGGATGTGGTCGTGCGTTACGTTTCCTCAATGACGCTCATCCATCACCTCGTGAGTTCGGGTCAGACCGATGCCCTGCGCCGTTATCTCTTCGCCTTCGCCCGCTTTGAATGGGACCTCGCGACCTATCTGAATCGCTTCGAAAGCTCCTACAAGGAACACCGCGAGTCCGTGGAATCGCAGATTCGCGAGTTCGATGCCGAACTGAAGACCTTCAACGCCGCAGCCGAGTCCTACAACGAGGCGGTGAGGCGTTACAACCGCGGCGAAACCACCGCCGTGCCTGAACTGCCGAAAGAGCCCTCGATTCCGACGGCTCTCGAGGTGCCGGAGATCCTTGCGAATCCCCGGAGTTCGGAGGAACTCTCGCGCACCCGATTTCTCGAGGAGGCGCTTGGCAATTTTCTCCAGGTTCCAGACTCGCTCTCCGTCTCTCTGCTCAAGTGAGCGGGAGACGGACCTGCGGAAAAATCCGTCCACCTTTCAGCCTTTTCGGATCCGGAGGTTCCTCACGGAAAAGGGCAGACCATGGTCCTGGATCGCAATCTTTCCGGCAGCAGGCAGGTCCTTGTCGGCGGGCTTTTCCTCCCGCAGGTTGAAGTCGTGGATGCACTCGCCGTTGAGAACGACGACGAGGCGGTCGCCGGCCATGGAGACGGTCATCCGGTTCCACTCCCCGGCCGGCTTCGAGGCGTTCTTCGAGGCGCCACGGGTCTTGATGATTCCTCCCATGTCGTGGTGTCCGAGTTCTTTCGTGACCCCGTAAGAATCGAGGATCTGCACTTCGAATCCCGACTGGGTGGGATCGATGTCGTCGGCACAACGGAAGTAGAGTCCCGAATTGCCGCCCTCGGTGTACTGGAACTCGAAATCCACGGTGAAGTCGCCGTATTCCCCGGGCAGCCAGAGATAATGGTGATAGCGGGTCCAGCCCTTCTCACCCTCCCGGGGGGTCAGTTTCAGGGAACCGTCCGCCTGGATCTGCCAGTTGCCCTCGGTCTTGATCTTCGAAAGATCCTTTCCGTCGAAGAGCGTTTCGAAACCGGGAGCATCGGCCGATGGATGCTGGCAAAGCTCGTCGGCCGCGACAGGGCCGACGGAAAAAAGAAGAGCAAGGACGGGTATCAGGGCATGGGGTCTTTTCATAAACCTCCATCCTACCGGAACTTCCGCCCTCGTGTCATTCCCGAAAAACCCTGCGTCCCTCTTCTCAAGCCCAGACCGGGACTTGCCAACTCACCGCTTTTCTGAAAGAAGCTTGCGACATGACTCTGATTTCGAAAATCCATTCTCTCATCGGGGCGGCGGCCATGCTCGTTCTCGTTTCCCCGTCCCTGCTCGCCCAGTCCCTCGCCTGGCCGGAGGGCCTTCGCATCGAGGGCCGGGTCGCCTTCACCGAAGGACCCGCCTGGCATGCCGCGAGCGAAAGCGTGTTTTTCACCGACATCGAAAACAACCGCATCATGCGCCGGATGAAGGACGGCACCTTCCAGGTCTACCGCCAACCTTCCGGCAAGGCGAACGGGCTCGTTTTTGACGCGGAGGGAAGATTGTATGCGTGTGAGGGCGGCGACAAGCGGGTAACCCGTACCGAGCTCGACGGAACGATCACCGTGCTCGTGGCGAACTTCGAGGGCAAGGCTTTCAACGGACCCAACGACCTCGCCCTGGCCTCCGACGGTTCGGTCTACTTCACCGATCCCCGCTACGGCCCATGGGAAGGGATGGAGATCCTCGACGCGGAAGGCAAGCCGGTCGAAGGGGTCTACCGCATCGATCCGGAAGGCAAGGTGAAACGGATCATCAGCCACGAGGTCGTCCGCCCCAACGGGATTGTCATTTCACCCGACGGGAAGCGTCTTTTTGTCGCCGACAACGTCAACAGCGGACCGAACAACGGAGTCGGGGGAAATCGCAAGCTCTGGCGCTTCGATTTTCTTGAGGATGGCGGTGTCGATCCAGCGAGTCAGAAACTGCTCTTCGATTGGGGAACGGAGCGCGGGCCCGACGGAATGTGCTGGGGACCCGACGGAAAGCTCTACGTCACGGCGGGGCTGCTGTTTCCGAACCTGCCGGTGGAGTCTGCCGAAAAGTATCCCGCCGCGGTCTACGTGATCGATCCAGAGTCGGGGGAACTCGTTCGCACCCTTCCCGTGCCCGAGGACATGATCACCAACTGCACTTTCGGAGGCGAGGACGGCAAAACCCTCTTTGTCACCGCCGGCCACAAGTTGTGGAGCCTGCGCATCGAGTGAGATCCGGCCTCAACGTTGGGCGAAGGCCTCGTAGGCCTTCACCACCTCCTCGTCGGGCACCTCGCCCTCGAAGAAGATCGTGCGATAGCGGAAGAAGACCGACTCGCCGTTGGGAACGAGGACGGGCATCGTTTTCGCGGCACCTTCGGAGGAAAAGGGATGGGCGGAAAGCACGCCCTCTCCGTCCAGAGTCCACCGGGCGGGAGATCCGGGATTCCCGGGATGGTCGAGCACGGCCACTCCCGCCGCGGTCCCGCCCGCATCAAGTCCCTGACAAACCACCCAATTCGACCCCGCCTTCTGAGCCTCCGAGTTCCTGAGACCCTCCCGGTTTCGAAAGACAGGCTCTTCCCTTTCCTCCTTTTTCCAGGCCATGCCCGGAACCAGCCCCACCATCCATCCTCCCGTCTCGTCGACCCCGAGTTCCAGGTCACCGGCGTCGGCCATCAATTCGAGAGAAAGGCTGAGGGCCAGCGAACCATCCTCGCGGTGGAAAAGGGTGATCTCCCGGCGGTCGGAGGCGATCCGTCGCACCGGATCTTCCGCATCGACCCATTCCGACTTCACCCGCATCACCACGGCCGAGTCCTTGATGAGCACCCCGTTCATGCCGCGGTGCAGGATGAGGCCCCGCTTGAGGAGAGGAATTTCCTCCTGCCCTTCCGAAACGCCCGGCAAAAACCGATAGCCGTTCACGTTTCCCAGGGCGAAACCGAGACCGCCCGGCCAATGCTTCGACGTTACCTCCTTGGGTTGCCCCACCGAGATACAGGCCTTTCCCGTCGGCCCCACCACGGGTTCGAAGCGTGGCACGATGGATTCGTAGCCGGTCCGGTAGGAAGTGACCCGTCGATCCCCGTGGAAGACCTCGATGGGTTCGGTTCCGCGGATCGACCAGCCCCCGCTGCCCTTCCCGATGAGTTGGGCCATTGCCGGGGCGACGGGACCGAAGCCCGCGAGGCAGAGAATCTGGCGTCGTGAAAACCGTGACATCGCTCGTGGATCAGGCGCGGATGAGGGATTATCTCCATTCTTGCCGATCCGGGCAAGCACCGATACGGTAACTCCATGTCTCATCCCCCCCATTCCTCGCGCCGTCGTTTCCTCCGGCAGTCCGCTGCCCTTGCGCTTGCTCCGCTCGCCTCGGAACTTGCCGCGGAGGAAAAACCGGCCGTGACTGGACGCCACGAGTTCTGCACCTTCACCAAGGCCCTTCAGCCGCTTTCCTACGAGGAGACGGCGGAAAAGATCGCGGCCCTTGGTTTCAACGGCATCGAGGGAGCGGTGCGGCCCAAGGGCCACGTCGAGCCGGATCGGGTTGACGAAGACCTTCCCCGGCTCGTCGAAGCGCTCAAGGCGCGCGGGCTCTCCTTCACCGTCATGACCACCGCGATCAACGAGGTCTCCGACGAACAGCAGACCGAAAAGGTCCTCCGGACCGCGGCCGCCCTCGGGGTGAAGCGCTTCCGCATGGGTTACTACCTCTACGACCTCTCCAAGCCGGTCCGCCCACAGCTCGACGAATTCCGCCCGCGGCTCCGCGATCTCGTGGCACTCTCCCGCGAACTGGGGATCAAGCCCATCTACCAGAATCACTCGGGCAAAAACTATTTCGGAGCCCCTGTCTGGGATCTCGCCGAAGTCCTTTCCGAATTTGATCCGGCTCATGTCGGCGTCGCCTTCGACATCGGCCACGCCACCGTCGAGGGCGCGAAGGCCTGGCCCCTTCACTTCGCCGCGGTGAAGCCGCATCTCGACACCGTCTACGTGAAGGAGCCGTCCTGGCAGAACAACACGCTGGGCTGGGGCCCCGTCGGCGAGGGCGCGGTGGACAAGGGCTTCTACAAGCTTCTCAAGGAGAGCGATTTCCGCGGTCCCGTGAGCCTGCATGTCGAGTATCTCGGACACGGGGACGCGTCCCTCGTGCCGGCCGTCCTCGCCGCGATCGAGAAAGACTTTGCGACGCTGCGGTCGCTGCTCTCCTGATGTTCGACACCCGCGAGAAACCACGAATGGTCGAGAGCGCCTTCCTCATAGGCGCTTATTTCGACCGTGCCGACGAGGCCTCCGCGCAGAGCCTGCTGGACGAGCTCGCCGAACTCGTCGGCACTCTCGGCATTAGCATCGCGGGACGTGCCTGTGTCTTTGTCAGGGACAGGAACAAGCGATACCTGACCGGATCCGGCAAGGCCCACGAACTGATCGAGGAGGCTGAGAAGATCGGAGCCGACTGCATTGTCTTCGACAACGAACTGGCCCCCGCCCAGCAACGCGCATGGGAGGAAGAGGGCGACATCACGGTGATCGACCGCGAGGAGGTCATCCTCGACATCTTCCGGATGCGGGCCCAGACCCGCGAGGCCCGGCTCCAGGTCGAGCTGGCGCGGATGCAGTATTCCCTGCCGCGGCTCGCCCGGATGTGGTCCCACCTCGACCGCCAGCGCGGAGGTTCCGGCGGAGGCAAGGGAGGCGGCGCCGCCTCCCGCGGCGAGGGTGAACAGCAGATCGAAGTCGACCGCCGACTCGCCCGCAGCCGCATCGAAAGGATCAAGGAGGAACTCGACGAGGTCCGCCGCCATCGCCAGACCCAACGGAAGCAGCGAACCGACGAGGGCATCTGCCAGGCCTCCATCGTCGGATACACCAACGCGGGCAAAAGTTCGCTCCTCAACCTGCTCGCGGGCGCCGAGGTTCTCGCCGAAGACAAGCTCTTCGCCACCCTCGATCCCACGACGCGACGCATCGAGCTTCCCGACGGCCAGACCCTGCTCCTCACCGACACCGTCGGGTTCGTGCGCAACCTTCCCCACCGCCTTGTCGAGGCTTTCAAGGCCACGCTGGAGGAAGCCGTTCTTGCGGACTTCCTCATCCACGTTCTCGACGCGAGCGCACCGGAGATCTATGCCTTCCACGAGACCACCCTCTCGGTCCTCCGCGAACTCGGCGCCGCCGACAAGCCGACCCTGACCGTTCTCAACAAGGTCGATCTCATCGCCGGTGACGAAGCCAGGCTTCATGAATTGAAGCGGCATTTCGAGCGCGAGGCGGTCTTTGTCTCCGTTCACAGCGGCGAAGGCATTCCAGAGCTCGTCAACCGGATGTCCGATCTCATGATCGACCGGGTTTCGCGCCTGCAGCTGCGGGTTCCCCAGTCGCGACAGGACCTCATCGCCCTCCTCCATCGCGAGGGCAAGATCGTGGGCCAGGATTACGAAGGCAACGACATCCTCCTCACCGCGATCGTCCCGCACCCCCTGCGGCACCACTTCGAACCTTTCCTCTCCGCCTCCACCGGCAGCGAGTCGGGACGCTCCCTCTCGTGAACCGGGGTCAACCGCGCATCCCTGCTGCCGGTGCTTTCACTGAGCGTTCGGGAGACGCCTCCCGGATCGGAGCCGCCGTCTCGGCGCGTGTCGTCAGGAGCACCCCCGAAAGCGGCGCGTGAACCGTCTCGAGAGCCGTACGCGTCTCGCGGAGCTTCCTCACGGAATGCCCGAGATAGGGCGTGATCACCGCATTGCAGTCGGCCATGGAAGCGAGGATTCCCGCATCCGAGACTTCGTGGATCGACGGCGAGGCGACGAGAATGAAATCGAAACGGGTCTTGAGATCGCGCACGAGATCATCCATGCGCTTCCCGTTCAGAAGACCGC
Source organism: Verrucomicrobiia bacterium (assembly GCA_020439925.1). Lineage (GTDB taxonomy): Bacteria > Verrucomicrobiota > Verrucomicrobiia > Verrucomicrobiales > DEV007 > Arctic95D-9. Next base: position 2,077 of record JAGRPC010000204.1, on the reverse strand, counting down.
CAGGATCGTCGTGAAGCGGTCCGGGAGGCATGAACCAGAGATTGGCGCGACGGGATCGAATCACGGTTTCCTCGAGACGCATCTCCCCGGAAAGAAAATCGGAAAGACCCGGGTGATGGGCCGCATCGAAAAGCGGATGAAGCGAAGGATTCCGGAAGTCGGCGTCGACGACAAGCACGGTACGGCCCGCATCGGCGAGGACACAGGCTAGATTGCTGATCGCCTCCGGCGAGGCATCCTGCTTTCGCAGCGGCATCAGGGTGACGAAAAGGCATTCTCCCAGGGGAAGCCTCAGGAGACGATTGCGGATGTCGCGATAGGGTTCGAGAACGGCGGCAGTGACCGGCACACCCGTGACCGGGGATCCTCCCTGAACGGGGGCAAAACCCGCAAACTGCAGGTCCAGGCGGTTCATGAGATCGGAAACGGCATCCCATCGGGTCCTGCGACAGAATGCCTCCAGAGCGACCATGGCCATCATCCCGGCAAGAACACCCGAGATTCCGAGTCCCGGCAAGGACAGCCACCACGGAGTCGTGGCTCGGGTGCGCTCGGGACGAGCGTAGGAGATGATGCGAGCCTCTCCTTCCGCCTCCTCCGCTTCGAGAAGGGCAAGCTGATGTTTGGCTCCGAGCGAGTGGACCAGGTTTTGCGCGGTAGCAAGACGGCGTCGAAGCGGCGCCAGTTCCTCCTGCGCGGCGCCCGTGTCGGCCAGTTCGACGAGTTCTTCCTCGATTCGGGAGATCTCACGGTGTCGGCCCTCGATTTCCTCCGACAGACGGCGGACCCGTGCACCGGCTTCGGCCCGGGCTTCCGTTTCCTTCCGAGCCAGGTAACGGTCACCGATGGAATTGGCCAGGGAAGCGGCGTGCTCGGCCGTGAGATCCCTCGCCCTGACGACAAGATGACGTTCCTCCGGCAGCACTCCGATACTCACCCGGGATTCAAGGAGACGGAGCAGGTCGTCGGCTTCGCCGACCTTCCATCGTTTCACGATCCCCGAAGGTCCGGCCACCTCGGAAAGCATGGCGCGACTGCCGAGTTCGGCAGCCTCCCGATAAAGATCGTGGCTCCCGCTCGGCCGGAAACCAGCGGCAGCCGAGGAGGGATCGCCCATGGCGTCGTCGCCGAGCGCGATCGTCAGTTCTCCTTCGAAGAGGCCGGGAGCGTGACGCTTCCACGCAGCGCCTGCAACCATTACCAGCGAAGCAAAGAGAAACACCACGGGCCATCGGGATCGCAGGAGATAGAAGAAGTCGATCCATCCATATCCGACACCACCTTGCCTGAAAATCATGATAATTAGAATATCCTGATATTCTGGTTTTACAATCTAATTGTGGAAAACGAAAGCACCATTCCTCGAGATTCCAAATGAAGAGGGCGCCAACGCCGCGGACGCACTCACCAGCAGGCGCGCCGTCACCTTTTTCATTCGATTCTGTCACACCGTGATCGGATTTGATCGAATAGGCACTCGAATGGAGCTGCCGACGACCAACGCCATTGGTGAAGAAGACCGACGACGCTTCTCGTGTCTGATGCGGGAACACCACCGGGAACTGCTCGTCTTTGCCGGAGCCGTGACCCGCGACCGTGCCTCGGCACAGGACATCGTCCAGGACGCCTTCGTCAGTGCCTGGAGAAGGTTCGGAGACTTCGACGAGAGTCGCGAGTTCGGCGCCTGGATGCGAGGGATCGTGAGAAACAAGATCAAGGACTGGTTTCGGAACCAACAACGACTTCCACTGGGCATCTCTCCGGAGAGCCTGGAATTCGTTGAACTGGAGATCAACATCGCCGCCTGGCAGACCACCAGGAACGAAGGCGCCGGGGTCTTTGAAATCGTCGGCGATTGTGTCGAACGATTGCCGTTCAACTTCAAGGCCGCGGTAAAACGCTTTTACTTCGAGGGCCTCGACAGTGAACAGGCCGCCGCGGCTCTCGAGATTTCGCCGACCAACCTCCGCAAGCGCCTCGAACGCGCGAGGGCCTTGCTGCATGAATGCATCGGAGGCAAAACGCGGGCCCTTTCCCGGAATCCAGCCGAGGAGCACCATGTCTGAGAACCATCCAT
>JAGRPC010000203.1 GCA_020439925.1 Verrucomicrobiia bacterium | reverse complement strand
AGCGTGAAGAATCCGGGCAGCACGAAACTGAAAAGCAGTGGCGCAAGGAGAAGCAGCCCAAGTACCTTCCAGAAAGAAAAGTTCGATGCGGAAGGCGCTGGTTCTCCGATGGTTGGCATTCTGAGAAATTACATGCTGAGGCTGATCTCGTGGCGGAGTTCCTGGTGATAGGTTGGAGGTTCCGGCCTCCATTCCGGTTGCAGCCATCGACCTCCTCTCGAATCGCTGGTTCATGCGGCAGTTTTCTCCCGCACCCAAACCTAGTCGAGAGGAAACTTCGTTCGCTGGTTGCTGCGTATAGTGGGATGTGATGCTGGCGGATACCAACGCACCAATTCGACTGGCCAATATGGGGAAGAACTCGTGTACTTTATTGAAAATCCCGGCGGTTTTCCTGTTGCCCATTTCCAATTAGAATTTCGCATCGGGCTTCCGATCTTCTGGGCGAATGTGCCAGAGCGACAGGAAAGTTAAGGTGCTTAATCCCTAGAGCGTTTTAAATAAAACTATAGCCGTTTTCGGGGATGATGTTATAGTTCGAGATGGCTACCATCTCGTTGGATCTGCGTGAACGAATTCTGGCTGCTTACGATCGCGGAGAGGGAACTCGCGAGCAGGTGGCGATGCGCTTCAGCGTGTCGCTGGGCTTTGTGAAGAAACTGATTCAGCAGCGCCGGCACACCGGAGAGATCGGGCCGCGTCATCACCATAGCGGCCGCAAGCCGAAGATCCTCGCCTCGCACCGGCGCGAGATGAAAAAGCTTCTGGCCGGGAAACCGGACATGACCCTTGAAGAGTTGCGCGCTGCTCTGGAACTGGACTGCACGCTGCCAGCGATTCATTACGCGCTCGAGAACATGGGGCTGACATATAAAAAAAGACGCTCCGGGCCAGCGAACAGGACCGCGAAGATATCGCCCGGGCGCGGCGCCGATGGCGGCGGCACCAGGGCCGCTTCGACCCGGCGCGTCTTGTCTTCCTCGACGAGTCGGCAGCGAAAACGAATATGACGCGCCTTCGTGGTCGAGCGCCCCGTGGTCAGCGCCTGCACAGCGCAGCTCCCTGTGGCCGATGGCGGACCACGACAATGATCGGTTCAATCCGCCTCGATGGAAGCAGCGCTTGCATGACCATTGAAGGGGCCACCAACACGGAAGTCTTTCGCGCTTATGCACGCGAGATCCTCCTCCCGACACTTGAATCCGGCGATGTGGTTGTCATGGATAATCTGAGTGCCCACAAAAACACCAAAACCATCGCACTCATCGAACAGGCTGGCGCAACGGCCTTGTTCCTCCCGCCCTATTCACCAGATCTCAATCCCATCGAATTGATGTGGAGCAAAGTGAAGAACCTTCTCCGCGGAGCCGAGGCCAGAACTCCCGAAGAACTACTCACCGCCATCGGTGAGGCACTTTCGAAAGTCACCGCCAAAGATGCCGCTCATTGGTTTGCTCATTGCGGATACAGTTTTATTTAAATTGCTCTAAACCTCCTGAAACGGAGTCTTCGCGTGTGAAGACTTGGACCAGGGGAATTGAAAACAGGCTCTGAACTTGGGTCGTATGCGATGGAAATGCGAACTTTCGGCGACGCAAGTTGGCGGTGAATTACTGAAGGTCCGGCTGTTCCAGATCCGGGGGCAACGTCACTCACCGGTTGGTCGGTTCGGGTAAGTCGACCAACCCGTACTGGTAAAATTCACAACCTACTGAACTTGTGTAGGTTATGGCGACCCGTACGGGACTCGAATCCGGATCAGAACTTCCGCGATTTTCCTCGATCTGCCGCAATCTTCACCAATTAAACACCTTGTGAAAAATGGGATTTGGCAGATTGCGGCAAATAGCGGCGGATTGAGGGGAACAATGTGTTGTGCGTTGTTGTGCATTTGATCCAGCGGTCGCGACCAAAACACCTTGTTCCATGTGGCTTGGCGCACGAGTTCCTCACTCGTCATCAGCCCCGAGCCGACGCGTCCTCCGCGCGTTGACTTTTTTTTCATCAAGTGCCGCCATGACTTCGGCGAGGTCGTAACGCACGGTCCCAGCAGAGATCCGAATGTAGGGCAACCGACCTTCCATCCGCCAGGTTCTCAAAGTCCTCGTGCTCACATCCAAGATCTCAGCGAGACTCTTCTCGCTGAGAAGCTGGAAACACTGGTTGTCACCGTTCACGATCGTAAAGGGGGGGAGCGCTTTGTTTGAATTGAGACCTGGAGTGCACCGGTCCTATGCGATGGGGCACAGGCCGTGTGCCCGGCGCTGCCGGGTGATGAGGCTATGGGAGGTCGTGATCAATGAAGCCATCGGAGACCGCATCCTTCTCGACCCGTGCCAAGGCGAACTCGACCTCGAAGAGCTCGCCGTCCACCTCGATGATGGAGCGGCGAGCCAGGGTGCGTCCATGGTCGCGAATGTCGAAGCCCTCCTGCTCGAGGAGCTTGTAGGAGGTATCCTCGATGCGACCACCACGCAGGATGCGGAGGCCTTCGTAGATGTCGCGCTCGAAGGCACGCAGGGTCTTCGCGGTGACTGCCGACTTCTGTTCGGCACGGGCTTCCTTCAAGTGATGTTCATCGGCCTCGAGAGCACTCATGAGAGTGGCCTGGATCTCTTCCTTCGTCTCTGGATCTTCCTGCGTGAGGGCATCAGCAAACACACTCACATTGTCGAGAGTGAGGGAACGGTTGCCCGTCTCGATGGCCGAGACATAGGAGATGGAGAACCCCGTCCTCTCGGCGATGGTCTTGAGCGTGAGGTCCCGCTCGCGGCGGAGGCGCCGCAGGGTGCGGTTGGCAGTTTCCATAAGATTATTCGGTGGAGGGATGACGGCGATCACGCCAGTGCTTGTAGAGGCAGTAGGTGACGCCGGCGCCCCACTTCGGATCGGAGACCTTTTCCTCGATGTCGGATGAGGTGAAATACTTGATGGCATTCGGAGCAGGTGCGCCCAGCGGCTTCAGGAGCCCGGCACGGACGAGAACCGGGATGTCGTGGACGGAATATCCCACGAGAACGGCGACTTCCTCGGCGTTCAAACGCGAGGGCAGGCGACGGTAGTTGAGAAGCGTTTCCGGGTTCATTGGAATCTCTTCTTGACGATTCTACAAATTACACAAAAATTCAAGTGTAAAAAGTAGAATGCTGCTTTTTCGAAACGATGCCTCCGGCCGAGAGAAGTTGGCGGGGGCGCGTCATCCACGAACTCACGGACGCAGCGAGCGTCAGTGGAACCCACATAAGCTTATGGGACTTGACCGTAAATTCTTGAACGGGCTGCAGTTTTTGAGCAGTTGTCCGAACGAGATTCCTCACGCTCGAATTCCGAACGATGTCATCTTCAAGATGGGGAACTCTGATGCTCTGCTTGTATACGCTGTTCTGCGTTCGATGCCTCCGCCGCATCGATGGGAGGCAAGCAGGGTAAAGCGAACCATTAAAGATGCGACCCTCAGAATTGGCGAGAACCGAGTCGAGAGGGCGATGGCTTATCTCAACAAGAATGGGTGGATCACCTATGTGATCCTGAAGAACGATCGCGGCGAGAGGCAGGGATCGATCGTCCAGGTGCATGTGGTTCGTCTCCCGATGGAACTTTGGCGCAAGGAACGGGTGATTCAGTTTGCCTTGGATGGAAGCTACAAGATCTACGATTTCGATGGGCGGACCCAGCTCTCCAAGAAGGAGTTCAATGCCGGATGGTCAGCTCCAGACGATGAGGTGGGGGAGGTCAATGGAGCTTCCAAAGAGCTCGAAGTAGAAGGTCCACTCCCCCAGGATCCAGAGGACTGGGTTTCGGGGGACCAGTATAAGGGTGATCCCAAAGGAGAACCCCAAACCCCTTCCGGGGAAGGGGCCGAAGCTTCAGTTCCTCTTGAGGAGGAACTATGTCCGGGTCCTGCCGGACCCGGACATCGTGTAGAGACGGTGACCGAGTCGAGTTGCCCGGGAGCTCAGGTGGACGATTCCGGTGCTACTGTGGTGTCTGAGGATTCTGCTGTCCCGGTGATCGACTGGAGACGAGTCCGAAAAATGGCGCTCCGATCCCGGGATTCTGAAGAACGCCGAGCCGCCTACTACAAGCACCTCGTAGAGGCTGTGGTCCCGGTTTTGACGGATCCGCCCGTGAAGAGCAAGCACTGGACCGCCGCCGAGAACATCGCGTGGTGTCGTGATTCCGTGAAGGGTCAGTTCGTCCTGTCCTGCGCCGTTGAAGACGAGTGGCCAGCCGACCTCGCGAGGTCATTCAGACGATCGGAATCAGCGTGCTCTTTGTCAGACTGTCTCATCCTGTTGCGGACCGGGGTATTTGCGGAGAATTCGCCTGTGGCGCTGAAGCTGCTCGTTTCCGGGAAAAAATCGGAGCGGGGCACTGCATGGAAGTCCATGATGGAGACAGCTCGGCGGCGCGATCAGACTCTCAAGGAGGAGCTCGGGCGCAGGATCAAGGATTTTCCGAAGCGGGAGAAGTTGGACGAAAATCTGAAGGCAAGAGCTGACCAGTATATGTGGTGGGCGATCGACGATGCTTACCTGTTTCCGGAAGCTGCCACAGATGACCTTGATCTTTTCTTCCGACTTCTTTCCGTGCATTTTCGTCAGCTGAGGGGAGAAGCGTCGGGGAACAGCGTGCAGTGGATCCACGAGAATCACGAGGACGTCGCTCGAAGAATGGCTAGGGTTGTCGCCTCGAACAAATTGGCTGCCGTCCTTGCACTGAGAAATGATTGGACGGCAGGAGAGGTCTGGGGGTTCAAATGGGACGACGTGAGACGAGAGTACGCGGCCATTGCAGAAGAGCTTGCCATGGGTGCGGAACTTTATGGTTCCAAGCAACGCATCTCTCCAGACATCGAAATTTTTGAGCAGGGGCCGGAGCTCGATCCGGCGACGAGGGACATGCTCCAAGAACTGGCTCGGGAGCGGAGATCTCGGGCCATGAAAACCCACGCACCTCGGAGCTAGAGCTAGAGCTAGAGCTAG
>JAGRPC010000202.1:1365-18520 GCA_020439925.1 Verrucomicrobiia bacterium | reverse complement strand
GGAGAACCAGCGCCTTCCGCATCGAACTTTTCTTTCTGGAAGGTACTTGGGCTGCTTCTCCTTGCGCCACTGCTTTTCAGTTTCGTGCTGCCCGGATTCTTCACGCTGCGCGGCTTCATCTTCACCAGCGGCGTTGCCGCTGATGCCCGAGCCTTGGGGGTGATCAAGGAGTTGCTGAGCACTGCGGGTCACGATTTCACTAGCCGCAGCGATTCGATGAAGGTGGGTCTGCGCTTGGCAGCCAAAGCGAAGCCGGAAGAACTGGCAAGGCTTCTCGAACAGGTGAGGGGCGAGGACCGCAGGTTCAGCAAGGGCGCCGTTTGATGAGGCAAGAAGCCCCGGTTGCACGGGGCAGGCGAATCACGCCTTTTACGAATAGAGCCAATCATAGGCGGCATGGAGCGCCTTGATGAGCTGCGGGATGTCTTCTCGGTCGAAGGACGTGAAGGAAGTCGTCGCCATCACGCCGCCCGCATCGAAAGGAAAACGCGGCAGCGCAGCAAAGAAGGCGGGCGAAGGCACCATCATCGCCGAGCTCGCGCGCGTGATGGTCGCCGCTGCACAAAAGAAGGGCGTGAAGCTGGCCGATCCGGCGGAGATCCACAAACGGCTCCGCGACCCGCGCACCGGCCGCGTCAATCCGCGCAATCTCAACAGTCCATATCCCGTGGACGCATCGGCGCTGCGCGCCCTCAAACGCGAACTGCTCAAGCGTGTCGGTGAACTCGCTGCCGGTTGGAACGCGGGCGCACAGAAGCTCGGCGTGAAACTCCCCGCGTGGGTCGCGCGCCACGGCTCCGCGCGCAGCTCGGCGGCGGTCATCAACACGTTCCAAGTCTTCCGCATCAGCCTCACCAACGCGGTGAAATACGTGACCAACGTGGACGCCTACGACCGCCGTATCCAGTCGGCCATCAACATCCAGGGACGGAAGATGCAGCGCCGCGCGGAGTTCCTTCTAACGCGCGCGCTGCGAAAATCGGGATGGAGATAAAGTCGGGGAAACGCACCTTGACAAAGCGGCAGAAAGCTGGAATCAAACAGCCGTTTATAAACAGTCGTTTCAATCCCATGCCAAAAGTCACTCCGACATCATCCCGCGAGCGCGACCCGGAGGCGCGCAAGGAGCGTATTCTGGCGGCTGCGGCGGTGGTGTTTGCGAAGGGCGGGTTTGCGGCGGGGAATGTGCGGGAGATCAGCCGCCGCGCGCGGGTGAACGTGGCCTCGATCAATTACTACTTCGGGAGCAAGGAGGGGCTTTACCGCGAGCTGCTGGTGGCTTCCCACCAGCAGGCGTTGCAGCAAGAGCGGCCGGTGAAACTGGAAGATGGACGGGATGCACGCGAGGCGCTGGGGAACTGGATCGCCTTCTGCCTGCGTTTTGTGCTGCTGAAACGCCCGTCGCATCCGGTGCTGGGGAAATTGATGGCGCACGAGATGCGGCAGCCGACGGCGGCGCTCAATGAACTGGTGAAGCTGATTGTGCGGCCCATTTTCGCGGAGTTGCAGCGCATCGTGGAAGCACTCGGCGACGGCTTGATGGAGAAATCAGAGGTCGAGATGCGGGCGCATCACATCGTGGGCATGTGCGTCCATTACGAGCACAGCGCCGAGGTCATCAAGCGGCTCGGCTTTGCGGTGCCAAACACGGAGGAAACCATTGCCCGGCTGGCCCGGAGCATCACGGAGCTGGCGTTGCACGGCATCGGCGGCAGCAAGTCAGGCGTGACAAAACGAAAGCATTCCCCATGAAACGAATCCTCACTCAAACACTCGTGCTCATCGCAGTGGCCGCGTTGCTACCAGCTTGTGGCGAGAAACCGGTCGCCGTCGCGCCTGAGAAGAAACCAGTCGCATCGGTGAAAGGCCGCACGGCGACGCTCACTGAGCGGCAGGTGCCGCGTTTTCTGCGCGTGACCGGGCAGCTCATCGGCAGGAATGACGCGGTGATCGCCGCGGACGCAATAGGCAAGGTGGTGGAAGCGCCGGTGGAACGCGGCTCGGTCGTGAAGGCGGGCGGCGTGCTGGTGAAGCTGGATGAGCGTCAGGCAAAGCTCGCGCTGGCCGAAGCCGAGGCTGCGCTGGAAATGGCAAAGGCCCACCTGCAGCTGGCAAAGAACGAGCAGGAGCGCAACGAGCCACTCGCTCAAAAGCGCGCCATCGCGGAGGCCGATTTCCAAAAGCTCCGCACCGACACCACGGCGCGTGAGGCGGATCTGGCGGCAGCCCTGGCGCGCCGCGACATGGCGCAAAAGACGCTCACCGATGCCGTCATTCGCGCGCCATTTGCCGGGGTCGTGGCGGAGCGCATGGTGCAGCCGGGCGAGTATGTGAAGGCTGACTCGCAGGTGGCGCGGGTCGTCGATCTGGCGACGTTGCGACTGGTGCTGAACGTGCCGGAGACGGAAGTGGGCATGCTCGCAGTCGGGCAGACGGTGGAGTTCACCACGGCGGCGTTTCCCGCGCGGACGTTCACCGGCACACTGAAATTTCTCGGTGCGGCCATGCGCGAGGCATCGCGCGATCTCGTGGTCGAGGCCGAGGCGGAAAACGCGGACGGCACTTTGCGCCCCGGCTTTTTCTGCAATGCGCGCATCCTTCTAAGCGAGGAGAAGGCGACGGTCGTGCCGGTCGAGGCGTTGCGGGTCGAGGGCTCGCGCCGGAAGCTTTTCGTCGTCGAGAAAAACAACACGCTTTCCGAGCGGCTCGTCGAGGTGGGCGAGACCCGCGAGAACTTCATCGAAATCCGACGCGGAGCGGCGGCGGGCGAGTCTGTGCTGCTCCAGCCCGGAGCGGATGCCGTGGATGGTGCCGCGTTCCAACCCGCACCGTAACTTTTCTCCGTCACGCTCATGCAATGGCTCGCCGCTATCTCCGTCAAACGCCCGGTCTTTGCCAGCGTCATCATCCTCGTCTTCGTCGTCGTGGGTCTGCTCGGCTACACGAAGCTGCCGGTGGATCGTTTCCCGAAGATTGACTTCCCCACGGTCAGCATCGTCACCCGGCAGGAGGGCGCGACCCCAAAGGAAATCGAGACCGAAATCACGGACAAAATCGAGGAGGCGGTGAACACCGTCGCCGGCATTGACGAGCTGCGTTCCGTGTCGAGCGAAGGCATCTCACAGGTGCTCGTCACCTTCGTGCTGGAGAAAAACATCGACGTGGCGGCGCAGGAGGTGCGCGACCGTATTGCGCGCGTCATTCCCGAGCTACCGGATGGCGTGGACGCGCCCATCATCGAGAAGCTCGATCCCGATGCCGCGCCGATCCTGAACCTCGCGCTCGTCGCCGACAGACCGGTGCGCGAGATCACCGAGTATGCGGACAAGGTGCTGCGGCGGCAGTTGGAGAGCGTGGGCGGTGTGGGGCAGATCACGCTGCTCGGCGGACGGCTGCGGCAAATCAATGTCTGGCTCGACCCGATGCGCCTGCGCTCCTACGACCTGACCGCGCTGGACGTGCAGCGTGCCATCCGTGCGCAGAACGTGCAGATCCCGGCGGGCACGGTGAAGAACGCCGCGAGCGAAGCGGGCTTCCGCGTGCAGGGCAAAGCACGGAGCATCGAGGAAATCGGCGCGCTCGTGGTGCGTGAAGCGAAGGGCGGACTGGTGCGGCTGCGCGACGTGGCCCGCGTGGAAGACGGCGCGGAAGAGGCGCTCACCGTGGCGCGCAACAATGGCGTGCCCTCCGTGGTGCTCTCCATCCGCAAACAGAGCGGCACCAATACCGTGGCCGTGGTGGACGCCGTGAACGCGAAACTCGAAGAAGTGAAGCATCTGCTGCCCGCCGGCTACACGGTCGAAGTCGTGCGCGATACGTCGAAGGTCATCCGCACCAGCGTCCATGCGGTGAAGGAGCATCTCATTCTTGGGGCGTTATTCGCCGCCATCGTCGTGCTCGTCTTCCTCGGCAACTCCCGCGCCACGCTCATCTCCGCGCTGGCCATACCCACCTCCATCATCGCCGCCTTCGGCGTGATGTGGGCGCAGGGTCTCACGCTCAATGTCATCAGCCTCGTCGCCCTCGCGCTGGCGGTCGGCATCGTCATTGATGACGCCATCATCGTGGTGGAAAACATCTTCCGCCACATGGAGGAGAAAAAGGAGGATTCTTTCACCGCCTCGGTCGAGGGGCCGCGTGAGATCGGCCTCGCCGTGCTGGCCACCACGCTTTCGTTGCTCGCTGTGTTTGTTCCGGTCGCCTTCCTCAGCGGCATCGTCGGCATGTTTTTGAAAAGTTTCGGCCTCACCATGGCCTTCGCCATCGCGGTGTCGCTGCTGGTCAGCTTCACGCTCACTCCGTCGCTCTCAGCGCGCATGTTTCGGCGCGGCGTCGGCACGCGCTTCGATGTCTGGCTGGAGCATCTGGTCAATCTTTTCTATCGTCCGGTGGAGGCGTTTTACATGGTGCTGCTGCGTTTCTCCATGCGGCACCGGTGGGTCATCGTGCTCGGCTGCATCGGGATTCTCTTCGCCGTGCCCACGCTGATGAAGATTGTGCAGAAAAGCTTTCTGCCACCGGTCGAGGAAGGCGAGTTCGTCGTGGACATCCGCACCCCGGAAGGCACCAGCCTCGCCGCCACTGACCTGATGGCCGAGCGCTTTGCGCGTGAGATGCGGCAGCTTCATGGCGTCGAAGGCACGCTGCTCACCATCGGCGACAACGACCAGCGCACCCCCAATCTCGCGGGCATCTTCGTGCGGCTCACCGACCCCGCGCAACGGCCCGATCAGCAGACGATCATGGACACGGTGCGGACGCAAATCGTCCCGAACTTCCCGACGGACTGGCGCATCACCGTGCTCTCCGTGCCGCCGTTCAACACCGGCATGTCCAGTGCCAACGTGCAGTATTTCATCGCCGGCCCGGACCTCGATACGCTCACCCGCGCCACTGCGGAAGTGATTCGGCAAGCCAAAGACCTGCCCGGCATCCGCGACCTCGATTCCACGCTCATCCCCGGCAAACCGGAAATCACCGGCACCGTGGACCGCAGCAAGGCAGGGGAGATGGGCGCGAGCATGGCCGACATCTCGACCACACTGCGCCTGCTCGTCGGCGGGCTCGACGTGTCCACCTACGACGATGGCGGCGAGCAATACGACATCCACCTTCAGGCCGAGGAGGTTTACCGCAACAATCGCGAAATCCTCAACATCCTCACCGTGCCCTCGACCAAGGCCGGACCCGTGGCCGTCACCAATCTGCTCACGTTGGAAAAGACCGACAGCCCCTCGCAGATCAACCGCCTCAACCGCCGCCGCCAGGTCACCATCACCGCCAATAACGCCCCCGGCGTCGGCGAAACTCAGATCCTCGAAGGCATCGAAAGCGCGGTGAAAAACCTCGGCCTGCCCGCCGACTACGCCAGCGGCAGCGCTGGACGCTCCAAGGAAATGGCCAAGGCTGGCATGGCCTTCATGGTCGCCTTTCTCATGGCCTTCATCTTCATGTATCTCATCCTCGCCGCGCAGTTCGAGAGCTGGGTGCATCCCTTCACCATCCTGCTCGCGCTGCCGCTCACGCTGCCCTTCGCCATCCTCTCGCTCATCCTATTCGGGCAGTCGGTGAACATCTTCTCTATGCTCGGCATCCTCGTGCTCTTCGGCATGGTGAAAAAGAACGGCATCCTCCAGATCGACCACACCAATCAACTTCGCGAGAAGGGCATGGAGCGGTTCGACGCCATCCTGCTCGCCAACAAGGAACGGTTACGGCCCATCCTCATGACCACGCTGGCGTTCGTCGCCGGCATGATTCCCATGATGCTCGCCAAAGGCGTCGGCGCCGCCTACAACAACGCCACCGCAGGTGTCATCCTCGGCGGGCAGTCGCTCTCGCTGCTGCTCACGCTCCTCGCCACGCCGGTCATCTACTCGCTTTTCGACGACGCCATCCAATTCCGCAAACGTCGCCGTGAGAAACGCGCCGCCAAAGCTGCGGAAAAGGCAGCTGCCCAGGTCGAGGCCGCCAAAATTTGAAGATTGTCCACGCCATGCTCACCCGCACCACGCTCTGTCTTGCCACGCTTGCGCTCGCCTCGTGCGCGGTGGGGCCTAATTACAAAAAGCCCGACACCGCCGACATCACGCCCGCGAAGTGGCGCTGGCAGACCGCCGCTCCTCGCGACCACGCTCCGCGCGGCGAGTGGTGGAAAGTATTTCATGACAGCGAACTCGACCGCCTCGAAGCCCGTGCGCTCGCCAGCAGCCAGACGCTGCGCGCCGCCGTGGCCCGCGTGGAGCAGGCACGCGCGCAAGCCCGCGTGAGCGCCGCCAATTTCCTCCCTGACATCCGACTCAATGGCACCGCCGAGCGCGAGCAGACATCCGGCAACCTGCCCACGCCTGTGCCCGTGACGATTCCCGCCGCGCGCATCAACAGCTTCACCACCACGCTCGATCTCAGCTACGAGATCGACTTCTGGGGCAAGGTGCGCCGTTCTTTTGAATCCGCCCGCGCCGAAGCCGCCGCGAGCGCCGCCGACTATCACAACGCCCTGCTCATCCTCACCGGCGACATCGCCGCGAATTACTTTTTGCTTCGCTCCTTCGACGCCGAGCTGGCCGCGCTGCGCCAGACCATCGAATTGCGTGACAAGGCGCTCAACCTCATCAAGCAGCGAGCCGACGCTGGCGCGGTCTCGGAGATCGACGCCGAGCGCGCCCGCACCGAACTCGCCACCGCCCGCGCCGAGCTGGCCGACGTGAAGCGCCAGAGGCAGGAAGTCGCCGACACCCTCTCGCTGCTCTGCGGCGAACCCGCGACCAACTTCCGCATCGCCGAACGCCCCCTCAGGCAGACGCCGCCGAACATTCCCGCCGGACTCCCCGCCGATCTCCTCGAACGACGCCCCGACATCGCCAAGGCCGAGCGCACCGTCGCCGCCCGCAACGCCGACATCGGCGTCGCCACCGCTGCCTATTTTCCCTCCGTCCGACTCACCGGCTCCGGCGGCTACTTGAGCAAGGACGTGGACAGCCTCTTCAGCCCTGACAGCAAAGTGTGGTCAATCGGCCCGAGCGTCAGCCTGCCGATTACCGGCTTCGCCGTGATCGGTGCGAACGTCCGCCGCACCAAGGCGGCGCGCGAAGAAGCCATCGCCAACTACCGGCAGGCCGTGCTCACCGCCGTGAAAGACGTGGAAACCTCGCTCGCGCAAATCCGCTACCGCCGCGAACAAGGCACCGCCCAGAGCGAAGCGCTCGCCTCCTCGGCCAAAGCCACCGAACTCATCCGCGACCGCTACGAGAGAGGCACGATCAGCTTCATCGACTACCTCGACGCCGAGCGCACCCGCCTGCAACTTGAGCGCCAGAACGCCCAAATCTCCGCCCAGCGATTCATCGCCACCGTCCGCCTCATCAAAGCCCTCGGCGGCGGGTGGTGAGGGCAACAATCCGACACCGCACTCTGCGGGAGTTGACGCCGCCTGGCGGTCGTGCCGAAAGCCACCGCCGTATTCTGTGCTAACCACCAGTTCGTAAGCGGATTGAGAAGTGGAAATGGGGTGACACTGAAAGTGACACCCGATGCAAGAAAGAACAGAGAAGGTCTATCCAAGAAGGAGAGTCCAAAGAAAGAAGCGGCGTAAGCGAAGCGCACGCCGCCATGTAAGGAGCTATCCGCCGGAGTTTCGACTCCGAGCGGTGTTGATGCACCTAGATGAAGGCTACACCCAGGCGGATGTGGCCCGGGAACTGGGGATCTCGGCGACGACGTTGATCACCTGGGTGAGGTTCTATCGAGAGGAAGGGGCCGAAGCGCGGCTCTTTCGCGAAACGGCGCCGGAGCGTAGCGGAGGCGGCGGTTCGCGACCGCCGAGGGCCTCCCGGCTGCCCGGACCGGTGCGCGAGAAGATCGTGGAGCTCAAGCGTGAGAACAGCAGCTGGGGCGTGAAACGGATCGCGCAGGTGATGCGGCGAATGTTCATGCTGAAAGCCAGTCCGGAAACCGTCCGGCGCACCCTGCACGAAGAGGAACTGATCGAGAAGAAACCGCCCAAACCGAAGCGCAACCGTTCCAAGCCGCGGCGCTTCGAGCGGGCCCGGCCCAACCAGATGTGGCAGAGCGACATCTTCACCTTCCGGCTGGGCGGGAAGAACGCCTATCTGATCGCCTACCTGGATGACTACTCGCGCTTTATCGTGGGAGCGGAACTGTTCCGCAGCCAGACCGCCCAGGCGGTGATCGAGGTCTACCGGCGGGCCACCTCCGAGTTCGGGGTACCGAAGGAAATGCTCACCGACAACGGGCGGCAGTATGCGGCCTGGCGTGGCAAGAGCCGCTTCCAGAAAGAGCTCCAAAAGGACCGGGTCGCCCACATCCGCTCGGCGCCGCAGCATCCGATGACGCTGGGCAAGGTGGAGCGCTTCTGGAGCTCGATCTGGCAGGAGTTCCTCGGGCGGGCCCAGTTCGACGACTTCGAGGCGGCCCGGGCACGGATCCGGCTGTGGATGCAGTACTACAACCACAAGCGTCCTCACCAGGGGATCGGCGGGCTGTGCCCGGCGGACCGCTTCTTTGAAATCCAGCACGAACTGAAGACGACGCTGGAGCGCGGCATCCGCGACAACGTGCTGGAGATGGCCCTGCGGGGCCGTCCGGCGGCGCCCTTCTACATGGTCGGGCGGATGCAGGGCCAGTCAGTGGTGCTGCACGCCGAGAAAGGAAAACTCAAACTGCGGGTCGATGACGACGAAACCAACCAGGAACTCGAATATGACATCCAAAGAGAAGAAACAGACGGAACCCCCGGCGAAGACCAAGCGCAAGACGCGGCGGCGGCGCCGGAGCTCGCGGAGCTTCAGCTCCGAGGAGAAAGCCCGGGCCGTGCTGGCGGCCTGGACGGAGAAACTCAACCAGAGCGAGATCTGCCGTCAGATGCAGATCAATTACGTGACCTTCCAGAACTGGCAGAAGCGGGCGATGGAGGGGATGCTCCAGGCGCTGGAGGACCACGCCCGGTTGAGCGATGGGGCGGCGCTGAGCCCGCGGCTGCGCAAGCTGATGGAGAAACAGAGCAGCAACAGCGGCCCGAAACTGGAGGAGCGCCTCCGGCAGATCCAGGACGGACAGAGCCCTTCATCGTGATAGAGTATCCGCATGTCCAGGAAGAATGCGGGCCGGGCGAGACGCCGGGCCGAGATCATCCTTCAGGTGCGCAGTGGACAGATGACGGTCAGCCAGGCGGCCCGGGCCTTGGGAGTCTCCCACAAAACCTACTACCAATGGGAGAAGCGGGGACTGCAGGCCTTGATGGAGAGCCTGGAAAACCGGGAACCGGGCCGGCCTTCGATCCCGAAACCGGACCCCGAAAAGATCCGGTTGGAGAAGAAGGTCAGCGACCTGGAGAAACGCCTCGAGATGATGGCCGAGGTCTTCGATCTGAGGGAGATGCTCAGCGATCTGCGCGAGAGCGATCAGACGAAGAAGAATACCCGTGGTAAAAAAAAACGATGAGTCCCACCACCGTAAATGGCTCGATGTCTTCGAGCGGCTGCGACAGCGATGCCCGCGCCGCAGTGCCGCCTACCTGTGCGGCTGGGTTCGGCTGCCTTACAGTACGCTGCGGCGCTGGCGGACCCGGCGACGAAGGGGCGAGCCACTCATCCGGAAACCGGGACCGCAGAAAACCGCTTCGCTGCCCGTGGCCGAGCTTCGGTCGCGGGTGGCGCAGCTCCACCACGGACCCCGGCGCAGTCGGGGCAGCGGCGCCCTTTACCGGTCGGTCCGTCACGCCGTGTCGCGGCGAGAGCTGGCGGGCCTCATCGCCGAAGAACGGCAAAGCCGGAATCGCGAGCGCCGGTCCCGGCTTCACCATCTCACCTGGCAGGCTCCCAACCTGGCCTGGGCCATCGATGCAACGGCGGTGCGGACGCCGACTTCGAACCGGAAACTGGTCGTCGTGCTGGCCCGGGACCTGGCCACCCATTATCACTTCGAGCCGCTGCTGCTCCAATCCGAATCGGCCCGCGAAAATGCCGACTGGCTCGAAGCCCTGCTACGCCGTCACCGGGCACCGCTGTTCCTCAAACGCGACAATGGCAGTCCCTTCAATGAAGGGCAGGTTGGCCAAACTCTCGCCGAGAACTGCATCCTGCCGCTCAACAGTCCGGTGTGCCGGCCCCAGTACAACGGCGCCATCGAACACGGCATCGGCTCGTTCAAGCGCTGCCTCCTCGATGCTCTTGACCCGGGCCAACCGATCCCTTCACCCAAATCGCTCCGGCCGCTGGTTCGAGCGGTCATCCATCTTCACAATGCCCGGCCGCGTCGCAGCCTTCACGGCCTCAGCCCGGTCCAGGCCTACTTCCAGTCCGATACGCCGCGATGGACCCGCCGCCAGCGGCACGCCATTTTTGAATGGATCAGCGAAAAGGCTTTTGAGATACTTCAAACCAACCGGGAGAGAACCGGTCGCCACGACTTCGCCGCCGCATGGCGGCGGGCCGCGGTTGTCTGGCTACGCCGCCAGCACTTGATCACTCTCTCCCAAAACCGAAAACTGTTACCCCATTTATGCTCCCAACAACGCTCATAAACTCGTTGGCAGCACATTCAAGCGACGAGGATATTGCCATCACCGTCGAGGTGGATATCACCGGCTACGGCGAATGGAAAACCTATAGGAAATTTGAAGTTCCAGAAGGTGAGTTGATGACCCACCGGTTCCCGGACGATTTCAACGCCTATTGGATCAGAACCACATCCGACAAGGACACGACGGCAACGGCGCAGCTGCGATACGAATAGATCTGCCTCTGAAACACAAACACCGCCCTTCGTCGCCCTCCGGGCGATGGCGGGCAGCCCGCCTCCGCTCCGATCAATCCCGGAACCAGCAAGTCGAACCGAAACCCGCCCCGGAACTTCTTGAGAAACCCAAAATGCACAACAACGCACAACAAAATGTTCCCCTCGATCCGCCGTTATCTGCCGCGATCTGCCAAATCCCATTCTTCACAAGGTGTTGAATTGGAGCAAATTGCGGTAAATCGAGGAAAATCGCGGAAGCCCTGATCCGGATTCGAGTCCCGTACGGGTCGCCAAAAAACACCGCCACTTGTTGGCGGTTTTTTTGTTGAGACCCGTAGGGACGAGGACCCGTAGGGGTCGACTGCCTCGCCGCGACGAGCGAACGCGAGTGCGGTTGAAGAACGAGGGCTTTGCCCTCGGATCTGCAGAGACGGAGCGAAGCGGAGTCAATCCCGTAAGGGTCGCCAAAAAACACCGCCACTTGTTGGCGTTTTTTTTGTTTCGACGCGTAGTTTGATCGAAGTCCCCGGGGACGCGATCGAAGATTCGCCCCCTTGTTTCGCACTTGATCGAAGGACGCTTAGCAGGGAAATTCCCCTCTCGAATGACTGTGAAAGTGCTGGCTGCCGACGATCACCCGATTTTCCGGCGAGGATTGTGCGAGATCATCGAGGAGGAGGACGATCTGAAGCTCGTGGGGCAGGCTTCTTCCGGGAAAGAGGCCCTCGAGATGATTCTCGCTTCGCCGCCCGATGTGGCGATCCTCGATATCGACATGCCTCAAATGACCGGGCTGGAGGCCGCAAGGGTTTTGTCAGGGAAAGAACTTCCAACCCGGATCATTCTCCTCACGATGCACGAGGACGAGGCACTCTTCAACGAGGCGGTCGACCTCGGCGTGGTGGGTTATGTCCTCAAGGAAAACGCGGTCGATGATGTGGTCAAAGCCATCCGGATCGTTGCCGAAGGAGGGACCTTCATCAGCCCCTCGGTCGCCGATTTTTTATTCCGGCGCAGTCGCAGGACTCGGGAACTCCACAAAGAGAAGCCGGGCCTGGAGAACCTGACACCGGCGGAGAAACGGATCCTCCGGCAGATCGCCGAAGACCGGACCAGCAAGGAAATCGCGAACGAACTCGGGATCAGCGTCCGAACCGTGGAAACCCACCGGCAGAACATCAGTGCGAAGCTCGGCCTGAGCGGCAGCCACAGCCTGGTGAAATTCGCCTTCCACAACAAGTCCCATCTCTAGGTTGTGTTCGAAAACCGGGGTGAGGCGCGGATTTTGAACACACCTTAGTGGAAGGATGCGCCCGGCCGGGATTCCGGCGACGGAGGGATCAGGATTCGCCACGAACCTGGAGGGGAATCCGGATACGTACGAGGGTTCCATCTCCGGGGGCGGAGATGACATCGAGGTTTCCGCCAATGAGAGCGCAACGTTCCCTCATCGCCTTGAGACCGTGCCCGGGAGCGGAGGGGACGCGTCGATCCGTCCCAGTTTCGAATCCACGACCATCGTCCGAGACGACGAGGGAAGCATCGGTTCCGTCGCGGTGCAGGGATACTTTCACCGAGTTCGCCCCCGCGTGCTTGAGGACGTTGTTCAACGCTTCCTGGAGAATCCGATAAAACCCCACGACGGCTTCCGGAGACAAGGAGTCGCCCAGGTCGTCGGCATCCACCTCGAAATCCAGTCCGGCACTCTCCGCGACCTCCTTCACGAGATTCCTGACACTGGCAGCCAATCCGAGGTGGTCGAGATGAAGAGGGCGGAGTTGGTGGGACAGGCTGCGCACCTTGCGGAGGACCTCCGCGGTCGATTCGGAAACCTGCCGGAGCGTCTCCTGGTCGGCTTCCGAGTCGGAACGTCGGCGCGCGAGGTCGATCCGGCTTTTCATGACGAGAAGATCCTGCCCGAGGTCGTCATGGAGTTCCCCCGCGATTCGCGCCCGCTCGGACTCCTGGGCCTCGATCAATCCGCGGGAGAATTCGTCCTGGAGGAGGGCCTGTTCCCGGGCCTGCCGCCTGACTGACTGGATACGCAGATAGGCGATTCCGAGCAAGGCGATCATGAAAACCGCCGGAGCCCCGAAACGGAACCAACCGTGCTCCCACCAGTGCGGCAGCACGATGATGGCGAGTGAGGCTCCTTCCTCGTTCCAGACCCCGTTGCGATCCGCGGCAGTGACCTGGAATCGATAGGTTCCCGGAGGCATGCGCTGGAGGTAGGCGGTGTGGCGATTTCCGACGTCGATCCATTCATCCTCGTATCCGGAAAGTCGATAGCGGTAGGTAACGCGTTCCGGGCTGGCGAGGTCGAGGCCGGCATAGCGGATCTCGAGCCGATGCTCGTCCGGCTTCATGGTCAACGCGCTACCCAACTCGGGAACGGGATCGTCGTCGACGAGAACTCTCTCGATCAGAACCGGAATTGGCTCGGTGCGAGCCGCCTCAGCCGCACGATGGGCATCGTGGGAAGGGTGCCAGGCGCAAACTCCCTGAACCGTCGCGACCCAGATGCGTCCGCCGGAGTCCTCCATAAGCGTGCTCGAGAGTGGGCCTTCGGATGCCTGCTCGGCCGGGAGTCCTTCCGACCTGCCATAGGAGCGCACCTGCAGGTCGACGCTGCGGTCCCCCTGCAGCCACGATTCGGCAGCCTTTCGGTCGATGCGGACGATCGGTCCCTTCGATCCCTGGAACCAGATCGACCCGTCCCGGGAGCACACCAGTTGAAACTGGGGCGGGATTCCCATCTCGCCGCCATCGGCCCGGTGCCAGCGCCCGTCACGGAGCCAACACAGCTCGCGATCGCCTCTTCTCGCCCAGATCGTGTCGTCGGGCGACACGGTGAGCGCCCTAACCGGGGCGGCCAGGCCTGCAAAAACCCAACCCCCGTCCTTGTGATGGAAGAGGCCACGGGAGCGAAAGCTCGCATAGAGCCCAACTTCCGATCCCGCCGCGAGGCACTCGAGGTCTCCCAAGGTCTCGTTCCCGGGCTGATCGATGACCAATTCGCCGTCCTGCAAATGTTGCAAACCTCTCGCCCGCCCCAGCCACGGATCGCCATCGTGGTAGGCGAGGCCGATGAACTGGCCATAGTTCTCCCGCTCCCTCGCCACGATTTGTTGGCCGCTTCTCGAGATCGCGTCGAGACCGCCCCGGGTGGTGGCGAACCACGCGCCCCCTTCCGGGTTACCAAGAATCCCCAGGACGTTCGGAACGGTGGTGTCGTCCTCCCCATATGCCCGGACGAATTCTCCGGGTCGGAGCGAGTAGACCCCGGCCCCTCCGAACCAGAGGGTTCCTTCCCGGTCTTCGGCCAAGGCACGGATCGTCGCACGTCGGTGCTTCTGGGACTGGGGCCAGGGCGTGAATGGCTGGCGCCGCAATTGAAGCAGGCCGTTCTCCCCGTTGAACCAGATCGTGCCATCCCTGCCCGTGAAGAGGTCCCGGACAAGGTTAGGAAACTTGACCTCCTCGTTGACCACGCGGCTCAAACGGCCATCGGGCTGGCACACCCAGAGACCGAGTGTACGCGATGCGATCCAGTAGTTCTCGTCCTCGTCCGCAACGCAGGCACTGAATCCGGCCGGATCCGGCAAGGGACCGGAAAAGGCGAGAACCTCGTTCCAGTTGTCCCGCTCGCGAACCCGGATTCCCTGCGGAGTGACCAGCCAGAGACGGGAGTCGTCCTTCTTGCGAAACAGGGTTCCGATTCTCCAGTCCTTTGCGACTTCCGCTACGAGGGAATTGCCTTCGAGGCGATAAACCCCCGGCTTTCCCCCCTGGGAAGCCACGCTCAGCCACAGCTGGCCCCTTGTGTCGAAATCCATTTCCTGCACGTAGGCCAAGAGAGGCTTCTTCTCCGCCACGGCTCGGAATCGCCCGTCCTCGTAGACGCTCAGGAAAAGGGTTTCGTTCCCGCTGACGGCGCACCAGAGCCGCCCATCCGGACCGCGCGCGAATTTGCCGACCCCGCCTCTGCCTCCCCGGTCATTTTCGATCGGGATCCATCGTCCGTCGGACTCTCTCATCGCCTGCCCGGACAGGCCGACGGTCCAGAGTCTCCCATTGTCGTCCTCGTGGATCGCGAGAACGTTGGTCCGGGGAACGCCTGGCCCGGCGCTCTCGAAGAGATCCTCCAGTTCGATCCCGTTGTAGCGGATCAGGCCCTCGCCGTCGGAGAACAGCAGCGCCCCGTCCCGCGCCTGCGCGAAGGCTCCGACATAGGGACCCTTCAGTCCATCGTCCATCGTCCAGCTGCGGATCGAGTATCCCAGTTCGAAGGGAGAGATGGTCGGCAGCTTCTCCTGCCCCCACATACCGGTGCCGGTGCACGCCATGAGAGCCGCGCACAGGATCTTCCGCTTCATGGACCATTGCTTCACCCGCACAGTATGCGGGTGCCGGGGGAATCCGTAAAGTGCCT
Organism: Verrucomicrobiia bacterium; assembly: GCA_020439925.1. Taxonomy (GTDB): domain Bacteria; phylum Verrucomicrobiota; class Verrucomicrobiia; order Verrucomicrobiales; family DEV007; genus Arctic95D-9. The sequence continues at coordinate 3,330 of JAGRPC010000202.1, read as the reverse complement.
CCAGCCTTCTACGTGTTCACCCGTAGACACTTCTCGGTAATCACCCGTAGCCGAATCTACGCATTGGCTCCGATGGAAGATCGCGACGCGAAAGGGCAGATTTCCAATGTCCGAAATCGCCCATGAAATACCTGATCGTCGACGACCATCCCCTGACCCGCCAAGTCGTGATCGACTCCCTCCGCGAGTCCGGTGCCGAGTTTGCCGAGGCCGCCTCCGGCGAGGAGGCCATCGCCTACTGCGAACAACACTCCCCGGACTGGATCATCATGGACGTCCGGATGCCGGGACGAGGTGGTCTCTTCGCGAGCCGCCAGATCACGTCGAGTCGGCCTGGTGCCCGCATCGTCGTGATCTCGCAATACGACGACGACCTGATGGCGAACGAGGCCCGGGCCGTCGGCGCAATGGACTTCGTGAGCAAGGACCGGATTGCGGAACTTCCCTCCATTCTCAAGGAACTTCACACCTCGAATTCCTGACGCTTCGTCCTTCGAAGCTTCGACTCTCCAACAACCAGCATCACGACAAAAAAACCTTTATGAAAGTCCATCCTTCCCTTGCCGCTTTTGCCGTCATCGGTTTCTCGGCCTTTTCCTCCGTCTCGGCCGCTCCGGCTCCCGCGGGCGGCGCGGACAAGTCTCCTCCAGAGGGACTCACCGCAACGGAATGGAGCTCGATTCGTGAAGTCCACGAGGCTTGGAAGCATCGCTTCGAGGAAAACAGAGACGGGACCATTTCCGCGACCAACCCCGGGCAGAGCTGGGACACGGTCTTCGACGGACGAGGTTTTTCCGTCCGACCCCGGACTGGCGGGTGGCAGTGGGGACTGGATCTGGTGACCGGGACCGGCTCCGCCGCGGTGGGAATCGCCCGGGAGAACCGCCTTTCCTACAACCGGGGGAACGGGATCACCGAGTGGTTCGTCAACGACGGACGTGGTCTGGAGCAGGGCTGGACCCTGGAAAAACCCACCGGACCGCTGCGGCTCAAGGTACGCGGTGGCCTAGAGGCGGCGGTTTCCGCCCGGACCGTCTCCTTCGGCGGACAGCTCACCTACGGCGGACTGAAGGCCTGGGATGCGAAGGGCAGAACGGTCCGGACCTGGTTCGAAGCCGACGGGGAAGGCTTCGCGGTGCACTACGACGACTCGGATGCAGCCTACCCCATCACCATCGATCCTGTCGCCCAGCAGGCCTACCTCAAGTCTGCCAACACAGGGGCTGGTGACCAATTCGGCATCACGGTGTCTGTGTCGGGCGACACGGTGGTGGTCGGCGCTCCCTTCGAAGACAGCAACACCACGGGAGTGGACAGCGTGCCCAACGACGACGGCACGGCCAACAACTCCGGTGCGGTCTACGTCTTTGTCCGCAGCGGGGGGATCTGGAGTCAGCAGGCTTACCTCAAGGCCTCCAACACCGAGGCCAATGACAGTTTTGGCATCTCGGTGTCCGTGTCGGGTGACACCTTGGTCGCCGGGGCTACGGGAGAAGCCAGCAAGAGCACGGGCGTTGACAGCGTTCCCGACGACGACGGTTCCGCCAGATTCTCCGGAGCGGCCTACGTCTTTTTCCGGAGTGGGGGGATCTGGAGCCAGCAGGCCTACCTAAAAGCCTCTAACACCGGGGCATTTGACCAATTTGGCTACTCGGTGTCCGTTTCGGGCGACACCGTGGTGGTCGGGGCTGCGGGGGAAGACAGCAAGAGCACGGGCGTGGACAGCGTTCCCGACGACGACGGCACAGCCAACTTCTCCGGGGCGGCCTATGTGTTTACCCGGAGCGGGGGAACCTGGAGCCAGCAGTCCTATCTCAAGGCTTCCAACACCGGGGTCAATGACGGTTTCGGCCTCTCAGTGTCCGTTTCGGGCGATACCGTGATCGTCGGGGCCCCGGGGGAAGACAGCAACACCACGGGAGTGGACAGCGTGCCCGACGACGACGGCTCGGCCGATGGGTCAGG
>JAGRPC010000202.1:0-1321 GCA_020439925.1 Verrucomicrobiia bacterium | reverse complement strand
GCAGGCCTACCTCAAGGCCTCCAACACCGGGCGCGAAGACCAATTCGGCCACTCCGTGTCCGTTTCGGACGACACCGTGATCGTTGGAGCCCCCGCGGAAGACAGCAACACCACGGGAGTCGACAGTGTGTCCGACGACGATGGGATGGCCGACGACTCCGGAGCGGCCTACGTGTTCACGCGCAGCGGGGTGACCTGGGGCCAGCAGGCTTATCTCAAGGCCTCCAATACCGGGGGTGAAGACGGTTTCGGCTTCTCCGTGTCCGTGTCGGGCGACACCGTGGTGGTAGGAGCTCAAATTGAAGACAGCAACACCACGGGAGTGGACAGCGTGCCCGACGACGACGGTTCGGCCGACGACTCCGGAGCGGCCTATGTTTTCACGCGCAGCGGCGTGAGCTGGAGCCAGCAGGCCTACCTCAAGGCTTCGAATACCGGAGCCAGTGACTTTTTCGGCGTGTCCGTTTCGGGTGACACCGCGGTGGTTGGGGCTCGCTACGAAGACAGCAACACCACGGGCGTGGACAGCGTGCCCGACGACGACGGCATGGCCAACAGCTCCGGAGCGGCCTACCTCTTCACGATTTCTTCCGAGCCCCCCACCCTGCGAGTCACCGGAAAAAGGACAATCACCACCACGAAAAGCCGATACACCCTCAAGGGTAGCGCGGCGGATCTGGATGGCGATCTTCTCCGAGTCGAGGCACGTGATACGCGGCCTGCGGGTCGCAAGAAATACCGTTCCGCCCGGGGGACGACTCGCTGGAGTTATAAGGCTCCGCTCAGATCCGGCCGCAACGTGGTGAAGATCCGCTCCGTCGATGCCACCGGCAAACTGTCCCGGATCACCCGTGTGACAATCCAAAAGAGATGACCTCTAGTTACTTTCCCATGAAAAGAAATCGATCCATCATCGCAGTCGCCGTCTTCGGCTTCTCCGCCTTTACCTCCGTCGTGGCCGTGCCGGCTTCCGCGGACCGCGCGGACAAGTCTCCTCCAGAGGGACTCACCGCAGCAGAGTGGACCTCGATCCGGGGCGCCCACGAGGCCTGGAAACACCGCTTCGAAGAAAACAGAAACGGCACCGTTACCGCGACCAACCCCGGGCAGCGCTGGGACACGGTCTTCGACGGACGCGGTTTCTCCGTCCAACCCCGGGAAGGTGACTGGCAGTGGGGTCTGGAACTGGTGACCGAGACCGGCTCCGCCGCGACGGGAATCGCCCGGGAGAACCGCCTCTCCTACGACCGGGGGAACGGAATCACCGCGTGGTTCGTCAACGACGGGCGTGGCCATGAGCAGGGCTGGACCCTGGAAAAAC
>JAGRPC010000015.1 GCA_020439925.1 Verrucomicrobiia bacterium | reverse complement strand
TCGATCTGCGAGTAGTCGGCGGAAAGGATGAGGTGGTCGGCGTCGCGCGGCACGAAAGCCCGGCGAATCTCACGCCCCTGCTCGGAGCGGATGGGGATGTTCTGCAGGTTCGGATTGTTCGAGGCGAGACGCCCCGTCGCGGTGAGGAGCTGGTGGAAAGTCGTGTGAATACGGCCCGTTCCGGGAAAGATGGATTCGGGCAGGGCGTCGACGTAGGTGCTTTTCAGCTTGGCGGCCTCGCGGTAAGAGAGGAGATCCCGCACGATCTGGTGTTCGTTCGCGAGGGCGGACAGGGTCTGCTCGTCCGTCTTGTACTGTCCGGTCTTGGTCTTCTTCGCCTTGTCGTCGAGCCGGAGCCGCTCGAAGAGAATCTCGCCGACCTGCTTCGGTGAATTGAGATTGAAGGGTGTCCCGGCCGCCTCGTAGACGGCTTTTTCGTATTCGGCGATGCGCTTCGCAAGAAGCTCCCCCGTCTCGGCAAGCGCGGCGGGATCGACCCGGATTCCTTCCTTTTCCATCGCCACCAGAACGGGAACGAGGGGACACTCGATCTCGAGGAGGACACGCTCCTGCCCCGAATCCCTCACCTGCTTCCGCAGGATCGCGGCGAGCTGCCAGGTCACGTCGGCATCCTCGCTGGCGTAGCGGGCGATCTCCTCGAGCGCCGGGCCACCGGCCGGACCGGACTCGTTGCCGCTCATCTCGGCCTCGCCGAAGAGGTTGAGCTGCCCGCTCTTTTCGACCGTCTTGGCCGCAAAGACGGAATCGTAGCTGATCGGGGTGTAGCCAAGCATCGACTCGGCGAGGTAGTCCATCTTGTGACGCTGCTCGGGTTCGACAAGGCTGTGCGCGAGCATGGTGTCGAAGAGAGGCGGACTCACGACGATGTCCTGCCAGAGCAACACGCCGGTATCGAACTTCAGATTGTGGCCGACCTTCTCGATGCGCGGATCCGCGAAAACGTCCCGAAACTCGGCGAGCACGGCCTTCCCGGCCGGTCCCGGCGGTACCTCGACGTAGGTGCCGTGGTGTTCCTCCCAGGAAAAGGCGAGCCCGATGACCGAGGCGGTCTTCTCGTCGAGCGAGGTCGTTTCGAGGTCGAAGCACCAGGATTCACGCGCCTGCAGTTCCTTCAGAAGCTTGGCTCGCCCCTTCCCGTCGTCGGCGCGAAGGCAGGAATAGTGTTTCTCGAAATCCGTGATCGTCCTGAGTTCGGCGACCTTCGTCCCCCCCTCGCTTTCGCTCGTGGTGTGTCCACGTCCCGCCTGGAAGTCATCGCCGAAGAGGCGTTTGCCGAGGGCATTGAACTCGAACTCGACGAAGAGCGACTTCAGCGCCTCATCGTGACGGGGACTGATCCGGATCTGGTCGAAGCTGGTGGCAACGGGGGCATCCGTGAGGATGGTGACGAGCCTTTTGGAGAGAATCGCCTGTTCGCGATTCGCTTCGAAGGCCTCCTTCTGCTTTCCCTTGAGCTGGTCGGTGTGGGCAAGGATCTTCTCGAGGGACCCGAATTCGGCGATGAGCTTCTTGGCCGTCTTTTCTCCCACTCCGGGGACGCCGGGCACATTGTCGGAAGTATCGCCCCAGAGTCCCAGCACGTCGATGGTCTGGAGCGGATCCTCAACCTCCCAGAGTTCGCAGATTTTTGCCTTGTCGAGGATTTCGGCGTTGCTGCCCTGGCGGCCGGGTTTGTAGATGAGGGTCGTGTCGGTCACGAGCTGGGCGAAATCCTTGTCCGGCGTGACCATGTAGGTGACGAAGTCTCCCTCGGCCTCGGCGCGCTTCGCGAGGGTTCCGATGACATCGTCGGCCTCCCATCCCGGACATTCGATCACGGGGATGTCGAAAGCCTCGATGAGACGCTTCACATGCGGAAGCTGCAGAGCCAGGTCCTCCGGCATCTCGTCGCGAGTACCCTTGTAGGCCGGATAGATACGATGCCGCTCCGTCGGCTCGGAGGTATCGAAGACGACGGCGAGGTGGGTCGGGTTCTGCTTTTCGAGGAGGTCGAGCAGGGTCGAAGTGAAACCGAAAAGGGCCGAAGTGTTGAAACGCTTCGAGGTGTAGATCGGCGAACGGATCAGGGCGAAATGCGCCCGATAGACGAGGGCCATGCCGTCGAGAAGAAAGAGTCGCTTGGAGGCTTCGGCCATGCCGGAAGGGAACGGCGGGGCGCCGGAGAAGTCAAGGCTCATGGGCGGGAGGAGAATGCGGTCGCGGCGGTGGTTGCGGTGCCTGATTGCGTTGAGCCCCGCCCCACGGGGAAGCTTGCTTTCCCCGGGGAAAACGACGACGCTTGGCATCCTCCGCGGCTATCCCGCAGACCGCGACCGTATCTCCTTTTCATGAAACGTTTTCTTCGAGCCATCCTCCCTCTCCTCATCCTCGGCGGATGCGGCTACGCGGCGTGGTGGTTCATCGTCAACCGGCCCGAGACGCCGACGATGGAGGCGCCTCCGGTCGTGGTGCGGGTGGAGGCGACGCGGCTGAAGCCGGAAAGTTATCCCGTGCGCGTCCGCTCCCAGGGCACGGTGCAGCCCCGCACCCGCAGCATGCTGCTGCCCGAGGTCGCCGCCAAGGTGCTCGAGGTCAGCCCCTCCTTCCGTCCCGGTGGTTTTTTCCGGGAAGGTGAGGTCCTCCTGAAGCTCGACCCGGTTGACTACGAGACCGCCCTTGTCGTGGCCAAAGCCGCCCTCGCCGAGGCCGAGGTCGTCCTCGCCGAAGAAAACGCCAAGGCGGCGCAGGCCCGGGAGAACTGGCGGGCCCTCGGAAAAACCGGTGAACCCGGCGCCCTGGCTTTGCGGGTTCCCCAGGTGGCCAAGGCCCAGGCCGACGTCGATGCGGCCAAGGCGCGCATCGCCCAGGCGGAACGCGACCTCGAACGCACCGAGATCCGGGCGCCGTATTCCGGCCAGGTGCTCCAGCAACTCGTCGACGTGGGGCAATACGTGAACGAAGGAACCTCCCTCGGAGAGATCTTCGCGACGGATTACATCGAGGTGCGATTGCCGCTTCCCGAAAGGGAAATGCCCTTCCTCGATCTGCCCGAGCACTTCCGCGACGGCTCCGCCGCCGCCACCGGCGCCCATGTTTCCCTCAGCACTCCGGGCGGGGGCAAATCCACCGCCTGGGAAGGTGCGCTTGTCAGGGTCGAAAGCGCCATCGACGAATCCACGAGACAGATCACCGCGGTCGCGCAGATCGACGATCCCTACGCCAGGCGCGACGGGAAGATTCCGCCCCTCCGCATCGGACAGTTTGTCGAAGCCGAAATCCAGGGCGAAGTGCTCGAGGGAGTTTTCGTGATCCCCCGTCGCGCCGTCCGCGCGGGCAATGAGATCCTTCTCGTCACACCGGAAAACAAGCTGCAACGGGTCACCGTGACCCCCATCCTGGGTGACACGGAGAAGATCGTCATTTCGGCGAAGAACGACGGCCCGCCGCAAACGGGCGACGTGCTCTGTCTCACACCGATCCCCTTTGCCGCCGAGGGCGCATCGGTGCTGCCCCTGATAGACGGGACCCTCGAGACCACCGGCAAGTTGCCGGAAGGTCCGCCTCCCGGAACTGTCGAAAAAGACAAGGCATCCGCGGAGAACCCTGCCGGTTCCCCCAAACCCAACGGTTCGCGATCTTCCTGAAATCAAGCCATGATCGCCTGGTTCGCTCGCAACGGCGTCGCTGCCAACCTTCTCATGCTCACGGTGATGGGCGCGGGAGCCTGGACCCTGTGGCAGGACAAGGTCCCCATCGAGGTCTTCCAGGACATCCCCTCCCGCTTCATCTCGGTAAGCGTGCCCTACCCGGCCTCGTCGCCGGAAGAGACGGAGGAAACCATCGTCCTCAAGATCGAGGAAGCCATCCAGCAGGTTGGGGGAATCAAGCAGATCAACTCCACCGCGGGCAGCAGCGGAGGCTCCGTCTCGATCGAAGTCAACGAGGATGAGGATCCCCGCGAAGTGATGGAGGACGTGAAGATCCGCGTCGATGCGATCCACAATTTCCCCGCCCTCGCCGAGAAGCCGGTCATCCAGCTAGACGATTCCTTCCACTCCGTCATCACCGTCGTCCTCAGCGCCGAAATGGCGGAGAAGGATCTCAAGCGGCTCGCCGAGCAGACTCGCGACGAACTCTCCGCTCTCCCTGGCATTTCGCACGCGGAAGTCGCCGGAGTGAGGAACGAGGAAATCGCCATCGAGATCCCGGAAGGAACCCTGCGAAAATACAACCTGAGTCTCGAAACCATCAGCCGCGCCATCCAGGAATCGGCCATCGATCTCCCCGCCGGGGTGGTCCAGACCGAATCGGGCGACGTCTCCATCCGCACGAGGGGCCGCGCCTACACCGGAGAGGACTACGCAAGGGTTCCGGTGCTGACGAGACCGGACGGAAGCAAACTGACCCTCGGCGAGATCGCCAAGATCATCGACGGCTTCACCGAGAATCCCCTCATCGTGAAACTCAACGGACGCCCCTGCGTCATGATCACGGTGATGCGCGAAGGCAAGCAGAACGCGATCACCATCGGCGAACGGGTCAAGGCCTACATCGAGTCCTCGAATACCACCCTGCCCGACGGGGTGCGGCTCGACTATATCAACGACCGCTCCAAGATCGTGAAGGGGCGCATCGACCTCCTCCGCCAGAATGCGCAGAGCAGCCTCATTCTCGTCTTTCTCTGCGTGGGCCTCTTCCTTCGACTTGAGGCCGTCATCTGGGTGGGAGTGGGCATGGTGATGAGTTTCCTTGGCGCCTTCGCCCTGATGCCTTATCTCGACATCACCGTCAACCTCTCCTCGCTGATGGGATTCATCCTCGTGCTCGGCATCGTCGTCGACGACGCCATCGTCATCAGCGAGAGTTGCGACTCCTACCGGCAGAACGGCCTGACTCCCTTGGAAGCGGCGATCAAGGGAACCAAACGCATGGCCGTGCCCATCACCTTCGGCGTGCTCACCACGGTGATGGCCTTCCTGCCCATGGCCTTCGACTCGTCGGACTGGGGCAGCATGTTCCGCCCCATCGCGCTGGTCTTCATCACCGTGATGCTCATCGCCCTCGTCGAGACGAAGCTCATCCTTCCGAGCCACCTCGCCACTCCTTTCCTCGGTCGCGCCGGTGATCTCCTCGCCCCCGTCCATCGCCTCTCGGGCCGTTCCCTGCAGTGGTTCATCGACAGGGTTTACCAGCCGTCCATCCGCTACTGTGTCGAACATACCTACACCGTTCTCGCGTTGATGTTCGGCGGACTCGTCGTCCTCATCGGACTCTACGGCGGTGGCAGGATCCAGACCACCTATTTCCCCCGGGTTCCCAGCGAACGGATCGACTGCCGTCTCACCATGCTCGAGGGAACGCCCTTCGAAGTCACCGATGCTCAGATCGCGCGTATCTACGATCTCGCCGAACAGATGCGGAAGGACTACGTGGGACCCGACGGACGCAGCGTCATCAAACACATCATCGCCTCCACCGGCACGACCGTCTCGACGGGAAGACGGGTTTCCAACAATCCCGGCACCCACGTGGGCGGCGTGGTCATCGAGACCTTCGGGCCCGAGGAACGGAGCATGAATGTCAACACCGTCGACATGGCCAACGACTGGCGCCAGCGCATCGGGCCGATCATCGGGGCCGAGGAGATCACTTTCCGCGCGGAAATCATGCGCAGTGGCGACCCCGTCGACATCCAGCTCACCGGCACGGATCCGAACGAACTCCTCGGGATCTCGGCGAAGATCAAGGACCACCTCTCGCGCTATCCGGCCCTTTTCGACATCAACGACAGCCTCGATGCCGGACGCAACGAGATCCAGCTGCGGCTCAAGCCCGAAGCCCGGCAGTTCGGAGTCACGGTCAACGACCTCGCCAGCCAGGTGCGTCAGTCGTTCTACGGGGACGAAGTCCAGCGCATCCAGCGGGGAAGAAACGAGCTCAAGGTGATGCTCCGTCTCCCCCGCGAGGAACGGCGCAACCTCGCCACCCTCGAGACCATGAGGGTCCGCACGGCTTCGGGTCTCGAGATTCCCTTTGGCTCCGTGGCCGAGGCAACCGTCGTGAAAAGCTTCACCAGCATCAAGCGGGTCGACCGTCGCCGTGCCCTCAACATCACCGCCGACGCCGACAAGAAAACCACCGACCTCGACGTTCTTCGCGCGGAGATCAAGACCTACCTCGACGATCTCCTCGTCGGACACCCCCAGATCCAATGGACCTATGAAGGCGAAGCTCGGGACCAGGCGGAGAGCGGTTCGCAGATCGTCACCTCGCTCCTCCTCGTCCTTGCCGGGATGTATGTCCTCATGGCCATTCCCTTCAAGAGCTACACCCAGCCCTTCATCGTCCTCCTTGTCGTTCCCTTCGGCATCGTCGGCTCCATCCTCGGCCACCTTTTCCATGGGCTGCCGCTCAGCATCATGTCCCTCTTCGGCATCCTCGGGGTCTGCGGAGTCGTGGTGAACGACACCCTCGTTCTCGTCGACGAGATCAACGACCTCCGCGCCGGCGGCATGCCGCTGCGCGACGCGGTGCAAAAGGGAGGCATCCATCGTTTCCGCGCCATTTTCCTCACGCAGATCACGACCTTCTTCGGCCTCGTGCCCCTGATTTTCAGCGGCACCTGGCTGGCCGATCTGTTCCCGTTCTTCTTCAGCACCGGAGCGCAGAGCACACACGCCCAGTTTCTCGTCCCCGTCTCGGTGGCGATGGGATACGGATCGCTCTTCGCGACCGTCATCACCCTCTTCCTCGTTCCCCTCACCTACCTCGCGATGTCGGATCTTGCGCAGATCTTCAAGCGGTGGTGGAGAAACTACCGCGAAGCGTGGCTCGGCAAGGCCGGAGGCGGACAGGTTCCCGCCGAAGGGGCCGCGGAGACGACGGGATGAGGCGGGTGAAGTCGGCGTCCCGCCTCCATTCACCGAACCCTCCTTTCTTCACCAACCCGGATCGGCCGGATCGTGCAGAATAACGCTCGTCCGGACCGTCACCGGATCTCCCTTGTAGCGATAGGCATCGAAGGAATACTGCTCGAGCAGCTCGTCGTTCCTGACATGGGAGAGATGAAGGTAGGCGTTGGGTATCCGTTCGAAGGAAGCCTTCCCGAGGCAAAGCAGGAGAGGGTCGAGACGGACCCACCCCAGATCCGGCAGATGGACCTCGGCCCAGGAATGTTTCACCGTGTCCCCCGGACGCGGAGGCAGCGCGAGAATTCCATCGCAGGTCCTCGCCGGAATGCCCCGTGCCCGGCAGAGGGCGACAAAGAGATCGGAGAACTCCGTGCAATCTCCGGACCTCTCCGCGAGAGCCCGGCTTGCTCCCTTGGCTCCGTTTCCGAGACCGGTGTAGTTCATCGTGCCCTTCAGGATCGCGGCGAGCTGGCGGACTTGTTCGACGGGATCCACGGAACCGGCCCCGAGGGCAAGCTTCCGGATCTCCGGATCGTTGGACTCGATCCGATTCTCGGAGCACAACCAGAAGCGCAGGTCGCCGGGTGACGATATCCGTGCCGGGGTCTCCACGGGATGGTTTTCGATGGCATCCAGATCTCCCGGCAGGAGATCGGCGGTGATACGGATATCCAGAGTCATGGTCTCGCGAGGCTGCTTGATCTCGTAGATGGCATAATCGCTCTCGAAACGTCGCTCGATCCGGTCCGGTCGACGGGAATAGGTGATTTCGCGGACCTGCTGGCGCCCGGCGATGCTTCTCGGAATCAGAATCGTGTAACGCAGAGACTCCGTATTGGCTCCCGGTTGAATCTCATACCGCAGGGAAAGGGAAACCGTCTCCGGACGAAGCTCGGCACGTCCCGTTTCAGTAGTGTCTCCATCCATGGACGCTTCCACCGCTCCTTCCTCCGAGGCCGAAATCTCGACACGGCAGCCGGTCACCATGAAGGCCGCCAGGCAGAATAGTAGCGAGACCATTCCGAGCAACAGCGGCTTCGGAACCTGATGGAGAATCCTGGGAACAATCGAAGAAAGCAACATCACCCCACAGCCTAATTTAATTCTATTATTATGGAAATTATAAATTCAAGAAGAATGGAGTCAGGAGATCCAGATCCCCCGTGTCCCGAGTCGAGCACGAGTGCTACTCGTCGCTTTCCGCGAGCTGGGACACAACCGTGTGCCATTCTCTTTCGGAACGGAGGTAGAGCGGGATAGCGAAGTGTCGAAGAAGCCGGTGCCCCTGGGCCGTTTTCTTCCAAATCGTTGCCTGACCCGAGTGCCGGAACTGAAAGAAAGCAATGCCGCTGCTCGGCGGCTTCGGAGGAGATATTGCCGTGACACCGGCTTCGCAACGGAGCAATATTCCGGGCGCGATGTCGATGAAACGCCTTGAGAGACTGGCCGCCGGGCTGCAACAGAAAGCGAACGTTCGCGAAGAATTCACCGAGCGGATCGAAGCGCGTTTCGCAGGATGGAACGGTGCTTTCGGGCTCGATCCCGAGGCCTGCTTTTTCGAGGGTGCGGAGACAATGCCGGCCTTTGCGGGAGACCTCACCGCGCCGACCGCCGCCGATGCCTGGTGGCTCGCCGAGCTGTGCCGTCTCGTCTACACGCCCGATCACCGCGAACGCAATCAGGAGGCCTATCGTAATCTCCCCCTCCGTGAGGAGATCCTCGCGGCCCGGACGCCCTTCGAGGAGGTCCTTTCGATCCACAAGACCGGGAATCACGCCTCGATCTACCGCCTCCGCGAAGGCGGAGGACCGACCATCGTGTGTTTTCGCGGGTCGACCCGGACACGTCAGTGGATCCTGAACGCGCTCTTCCGCTCCCACCCGTGGCGGCGCTTCCGCCTTGATGGCGATCCCGGGAGCGCTTTCGTCCATTCGGGGATCTACGTCATTCTGAAGAGAGTCTGGCCTCTGCTCGCCGAGACCCTCGAGCGCTCGCCGAGACCGTGGTTTTTCACCGGGCACTCCCTCGGCGGAGCCCTTGCCATGCTTGCCGGAGCCCTCGTGCATCCCGACGCGGTCTACACTTTCGGCGCACCCAAGGCGGCGAGCCGCGAGTTTTTCAAGATCCGCCTCGGCGGACAGATCCGGCGGTTTGTCAATGGCAGTGACCTCGTCACCCGGCTGCCCCTCTCCCCCGAGGGGGCCGCCTCCCCCGGGCGCGAACTCGTCCACGGGATCCCGGCGATCCGCCTGCTCGAGGGCGGAGACTTCGGGAGCTTCGGCGATCCGGCAGAGGAAAATGTCCTGCCTTTCGACCTGAAAAAGCTCGCCACGGAACTCGAACAAGCCCCGCCCTGGCTCCTCGATCACCGCATGGGAGGATACTGTCGCAAGTTGCGTGAAGCCGGGGAACGCGGGATCCTCTTGCCCGAGTGATCCTCAACGGTTTTCCATCCGGCTCCCCCTGCAACTCATCGGCGCTTCCTGACCATTCTCAGGCGCTTGATCTGATAGCGGGTATCGGATGTGGGACGATAGTCGTAAGTGCCCCCGAGGAGATCACTCGTGAAACGGAAAGTCCCCACCGGCTTGCCTCCGAGGGTCGAAACCTTCAGACGGGAAGAACTGACCTTCCCCTTGAAGATCGTGTTCACCGACAAGTTGTTGAGCGCGGTTTTGGCAAGCAACGCGATAGTGGCACGGTCCCCGCCTCCGTCATTGAGAATCCGGAAGCTGCGAATAGCTCCCACACGTGCCGAGCGAATCGCAGCCTTGTTTCCCCGAGCCTTGATCCGCCAACGAACGTTCATCTTGGCCTGGGATACCGAGATGTTACCGAATCCATCGTCAATCGTGACCACGACAGGCACGGGAAAAGGCGTATCCCATGTCCCCGTCAGGTCCCTTGCAGGAGTGAGATCGGCTCGTGCCGGAGAAAACAAGGCGACAGAAAAGACTACCAAAGCCACTTGCAGGATAAGATATTTTTTCATGGAGTTTGCTGATTGATCGGTTCTCTTTTTATCAATTTTCCCGACATTCTACCGCGCGATTTCTGGCATAGGGACCGCATCGCTTGTCCACGCCTGACCTTCATTCCCGTGACGCGGAGGCACGCTCCCGAACCTCGAGGGGATAAGCGCAGGAGAAGAATCGACCCTCTGGCCCTTCCGGGTGACCCGATGGGGCTCTCCGGGTAAGCGCCATCGCGCGAAAATCACGTTCGACAGGGGGAACGATTCCAGCTTATTCTCGCGCAACTTCCCCCCGGGGGATCTGTTTCCTCCAGAGCAAGCTCCCATCCCTACCTCTTCTTCAAATCATGGCACAAACGGCAATCGACCCCCAGACGGAACTCGGCTCATCGGACAAGGCGGTCATCGAGGAACTTCGCGAGGCTTACGCCGCGATGCGAGGCCAGCTCGAGCAGGTCATCGTCGGACAGGAGGAAGTCATCGAACAGCTCCTCATCTCCATTTTCTGCCGATCCCACGCCCTCCTCGTCGGGGTTCCCGGACTGGCCAAGACCCTCCTCGTCTCGACGCTTTCCGACGTGCTGGACCTCAGCTTCAAGCGCATCCAGTTCACCCCGGACCTGATGCCCGCCGACATCACCGGCACCGAGGTGCTCGAGGAGGACATCGGAACGGGCAAGCGGGTCTTCAAGTTCGTGAAAGGTCCAATCTTCGCGAACATGATCCTCGCCGACGAGATCAACCGCACTCCTCCGAAAACGCAGGCGGCGCTTCTCGAGGCGATGCAGGAGCATCACGTCACCATCGGCGAGGAGACCTACCCGCTCCCCGAGCCCTTTTTTGTTCTCGCCACCCAGAACCCGATCGAGCAGGAGGGCAACTACCCGCTGCCCGAGGCCCAGCTCGACCGATTCCTTTT
>JAGRPC010000201.1 GCA_020439925.1 Verrucomicrobiia bacterium | reverse complement strand
TTGCCAAGGTTGACTCCGGCGGCTCCAATGAGCACGGACACGTCGGGGTTGACGAGGTCTTCGCCAAAACGCACGGGAGCGCCGCTCTCGTTGTTGACCACCACGTCTTCTTCAAACATGTAGTAGGTCTTCCCTCCATAGGTCCCGTTGCTCACCGCCACCTGTCCCCCATGCTTCATCTGCGAGGCGATCTCGTAGTCGTCGGCACGCACGAGGTTCATGGTCGTCCCGCTCACGCTGGCAATGACATACACGCCGTTGCGCTCGGGATGGTCGTCTTCCCCGGCAATGAGGAGGCGGGTGCCGACGTCTCCCAAGGTGTAGGTGTTTCCGTCGATGGTGCTGGTGACGCCGATAAAGGCTCCCTGTCCGGTGGTCCCGGCGGCGTTCTGGCCTCCGCTGGTCGCACTGGCTCCGTCTCCGTTGGGGTTCCACACGCCTCCGCCCAGCACGCTGCTGAAGGTGGCGCGATCCACGGCGGCTCCAATCGCGCTGGTGGCGTCGCCCAGCTCGATGTGCTTGGCACCGGCTCCGCTGGAGTTCTCCACCAGCAGGGTCCCGGCTCGCACCACGGTCCCGCCGTCGATGGCGTTGCCGGCACTGCCGCCGACTCCGGCTCCGTAACTGTTGGCTCCGGTGAGGCGCACGGTCCCTCCTCCACCCACCACCACGCGCCCGTCTCCGGACACGGTGTTTTCAAGACTCAGCACGTTCCCAACGGCGGCTCCCAACATCGTGTCGCGGTTGAGGGTCACCGTCCCGGTCAACGCACTGCTGCCTCCGCCCGCACTGATGCTCGCACTCCCGCTTCCAATGACGCTGCCCACCACCACGTTGTTGCTCAACACGGCGGTGTTCTGAAGGTGCAGCGCGGCATGGTCGGAACTCGCACTCTGTCCGCTCACCCCAAGGGTCACCGTCCCGCTCCCAAGGCGCGCCCCGCCTTCGAGCACAAGGCGGCCTTTGACCACTTCGGTGCTCCAGCCCTGCGCACTGTTGTCGGCTCCGGACAAGGTCTGCACCGCTCCGGCTCCGTTGACTCGCAACACCCCACTCCCGCCGATGCTACCAGCATACACCGCATCCTGCGAACGGTCGGCTCCCACACTCAAGGTCGCCCCACCAAGCACCACCGAAGCGTTGGACGGCGTCGCCCCACTGCTGGACAGCGAACCGATGACTTGGTCTTGTCCGTTGGTGTCCAAGACCCCTGAGGCAACCCCGCCAAAAACCACATGTCGCGATCCTTCAGAGAAGGTCCCGGCTCCCCCTCCTCGCAAGGTCCCTTCCACCACCTGCGTCGAACCACTGTAATCGTTGCCAGCGTGATTCACCTGCAAGATCCCACTCCCAGTCTTGGACAATCCTCCAACTCCGGTAATGGCGCCGGACACTTCCGCGGTCACGCCGGCATCGGTTTCGAACGTGCCTCCCGCGGACTCGACCAGAATGCCGCGGTTGAGATGCAGGGCGAGATTGGCGGTCGCGCGGAGAGTGCCTCCACGGAAGCGCAGGTTGTTGGCATTCGAGCTGACCGGGACTTGCCCGAGGGCTGTGTCCTGGGCGACGGCAATCTTGCCACCCTCGAGTATGGTGCCACCACGATAACCGCTTCCCACTCCCGTATCGCCGTTGGCCGCCACCGGAGTGAGGGTCAGCGTGCCGGAGCCGGATTTGTGGAGGGTCACATTGCCGTCAATCGTTCCGGAGAAGCTTGTATCTCCGGATTGATTCACTTTGAGGGTGTTGAAGTCGAAGGCACCGTTGTTCACACTACCTCCGGCACCGAACAGCGAAGCAACCTCCTGGTTGAATCCGTTCAGGTCAAAGGTGCCGCTTGTCGTCGCGAGTTCCAACGACGTGCCGATTGGAAGCGAATTGTCTCTGCCAATCTGGAGGATCCCGTTTTCGATTCGTGTCGCACCGGTGTAGGTGTTGGCTCCCTTGAGAAGGATGAGATCCTGCCCGACTTTCGTGATTCCGCCCGTGCCGGTAATGGCGCCTTCGATCTGCAGGTAAGACCCACGCAGGGCCGGATCGGTTGGATTGGAACCGGTCGTGGTATTGATCTTTCCTTGATCATAATAACGGTTCAAATCCCAGACTCCGTTGGTGCTGGCGGCGTAAGGCTGCCCCAGGTAGGAGTCGGAAGCGAGATCGATGGTGATGTTGCTGCCAAGCGTGTGAATCACAGCCACCTGATCCCAATCTCGCGGCAGATAACCCATGATCGAACCGCCATCGATTCCGATGGTCTGTGTGCCGGTCTGATTGGCCATCACCTGCAAACTGACTCCCTCGGGCAAATTGTAATTTCCACTTCGGGCACCGTCGACCGCCCAGCGTTCCGCTGATCCCGGATCCTGGGTGACGGTCGCCGAAGGATTGAAGCCGGAAACCGCGATCTCGAGGGCCCCCGTGGAGTTGACGTGGGCGAAGTTACCAGCGCCACCAAAAGCGCCATCGTGAAGGACTCGAAGCGAGCCCTCGCCCACGGTGATCGTGCGGCCACCAGTGAAGGTTACAGTGTTGTTGCCAAGAGTGAGCACCCCGTCCCCGACCTTGCGAAGGTCGAACTGCCCCTGGTTGTTCAGGCCACCGGTGCCGTCGAGGGCTCCGAACTGGACACCGGTAGTCGCACCGGGGGATCCGTAACTTCCCGCTTCAACATGGATCAGATAGTGATCGTAAAGCGTTACCGTGCCTGTTCTAGCGGTGCTGCGCGCTCCATCCACCTGGAAGAAGAGAGTGCCTTCCTGTCCGGTGCCCGCCACGGTATTGGTGGTACGAAGGTCGATGGCGGGAATCTGCTGAAGGCGGTCGTTGGACGGGGAAACGAGGACCCGGTTGACATCAAAGGCCGTGATCTTTCCTCCGTTCCAGGTGAGGAGATCGGGCGTGCCGCTGTTGAAGATATACTGCACCTCCGTGAGGTTAAGGGTGTTGTCCCGGTCATTCATCCGGCTGCCGTTGAGAATAACTTCGCCGGAACCCTGGGCACCGGGGGTGAGGAAACGCAGGTTTCCTCCGTTGACAACCCAGTCCCCGGTGAACTGCGGTTGATCGCTCCGGATGTAAAGGGCGCTGGTGCCGAACTTGGTGACCTGGCTCGCGTGAATCTTGCCGTTGATCTGCAGGACGTTGTTGGATGCGTGAATCAGCGCCTCCCCGGTGCCGTCGCCGTTCGCGCCAAAGTAGAGGTTGGCGTTGATCGTCGGAGTATTGCCAGCCTGGATGAGACCACCGCTCCGGATGATGATGTTCTGGAACTGCCCGTCTGCGCTCTGATGGATGTCGCGACTCACGCGGAGCGCGTAGAGATCCAGGTTCGCTCCCAGCGTGGCCGGGTTCGCCGTGGCGTTGAGGATCTCGGTGCCGTTGTTGAGAGTCAGCACAGAACCATCAAGAGTGGCCGCCGCGGAGTCAACGTAGTTGGCTGGAGCCCCGCCCTGGGTGATCGTCTGGAAACCGAGAGTGCCGTCATACTTGACGAACTGGTTGTCGAAGCGGCTGACGATCCAGGGATCGACCATGTTGTTGTTCATCAGGCTGGCTCCATTGTTGGCCAGGAACAACGTGCTGTTCGCATTGCTGGCGATCGTCCCCAGAATGCCCGAAGTATTGGTGTTCACCACCATGGTGGTGATCTGCAGGGTCCCGCTACCACTCCGGGTGATGTTGCCGGATGAAAGTTCCACCCAATCGCCCGTATCCCGGCGGAGAACCACCTCAGCTCCACGGGAAATGGTCAGATCACCGATGACTTCGCGGTTCGCAATGTGGTCGGTGTTGTCGCCGAAAAGCTCCAACACGGCACCGTCCAGCGTGATGCCGATGCTGTCAGCCCATCGGCCCCCGCCACCCAGAGTCCCCGTGGCCCGGTTGCCCGTGGTCCCACTGCCGGTGAACGGGGTGTTGTTGTCGATACGCAGGCGGGATCCGGGGTGGAAAACCCAGTTGTTGGCGTTGGTTGTTCCCCCGGTGGTCACGGCCGTTCCGGACGCGCCTTCAATACGGGCCTCACCGAAAAGGTCAACGATTCCTCCTCCGAGCGGCGACCGGAAACCGGTGGTGGTGCCAACGGCGCCCCCCTGAAGGGAAAGTACAAACCCACGATAGCCCCCATCCATATTCCGGGAACGAGTGACCAGCGTGCCTCCGGTGTGGGTGTTGTCGCTGTTGGCCCCCATGATGACCGTGCCATATCCAAAGACATTGTTGGCCGAGCCGAGAATGAGCTGATTGGCTCCCGCAAGTTGGGCGCTCCCCGCCGTGGACGGGTTCATCGTCAAGGTCGCCGAACCGCCGCCGAGGAGGAACTTGTTCCCTCCGGCTCCCCAGGGGGAGAGCGAATTGACACTCAGAGTCCCGTTGCCGTTGTTTGAACCGAGGTGCCAGTTCCCGCCGAATCGCGATGCCATGGCCGGGTCGGAGGAAAGATTCTGACCATTGTCGATGGCAACGACACCGAAGCCCGTACCAACGAATTTGGAATTGTAGCTGTCCAGCACGGAGGCGAAATTCGCAATCGTCCGAACCCCGAGCACGGGCAGGTGCGTGGTGCTGCGAGTCACCGAGGTCACCCCTGCCCCGGTCCCGAAACCGGCAGTGCTGTGCATGCCCAGAGCCGTGCCGGCGCGAACGATCACCGAACTGCCGGCACCTCCGAGCGTGTCATTGGCCTGCCTCTGCACCACCGAACCGGTCTGGATGTCGAGGATGCCATGCCAGTCGGCATTGCCGCCGGCCGTGTTTTCATCAAAATAGAGATACCAGATCCCCGACTTGGTGAGACGACCGGACCCTTGAAGCTCTCCGCGGGTGAAAACCTCGCTGTTATCCGTAAACAAAACGGCGCTGTCATTCACGATGAGATTGCTCTCGAGATAATAGTCGTCCCCGAAAGACGCCGCATTGAGGCGGAAATGAGCCCCGTTGATTGTGCGGATCGTGTTGTCGCCGTTGTTCGTGCCAAACGTTAGATTTGCGGCGTTGGCACCTCCGTTGCGGTTTGAATTGATCGTGCCGGCACCGGCAAAAATCAGATCCTGTCCGGGCGCGTTAAAATAGGTACCAGTGTTGTTGTGATAGATACCGATGGTCCCGAAGTTCACGGTATAGTCTCCGGTCCCGAAGAAGTTGTTGGTGTTACTGCCCTGGCCACGGACTTCGCCCCGGTTGATCGTCACGGGCTGATCAAGGCCGGTGTTGTTTGCATCGAGACGGAGGATACCGTTGCCATTCTTGGTGATCGGGGCGGTCGAAGAGAGCGTTCCCTGAAGTTGCAGGACCCGGTTCGTCTGCTCGATCCGCAAGCCGACAGGAGCGGTTCCGCCAATCGTGGTATTCCCACTCACCGTGAGATTGTGCGTGTTCTCGCTGCTCCCGGTTCCGGTGCTTCCAATGATCAGGCTGGTGCCCTGAAGGGTGTTATTGCCGAGAATCGTCAGGCTCGGAATCGTGTTTGTCCCAGTGCCTGTCGAAGTCCCGGTGTAGCGACCGCCGATAATGCGCGCATAGGGGACATTCTCCGCCACAATGATTCCGTTAGTCCAGGTCTGACTCGCGTTGTTGTTGGTGCGAAGCCACAACTCTGCCATCTGCTGTCCATCATTGTTCTGGAGCCAGTCGCCTCCGAGGGTGATGGTGGCGGATCCAGCGGTGCCTGCCCCGTCGAGGAAGAGCTTCCCGGAGTTCATCTGGATATTCCCGGTAATGGCGTTGGCCGTGTTGGTCAGTTGCAGGTTGCCAGCCCCGTGCATGGTGAGGTCGTCGGCCGTGACAACGCCTCCGAGGCGGGTGGTCTGGTTGCTCTGGTCCGAATAGACAACGCCTTCCACCGGAGTCGTTCCATCACCGAAATAAACATTGGTCGTGTTGAAGTTGACCCGGGCATTGTCCCGGTTGTCCACGATCAGCCCCCCGCTGTGAATGTTGATCTGGCCACCTGTAAGGGTGGTGTCGTTGCTCGACGCCTCATGGCTGATGCGCAATGCCCAAACGTTGGCCGTCCCGGTCAGGGTTGGGTCTCCGATCCCTGTCCCGTAACTGGCGATGTCCGTGGCCGTCAGACCGGCGAGGAACGTCGCCCCCGTTCCCGCACCCGAAGCGGTTTGCGTGAAACTCGCATTCTGCACACCGAAGTTGTCGTTGTAGGTGAGGAAGGTGTTGCGGCTCGGATTGATCATCCAGACCGGCATGAGTCCCTGCGCGTCAAGCATGGTCGCGCCGTTGTCGATGAAGAACTTCTGCCCCTGAAGGTCGACGCGCCCCAACTCGTTGGCGTTTTCCCGAACCGCGAAGGTGGCCTGCCCCACGCGGGTCACACTCGGCGTGCTGAGGACGATCTGGCCATTGGTCCCGTTGCGCTCGAGGTAAACCGCGGAACCTTGTTCCACGGTCATCGCTCCGATGCGCTCCTGATTCTGGCGCCCGCTGCTGTTGACCATGTTGAGGGTGGCCCCGCGAAGTAGCATCGGTGTGGAGTCACCCCATTTGTTCTCGTCCGATTCGAGTCCGAGGTTCGAATTGTCGAGGCGCGAAATGAGCATGGTGTCATTCACGTCCATGCTGTAGTCGAGACGCAGGTGGGAACCGGGATAGAGGTTCACCGTGTTGAACTGATTGCCATCGTCACGGGTCGCCCGACCGTCGCCACGGAACTCGAGACGTCCGTAGACATCGAAAACGGGCGAAAGACTGTCCCCGAGAATACTCAGGAAGTTGTTGGTATTGCCCGTGTTGTCACTGCGGAAAATGGTGGTGTTGCCAGTGTAGCTCTGATCACCATAGAGACGGACCTGGGCGGAGGAATTGCCGAGGGCAAAGCCCTGATCATACTGCGGAGCCCCCACCCAGAGGGAGGAGCCTCCGGAGAGCGCATGGGGCGTGGTGATCCCCAACACGGCATTGGTGCCAAGGAAGCGGAATGTGTTGTCCGCGCCGGCCCCCATGGTGGGAGCGGTGTAGAAGGTCGTGGTCCAGGCACCGACCCCCCATTTCCCATTCCCCAGTTTCGATTGATCGATCGTGTGGGTATAAAATCCGTCGTTCAATCCGAGGTTCAAGGCCCCGTTCCCCAGAGAACGAAGATTGTAGTCGGTGACCGGTGCATCAAGGCCGATGTCGACCCGGGGCAGGTTTCCGCGAAGGTCGCCAAAGACTTGGACACGCTGCCCGTCGCCGCTGAGAATATTCGTCGGGGCATTGATCCGAATGGCGGTGTTCCGGTTCACGACGATGTCGCCCTTCCCGAGGTTGGCGGTCGCGCTGTAGATGAAGTGATTGCTTGATCCCTGATAATTTTCGGCGCGCTCGGGAAGACGACTTCCAAAGAGAATGGTCCCGTCCGTCGCTACGGTGCCGCCGCTCCAGGCGCTGTTGTCACCACCGATCTCGAGGTTGCTACTACCCGTCTTGGTCAGCGTATAGTTGCCGGTGATGGTACCGTTTAGGAGAAGAGGCGCGTCCGTCTGGATGCGGGCATTGCTGTTCAGGGTGATGGTGCCGTCAAAGCGGGGATAAATGGCGTTGCCGCCGGTGACCAGGAAGCGCTGCTTGTCGAGGGTCAGGTCGTCGAAGACAACAATCTTGTTCGCAGCGCTTCCCTGCCAGCGGTTCGTGTCCAGGATCGAATCGGCACCCTCGTGCACGATGCTGTGCCCGAGGGGAATGACCTGCCAGTTGGAAGTGCTGTCGCCGTTCACATAGGCTTCCCATTCACCACCGCGAAGGAGGATGGTCGTGGAGGCGGGAATTGCATTGGCGAACCCCGTGGGGGTCGCCCAACTCTGGTCGTTCAGCCAGGTCTGCACAACCCCCTGGGTGATTTCGAGAGTCCCCAGGGAATTCGGAATCGATGCGTCCCAGTTGTTCAGGGTAAGACGACCTCCGCCCACCTTGGTGATCTTCGACCCGGCGCCACCGATGAGCTGCCCCGAGAAAGTGGTGCTGCTCCCCTGCCGCCCCAGCACCAATGTGGCGGTGCCGAGGTCGAGAGTGCCGGCGGTACTGCGCACGGGATCCACGACACTGGTTCCCGCGAGGTTACCGAACTCCTGGTTGTTGCCGTTAAGCGCGACGGTGGCGCCGGGCTGGATCGTGACGGTGGTGCCGGTGACAGCATTCAGGTTGGCGAAGTTCGGCATCACGTTTGGTGCGGTCAGGCTCAGAGTGCCCTGATTGACCTGGAGATTGGCCTGGAAGGAATTGTTCGCATTGGACATCTCCAGCGTGCCTGGTCCGTATTTGACGAGCCGCGTCGCCAGCGTGTTGTTTCTGTTGTCACGGAAATTGGTCATCTCCGCACCGATTGAGGAAACACCCGCATCGTCCGTGTAGATGGCGAGGGCATTGGTTCCGAAGTCCAACTTGCCGCCGGAAATATCGGCACCGTTGTTGAGAATCATGCCGGCCTGACCAGCCGTGCCGGAATTGGGATTCCCCACATTCAGGGTGAATCCGTTGAGAACCACGCCGGTGTCGGTGCGGAACGCGTAAACGGAACGATTCGCGGAAAGAGCGCCACCGACACCGGAGATGTCCAGCAGATCGGTCGCTCCTGCGGCGGTGTCCAGATCGACCCCGCTCGCGGTGTAGGTCGCGGTGACGATGTTGGATCCGGAAACACCGGCGAAGTGGGCCGCGTTGCTTCCGCTTGCCTGGATCGCCGCCCAGGTCCCGATGGTTCCGTTCGATACCGCCGGAGCCGTGCCGAAGGAAACCATTTCGTTGGTAGCCCCGCCGAGATCCGTGGTGAGGCCCTTGAAAGTCAGGGTCGAATTGTTGGAACGCGTCAATGAACCGAACGAGAAGGTGGTCGGGTTTCCTCCCGCCCCCGATGCATCGACCGAAAGGGCGGCGTTACCGCCATTGATCGTCAATCCGCCGGTGGTCGCGGTGGTGTTGGTCGCCCCCGTGTTGTTGGCCAGACGGAGTTCCCCGTTGGCGATGGTGAAAGGATTGTTCACGCCAAAGGGATCGCCTGCAGCCTGGGCTTGTCCGACCAGCGTGCCCTGGCTGATCGAGACACCTCCGGTATTGAAGGTGTTGCCGCCCGAAGCCGGATTCAGGATCACCGTGCCGTTGCCCGTCTTGGTGATTCCGAAGGCTCCGCTGAT
Organism: Verrucomicrobiia bacterium; assembly: GCA_020439925.1. GTDB lineage: Bacteria > Verrucomicrobiota > Verrucomicrobiia > Verrucomicrobiales > DEV007 > Arctic95D-9. Next base: position 6,821 of record JAGRPC010000201.1, on the reverse strand, counting down.
CGTTCCCGAGAAAGTCGTGTCACCTCCCGATACGGCGGTCAGCGACATCCCCCGGCTGGAGAGATTGATGTTCCCAGAGAAGGTCTTCGCACCCGGGTCAAGGCCACCAATGGTCTGTGTGCTCCCCGTGCCGGTATTGATGAAATTGCGCGAAATGCTCCGCGACCCGGAAGCCAGGATCTGGGTGAAGGAACTATTCCGGAAGACCACATCGCTGGTGGCTGTCCCGAGAGCATTGTCATGACCGAGCACCATGTAACCGTTGGAAATGGTCGTATTGCCCGCGTAGGTGTTGTTTCCGCTCAACCACAGCGTTCCCTGCTCCGATTTTTCGAGGTCGTTTGCCGCCGCGCCCGCGATGACGCCGCTCACATTGACAAGTGCCCCACGGGTCCGAAGGACGATGTCGCGGTTGAGATTGAGGGTATTCGTGATCTCCAGCTGGTAACCGTTGAACCCGTCGAAGTAGACGGCGCTGCTGGAGCCGCCGTTCGTCGAAAAGGCACCACCATGCCCGATCGTCAGGGTCGGCACCTGCACCAGCTGGTTCGAGGAACTCCCGTTCATCGAACCCACGGTGATCACGCGGGTGGAGTTGTCGTTGCCCCCGGTAGTGTTGATGACGTTATTGAAGACAAAAGGTCCTGTGCCGTCGATGCGGAACTCCAGATCGCTACGTCGGTCACTGTTCGTGTTCAGGTTGATGGTGCTTCCCGCATTCCCAGCCGCTCCGATATTTCCGAGCAAGAGGCGCCCCTGCTGGACGTTCGTGGATCCGGCATAGGTGTTGTCACCATTCAGGATGAGCACGCCTCCCTGGCGCTTCTGCAGGGAAATTGCCCCTGCCCCGGGCTGGCTGATGACACCGTTGACTTGAAGGATCCCCACGCCGGACTGGAAACTGTTGTCCGAACCGACGTCGAGGAACTGGTTGGCGGCGGTGCCTCCATTGTCGAACGTGATGTTGTTCACGACCGTCTTCATGTAGGTCGTGCCGATGCTATTGAGAGAAAGCACCCGGTTGGTCCCGTTGAGAAGGACGTTGTTGAGGTGGACTTCGCCAAAGTATCCACCGCCAAGGGCGATGGTTCGAAGGGTGCTGTTGGCCGACCGGACATCGAGATTCCGCGCGGCATACTGGGTGTCGGACTGGTCGGAGAAGGCATTGTTCTTGTCCACGCCGAGACGAAGCTCCGCGCCGCGGAGGAGCACGGTCTGGTTGGTGTTGTTGAGGACTCCATCCTGACCGGTCACCAGGATTCCACCCGAGCCGATAAGGTTGCCACCCGACACCGTGCTCGTGATCGATCCCGAATAGTTCTGAGCTTTGGGAATGAAAACGACTCCGCCGATATTGGTGCGTCCGTTCTGATCCTGGGCACCCACGAAGAGAGGAAACGCTCCGGAGAGGACGTTCTCGTTCGCAATCGTCAGGGTGCCTCCTCCAGACCCAAGGCGGAAGGCCTCGGTGCCCCCCGTCTTCGTCCGGCCCGTCGCGGAAAGAGTCGTGCCCACATAGGTGCCATTTCCGGTATCGGCACCGAACCAGGCCTCGACGTCGGGAGCCACTGTCTTGATCTGTCCGGGAAGGTCGACGGAGAACTCATGGTTGCCGCTGATCTGCAGGGCGATGCGGTTACGCCGGTCGTTCCCTCTTTGCTGGTTCGCCAGGTTGATGTCGAAGGGACCGGTCTGTGGAATCCCGGCACTGTTGGCGCTGACGATGCTGTGGAACTGGATCTTGCTGCCGTCCCCGTAGCCGGAACCGAAAGCGATGGCGGAGGCGCTGTTATCATCCTGGTTCTCCATGATGATCATCTGGCGGGATCCGATGCTCGAAGGAGCGTCGATCTTGAGGCGCGAGGCCGATCCAATCTGGATGTCGTTCCCGGTGACGTTGGCTCCCGCCATCCCTGTGCCGTTGCGAAGCCAGAGTTCGCCTTCGCGGATAATCGTGCTGCCCATGTAGGACTTGGCATCTTCGAAGAACAAGACCCCACCTCCCTGTTTGACGATGCCACCGTTGGTGATGTCGCCGGCGATGGTTCCCATGACCTGGCGATTTCCGCCAGATGAACTCCCGTCGAGGCGGATGTATCGCTGTTCTCCACCGAGATCAAGGTCATTGACCAAGGTCGCGACGTGGGCCGCGTTACCCCCGTTCAACGTGAAAATGCCGGGATTGAAAAAGGCACTGCCCCAGGTCACCTGAGCTCCGGCACCGCCGAAATTGATGTCGATGGGCGCCCCGTAGGCCGAGAAACCGACACTGCCTCCACTGAAACCACCACCACCGGTCAACTGCACTTCTCCAACTCCCGAACCCAGGGCGCGGGTGAAATCCTGGTCGTTTTCATAGGCACCCTGTGAATCGGCGTCACCGATCATGTGGAGGTTTCCTGATCCAAGTGCGTTCAAGTTCCTCGCCCCGATGATGTCCTGGAACATGCCTTCGACGAGATAGGTGGTGCCCGTGTAGGAGTTGGTGCCGAGGTAGCGGGTCGTATTCCCTCCCGCCTTGGTCAGGGAAACGGGGTTGCCGGAGTTGTCAGTGATTTCCGAACGAATCGTGTGGAAGGACCAGGCGATGTCGTAGAGCTCGTAGTCGCTGCCCGAGCCGGCGGTGACGAAGGGCACCGAGAGGGTGTGCCCGTCGTCGCGGAAGAGCATGCCGCCGTGGGTGATTTCCAGAGTGGTTCCCGCCGCTCCGCTCACGGTGCGGTCTGTACCGCCCTGGATGTTCAGGGTCTGGATGGAGCGGTCGGCGGAGATCGTGAAGTTGCCGTTGTCGACCTTGATGTTCTGTCCCGCGGCCCAGGTTCCCTCGGCCTGATTGATGGTGTAGTCGCCGGCATCCAGTTTGCTGTAACCGTGACCACCAAGTGCGACAGGATCATATTCGAGAAACTCCGCGCCATAGAACCCCCAGGGGATGATCGGCACGGCCGTGGGGAAGGTGGTGATTCCATCTCCTTCGAGAGCCAAGTTGATGATCCGATGCTTGGCGGACGCCCCCCAGTCGGCGGCAGAACCACCCACCAGGTTATCGATTTGAAGTTCCAGTGTCGTTCCTGCATTCGGGCGCTGCAGGTCGGTGAAGGTAAGAGTCACCGAGCCGGTGTCGGCCGATCGGGTCGTGATCTTGTTGCCGCCACCAGTCAGAGTGGTGACACCGAAGGTCTGGGCAACCGCATAGTCGAACAGGTTCGCATTGCTCGTACCCGCCGAAAAACTGGCGTTTTCCACATAGAGGTAGCTCGACCGCATCGAGATCGGCGCAGTCGTAGAAAAACGGCTGTCGGCAACGGACGGTCCCGCGGCATTGGGAAAGTTCAGGCGTAGGGCGGAATTGCGGAGACTCAAGCTCGCGATGGTATCGTAAGGGTTGTTTCCGGTCGCATTGTCTCCGGTGTCGGCCCGGATTTCACCGAGATTGGAGATAAGGTTCCCCGTGAAGGTATTGCTGTTGCCCTGCAGCCGGAACCCCGAAAGTCCGTAATGGACGATGTCACCAGACCCGGAGACACTGCTGCTGCTGAGGCTGACAAATCCGGCGGCCCCGCTCGCGGTCAGAGTGTTCGCCCCAATGTTCACCGCACCGGAGAGGGCCAGGGTGCCGTAATCCGAATGAAGACGGGCGTTGCTGCCCAGGGTGACGGTGCCGCCAAAGGTATCCTGCTCGCGCCCCATCATCTTGCGCAAGGCCCCCTGTCCGAGGTGACCGTCGCCATGGATGGTCATGGGCTCGCTGATGGTGCCCCAGCCGCCAGAGGTTTGCGCCCCGACGGTGGCGCTGTCCAGATCGTTGCTCGAGGCAAGCGTCGCTCCGTCATTGATCACGGTCGCTCCCCCCGTGGTTCCCAGCATGAGCACGTTGTTCGCCTGAGGGCGGACGAGCGTGATACCATCGTTCAAGGTCGTGACCCCGGTGTAGGTGTTAGCGGCCGAACCGGCGAGAATGAGCGTTCCATCGCCGGTCTTCGTGAATCCGTTCGCGCCACTCAGCACGCCGGAGAGCACCAGTCGTCCGTCCTGCACATCGATCGTCACTGGATCCGTCAAAGCAATTCCCGAGGTGATCGCATCCGTTCCCAATCCCTTCTTCGTGAGCGTGGCAGTACCACCGTTGTTGAAGGTCAGCGACCCACCACTTCCCGGAGCGACGACATAGCTCTCCTGGCCTAACAAATCCCCAATCGTCAGGCTGCCCAGCGTCACCGCCCCGTCGAGGTTGATCACGAGGTCTCCCCCAAGATCTACCTTGCTCAAATCTGCCGACTCCCCGATACCGCCCGGAATCGCCAAAGGACTTTGCTGGCTGCCGGGAGCAAACCAGTTGAAAAGATGCTGCCAGGAGAAGACTCCCGGTTCACCGCTCTCCGTTACTCCCCACTCGGCCGGGGCCGCGTAGGCCGCCGGGTTGATACCGGCAAAAGGGATTCCTGTGATTACCGCTCCAGTAAGAAACATGCGCAGAAACTGAGGCATGCGTCGGAGCGCAGCAGCAAAGCCGGGACGATAATTCATAACTAACAAAACCAGAATACCCCCAACTTATGAGGCGGGGACTCTCTGGTTCTAAGGGGGTTTACAAAGGGATTGTTTTCTAGAACGCCGGGGTTTTGCCAAAATCCCCCCCGTTCCGCAAGCGATAATTAAAAAATCGATACGAAATTTTTCCGCGCTCCTCACTAGGAGGAAAATACAGAAATTATATCGATTATTCTTATTCGAATTTCACCCCCGGGGGCATTTTAGAAATTCGAACAGGTCCGGAGAAAAAAGACCAAATCGGACAAGTCAAACAGGTCGATCATACCGACTTCGCAAGGCGGATTCGCCTCAGCAACGACTCCCTCCGATCGAAGTACCGAAGAAGGGACCGAAACAAGATTTCCGGCCTTGTCGACCAGTTCTATTGCAGTTCCCACCCGCTGCAACCTCCACCCTTCAAGCGACCTTCCGTCCGCCGTCTCATAGCGAGTGAGCCGGGCCGAATCGGTCTTATGGTCTCCTCCCAATGGCAGTCGATCGATAAAATCCCGAAGGGTTCCGTCAGCAAACGCCAGGATCAGATCGGGACCGAATCCCCACCCTTCTCCATTCAGATTGTGACACCCGGTGCACCCCTTGGTCCTGAGCAGTTCACGTCCGTGGTCGGCGTTGCCTGAGTTGAGTTGGCTTTCCAACCCAGTGGCGATTTCCTTTTTCGAAATTCGTTCAATGGGATCGGCGATCTCTCCGGTTTCAGGATCCCTCCCTGCCCATCGTGCAATTTCCACTCCGCAATTCCGAAGGGAATTGTCAGAACTCGCATGGAGTTGTGACAGCACCGCTCTCTTCTCGGGATTGGATAGGACTTCAAAGGCGGGCTGCAAGAGTTCCCTCGTTCCTCCCGCTCCCCCCCATGCGTCCGCGATGGCCCGCCCCGAACGTTCACGCACCGAGGTTTCGTTGTCCTCGTGGACCAGGATCCCGAAGAGAACCTGCAAGGCCAGAGCCTGCTTTTCCGCATTCCGATCCCGGCTCTGTTCGATGAACCAATCGACAGATGCACCAAGGCCTGCCCGGTCTCGCCACGAGGCAAAGAGGAGATCTCGCGTGCCCGGATTCACCTGTCCGATCAAGCTGGCAGATTCGGCAAACCACTTGCGCAGATCGCCCCCATTCTTCGAGAGGGAAAGGAGGCAAAGGGCCCGGATGCGGAGATCTACATCCCGATCGGTACTCCCCTTGATTTGCCCAAGCCAGTTTTCGACCTTCGCCGGTAATTCGTGCGGCTCTCCTTGGTTCCGCTCTTCCCGGATCATCGCTTCGAGAGCGAACACTTCGAGGGATGGATTTTCCATCGCATACCGAGCCAGTTTCTCCGCAGGTGGAAAAGGCACCCCTGCATTCTCCATGACCTGCAGAAGGGCACGCCGATCATTGCGACGGTCCTCGAGCATCCGGTGCATCGTCGTCATGACTTCCTCGAGACGCCCGGAATTCTCTCCCTCTGCCTTTCTTTGCCGATACCACGCGCAAAGAACGCTCGCCAGTTCGGCTCTCTCTACGGGCAAGGTGGCGCTTTCGATCTTCTGAAAGATGCCGCCAGGCACGCGGGAATCCGGCAGTCCCGAGAGCAGGTCGGAGAAAATGCCTCTCGCCTCCTCATTCTTCTTTTCATCCCAGGCAGCCAAGATGGCCTGGACAGCCTGACGTTGCACCAGATAGGCGCGGGCAGCTTTCGCAAGGTCGGCATCTGCATGGTCAACGAGAGCGGCGGCAACTGCCTCGCTGCCCGGTAATCGGGACTGGCTGCGCACGAGAGCTTCAAACAAGGCGGCCGTGACTCCGGGCAGCGTGATCTCTCCCAGAGCCGCCAGGGCCGGATGCTCCGTCGCCTCCGGCAGATCCCCGAATGCCTCGTAGGCTGCGGCCTGGACGTCGGGTCGAGGAGATTTCGCGAGTTCCAGGAGCATCTCCGCGATATCGGCGCGCTCCAATCCAGCCAAGGACGATACCACGTTCGTCAGCTTACTTCCTGAAACCGCCCCATCGAACAGCTCGGCGAGATCATCCGCATCCCGTCGGAAACGCCGCTGCCATTCCATTGCCGCTTCCCGCGCTGCCAGCCCTTCGGAACTCTTGTCCCGAATGACCCCGAGGACCTCCTTGTCATTCAGATTGTCCCACTTGATTCGAAGATCGTCCGCCCATTCTTTCCTCCCGAGCCGCAACAACCGGCTTCCTTCTTCGGATTTCAAGGCGACCCAGACCTGATCAACCTCCCGAACGGAAAACTCACATTCCGAAGCTTCAAAGACGTTTTCCGCCTC
>JAGRPC010000200.1:4236-11891 GCA_020439925.1 Verrucomicrobiia bacterium | reverse complement strand
GAGAGCCACTGCGAGCGAGGGATCGACTCGATGCCACCCCGGAAAATCTCGGAGAGATAGGCGCCGGAAAAGCAGGAAAGCACCACGATTCCGACTCCGAGGCTGCTGTGCCAGTTGATCGCGTTGGCGATGAGGTAATAGCCGATGAGGATCTGCGTGAGAAGCGGCGTGCCGCGAATCACCTCGACATAAACCCGGCAAAGGAAGGCGGAGAATCGGCCTCCCACCAGTTGCCCCGCCGTAAGCAAACCTCCCACCACCACGCTGAGGACGAGCGACGCCGCCGAGATCAGAATGGTCGTTCCCCAACCGGAAATCAGGTTGTTCCGATAAGGAGCAATGGCCTCCCACCGATAGTCATGGGAAGCCACCACCCAGGTGACAAACACGAACGTGGCGAGAAGCACCAGCGAAACGAGGGAACTGAGGACGGCCTTCCACACACCCCATACAGGACGACCCTTCATCCGAACTGCAACCTCATATTGTCGCATCGGGTCGCAGCCCCAAGATCACCGCGGAATGTCCCCGTAGACCTCCCTCGCCGTCTCCAGGAGCCTGGGCACGAAGGTGCGCAGGTTTTCCCAGAAGGTCGCAAAGAAGCCCGGGAAGGTTGCCGTGGGCGAGGCGACGACGATCATCCCGCAGATCAGAAGCAGGTTGGCCGCGAAAATCACAGTAAACGAAAACAGGCGTCCGTTCTGTTCCACATCCGGCTGCTCGCGCAGGATCATCCAGACCGTGAAGCTGAAATGAAAAGACCAGGTGAATCCGATGAGCCCATAAAGCCACACCGGATCGGGGCGTGCCTGTTCCGCCACCACCCAGCACAGAAGGACCCATCCCGCTACGACGACCGCACTGTAGAAAGGGAAGAAGTAGGGCGAGAGGGAGATAAGAAAGTTATTCCGGTTGGTGAGGATGTGCCCCCCGCTCGACGAGACGTGCACCCGCCCCACCTTTCCCCGGCAGATCAGGACAAACAGGGCGTGGGTGAGTTCGTGACCCGCCACGTAGAGCCAGAGCATGGCCCGGCAACGGGCCAGAAAAAAGAGCACCAGCCAGGCGGCGGCTCCAAGTCCGAAAAAAGCGAACTCCCGGGTTCGCCAGTAGTGCCCGGCGAGGGTGTCCGACTGCAGGAGAACCACAAAGGTCTCGAACAGGATCCAGCAGACCGGAAGGAGCAGAAGTCCGGTGAGCCACTTGGTGGTACGAACCACGCGAGATTCGGGATCCCCGAAAAAGGCGAGGGCAGTGCCGGTGATGAAGGCGGGAAGTCCCTGAAGAGGCGGGTTTTTCCTCCTTTTCGCTCGGTTGCGGGACTTCGGACTTCGGGCCAAGGGAACGGTGAAGATCGGTGGAATTCACACAACCCGGGAAAAGCTACCCGCCCGCAGGGAACTGGTGATCTGGCGGATAATCAGGCCCGACCAAGATATTTCTTGTCCTCGCTGCCGACGCGAATGCGGTCGCCCGGATTGACGAAAAGAGGCACCTGGATACGAAGGCCCGTCTGAAGCGTTGCCTCCTTCGTCGCTGCGGTGGCGGTATCGCCCTTCACTCCCGGAGCGGACTCGGTCACTTCGAGTTCGATGCTCGGAGGCAGTTCAATGGTCACCGGCTTGCCGTCGACAAACAACACTTCGACAGTGAGTCCGTCGATGAGGAGGTCCTTGCTGTCCTCGATGAACTCCTCCTGAAAGGTGACCGTGTCGTAAGTCGAAGGGTCCATGAAATGGTAGCCGACCTGGTCCTGATAACTGAATTCCAGCTTCTGCCTCTCGGACTGAACGATTTCCACCTTGTCGCTCGAAGCAAAGCGGATGTCTTTCGTCTTGCCCGTTTTAAAGGAGCGCACCGTGGCCATGACAAGGGCGTTCCCTTTCCCCGGAGTGCGGTGCTCGAGTCCCGTCACAATGCCGAGCTCGTTGTTGTAGTTGATGCACTGTCCTCGTTTCAATTGGGTAGCGACGATGGCCATGGGAGAAAGGTGGGGGCTTTTATTTAAGGAATGTTAACTTTCGTCGGTGGAACGGAATATTGCCATCGTTTCGGTCGATCACAAGATCGGAAATAATGATTTGAGGCGTTCAGGTGAGACGGGAAACTGCCGCATGTCTGATCCCGGACCCGAGAATCCCGCTTCCTCCCGTCGCCTTCTTCGCTGGGCCCTGCTGTTTCCCGCCCTCCTGGTTCCGTTCATTCTCTCTTTTTTTTACTTCGTCTACTTTCCCGGCACGACTTTCGGCAATGCCTTCTACGGGGTTCACAAGGTCTTCCTCATCGCCTGGCCACTGCTCTGCGTGCTAGCCTTCCTGCGCGAACCGATGATCGACCGGTCCCGGCCGAAACGACACCTCGGCTCCCTGCTTCCCGGCGTCCTCTTCGGGCTGCTGGTCACGGGGGTGATGTTTCTCCTGCTGGAATCCCCGGTCCTCGGGGAGTTGTTTTCCGCTAACCGGGAGAAGATCGTCCAGCGCATTCACGATCTCGGGGTAGCGGATCGATTCTTCCAGTTCGCCCTCTTCATTTCCTTCATGCACTCGGCCATGGAGGAGTTCTACTGGCGCTGGTTCACCTTCGGACAGGCGAAGAGAATCATGCCAAAGGGAGCCGCCCATCTCGTGGCGGCGATCGGATTCTCCCTGCATCACATTGTGGTGATGACTCAGTTCTTTCCGCTTGGGTGGGCGCTGGGGCTGGGCGCCTGCGTCGGGATCGGCGGGGCCTTCTGGAGCTGGCAGGCCGATCGCTACAACAGCCTCCTCGGGCCTTGGTTCAGTCACCTTCTCGTCGACCTGGGACTGATGTGGGTGGGGTGGCAGGCGCTGCAGGGTTCGCTTTGAGGTCGCTAGCGGCAGCCTCGGCAGCCTTATGGTCGGGCTCCGGAGGGAGCCCGGTCGCGAAAACGGCGGTGAGACGTGCATCCCGTCCCAGCGGACCGGGAAGATGCATGCCTCCAAGAATGATGTCCGGCCTCCCATCGTGATTCAGGTCACCCACATCGATGCGTGGAAGGTTGGTTGGCGAATAGAGGATGGTGTGGGGAAGGAAATTGGAACGTCCATCGTTCTCCAGCCACATGAGGCTGGGAAAGTCGTCTTCGGTCCAGTTGAAATTGAGACTGGAGACGACGATATCGAGGTTTCCGTCCCCATTCATGTCGTGGGCGACCGCGCAGTAGCATCCAGGCATGGTTGCGAGTTCGCGACCGTGAAAAACACCGTCGATGTTTTCGAGCCAACGCACCCCGTGGTAGGGTTTCGCGAGGGAAACTTCATCCATCATGTCCCCGTTGGTGGAGATCAGGTCGAGATCTCCGTCCTTGTCGAGGTCGACCAGCTGAAAACTCGAAGACCCAAAGGCGGGATGAGCAGCCCGGGCGAGAGTACGATGTTCAAATTGGCCGCTTCCGTCATTTCGAAACCACTCGATGCTCTCGTGTTGCTGGGCAAAGAGGACGAGAAAATCCGTCGCGCCGTCACGGTCAAAATCCGCCACCTCGATCTGCATCGCACCGTTCTGACGAAGGACCTCGTGCCGGACAAACAGTGTCGGACTCGCCTGTTCGAGGAGAATGACCTCTCCCGTTTCCCGCCAGCCGAAGGCCGCCACGACAAAATCCAACTTTCCGTCGCCATTGAAGTCCCCTGGTTTCACGTCGCTGACCCTGGGCACTTCGTGAAGAAGCCTCAGGGGCTCGAAGGTCAGATCCCCCCGATTCACCAGCAGCCAGACCGATCCGATCGGATCATCGGTGGGGCTGATGAAGCCCAGGGAAGCCACGACAATGTCGAGATGGCCGTCGTTGTTGTAGTCCAGGACCGTCGTGGTCGCAGGACTGACGATATCGGCAATGAACTTCTCTTCCCATGACTCATTCTCGATCTTCAGCCAGGTGATACGACCGGTGACGTCGTCACTGACGAGAACATCATCCTTCCCATCCTTGTCGAGGTCGGTAACCGTGACATTCGTGATTTTCGGTCGCTCCTCCTTGCATTCCTGCCCGACCTCTCCTCTCACGAAGCCGAGCGGGCCCAGATCGGGAGCCTGTGGGACGGGCGGAAAGGATTCGGGACTCTCCTTCTGGTAGAGGGTGAGTAGTTCTGAATACTCACCCTCATCAAAAGGCAACTGCTTCTGCGCGATCCAGCCGCGCATCAGTTCGAAAAGTTGCGGCCAATGCTCGCGTGTAACGACGTCTGGCGGAGGCGAGAGATGGCAGGCCGTGCAATACTTGGTGGCAAGGAAGAAAGCCCGGTCGCCATCCCCTCCCTGCCCATTTCCTTCGACGAAAGGAAAACCGGAACAGACAAGCAGGAACGCCAGCAACCGGAGATTGGGTTTCATTTGAAGGCCGGATAAACAAGACTCCGGAAAGGACGATCTCGACCGGAACAGCGGAATCATCCGCCAGCGAAACAGGCAAGACAAGATGCAAAATCCCCATCGGCAGCCGCAAAACCGGGGAAACCCCCTTTGACCACCGGGGTTTTCAAACACATGCCCTCTCGTTCCGTCGTCGCCCTTTCCTGGCTCTTCGCCCTTCCCCCGCTGGCAGGAGTCCTCATCGCGCAAGGTCCTCCCGGGCCAGGCGGACCGGGAGGAAGGCCCCTGAGGAAACACACGGCAACCACCACGCGCCCCCTCGAACTTGTGGCAGCGACGGAAACCGCCCCCGAGAAGTCCCGATCCGAGATCCTCGCGCGCGGAGGGCAGAGGACGATCTCTTCCAACGCCATCCCCGATCATCTCGTCGGGCCTTTTCCCAACCGGGGCAATCCCCACGAGATCCTTCCACAAGCCTTCAGTTTCGAGGTTCCGGAAAAACCCGTCGCAGCCGGGGAAATTACCCCCCTGGGCCTTTCCCCGTTCGGATTCGCAGTCAACGGAGTCTTTTTCGATCCCGGCGCCGCCGAATTCTGGCAGGGAGATCGTTCGTCGGGTTGGCAATACGAAGCCTTGGGGGGAGCCGTCCCCCTCGGCCTCGACGAAAACCATGCCCACGTTCAGCCGACCGGCACCTATCATTACCACGGACTGCCGACCTTGCTCCTGAAGCGACTGGGCGCCAACGATGCCCAACATTCACCGCAGGTCGGATGGGCGGCGGACGGGTTTCCCATTTACGCACGGACGGGTTTCTCAAACGCAAAAGATCCTTCGTCGGGCGTCAAGGTTCTGAAGCCCAGCTGGCGGCTGAAGCTGGGATCCCGCCCCGGCGGACGTTTTCCGGGAGGATCCTACGATGGCACTTTCGTGCAAGACTACGAATTCGTGAAAGGCTCGGGGGACCTCGACGAATGCAACGGTCGCTTCTGTGTCACGCCCGAATTCCCGGAGGGAACCTACGCCTATTTTCTCACCGATGAGTGGCCGGTCATCCCACGCTCTTTTCGCGGGACACCAACGAATTTGAGGGCCGACGGTCCGCCCGGAGGTTTCGAGGGCCCCGGCGACCGTCCCGGGCCGAAGGGCAAGGGAAGACCCGGCGGCCCTCCTCCCGGACCGCGTCCACCGCGTGGAGAGTTTCCGCCTCGCTGAATCAGGCCTTCTTCGGTTCGCGGAAGAAGACGAGAAAAATCAGGAGCACTCCAAGCGCTCCCCAAGCGGGCCATTGCCAGATCGCGGCCCAGTCGTGGGAGAGCCCGTCCACCGGCGTTTCCAGCGAATAACGCTGCTGGACCTTCCCGGCCAGGAAGCTGCCTACGAAATTACCCACTCCCCAGAGAATGAAAGCGATGAACCCCTGCGCCGCTCCCCTCGTCCGCTCGCCAGCCTCGTCGTCGACATAGAGCTGTCCCGCGATGAAGAGAAAATCGTAACAGGCCCCGTGCAGAAGGATGGCGGTGAAGATCAGAACCACTGTCCATTCCCCTGCCCCGACGCTGCCGGAAAGGGCAAAGTAACGTGCCACCCAGCAGGAGATACCGAGGAAAATCGTCTTCTTGTAGCCGAAGCGCTTCAGGAAGAAGGGAAGGAGCAGGAAGAAGATGACATCCGAAATCTGGGCGAAGGAGGTCTTCACCAGCATATTCTCCCACTTCAGTTCGGTCAGGTACTGACCCAGGTTGACGAAGTAGAAATAGAGCGGGATGCAGATGAGAAACATGCAGGCGATGAAAACGGCGAAAGACGGCTTTCGCAGGAGCTTCAGGGCATCCAGTCCGAGAATCTCGCCGAGACTCACATCGGCTCCGGTCTTGGTCGGTGGCGTGTGAGGAAGAGTCAGAGAGAAGAGCCCGAAGAGTATCGAAGCGCCGCCGGCCAGATAGAACTGCACGGATGAGGCGGCCCCGTCCACGGCGTTCACCGCGACCAGTCCCCCGATCCAGCCGACCGCTGAGAGCATCTTGACACGCGGAAAGTCGACCTTCGCGTTGGCGAGGTGCGTCAAGGAAAGCGAATTGCCCAGGGCGAGGGTGGGCACATAAAGCGCGCAATAGAGAATCAGCATCGGGTAAAACGAACCGAAGTCATGGCAGTTCGGGAGGACAAAGAGCAGTCCGCCGCCGGCGATCCCGAGAACGGCCAGCAGCTTTTCCGAAGCAAAATACCGGTCGGCGATCAACCCGACGAGAAAGGGAGAGATCATTGCTCCGATCGCAAAGGCCCCGTAGGCGAGGCCGATCTGACCTCCTTCGAATTTCAGGGTGTTGGCGAGATAGGTCCCCATGCTGACATACCAGCACCCCCAGATGAAATACTGGAGGAACATGAAGGCGGAGAGCTTGACTTTGAGAGCGGTTTGCATGGCTGGAGGGTTCGAACCCGCCGATTGGAAGGACTTGGACACGGCAAGTCAAGGTTTTCAGCCCCTTGGCGCGATCAAGTCCGGAACAATCGTGCCGCAAAGGCCGGCTTTCCGCCGAACGGTTTCAATATCGAACCTTCTTCCGCTTCACCACGAGCGGCTTCTCTCCGGCCTTTTCCTTGAGCTGGTTGATCTGGTCACGGATCAGGGCGGCGCGCTCGAACTCGAGCCTAGCCGCTGCCTCCTGCATTTCCTCCTCGAGTTCCCTGATCACCGCGAGGGTGTCGACATCACTGCCGGATTCGGCGACCAGGGCGCTCTCGACCTCCTTGCCCCGCTGATAGATCCGCAGGCTGCCCTGATCGCTCCGAGACACGGTGCGGGGAACGATGCCGTGGGCTTCGTTGTGCTCCGATTGGACGCGGCGACGGTATTCGGTGATGCCGAGAAGACTCTGAATCGAATCGGTGACGGTGTCGGCGAACAGGACCGCTTCTCCGTTCACATGGCGGGCCGCACGACCCACCGTCTGGATGAGCGAGGTCTCGCTGCGGAGGAAACCCTCCTTGTCGGCGTCGAGAATGCAGACCAGACTGACCTCGGGCAGATCGAGCCCTTCGCGGAGGAGGTTGATCCCGACGAGAATGTCGAATTCGCCTCCCCGCAGGCTGCGAAGGATCTCGACGCGCTCGATCGCATCGACATCGGCGTGGATGTAACGGACCCGTAGTCCGACGTTTCTCAGGTAGTCGGTGAGATCCTCGGCGGTGCGCTTCGTGAGCGTGGTGACGAGAACCCGCTCGCCTTTCTCGACTCGCTGACGGCAGAGCTCGATGGTCTCGTCGATCTGGCCCTTCAAGGGACGCAGGGTGATGACGGGATCCAGCAGACCCGTGGG
>JAGRPC010000200.1:0-4174 GCA_020439925.1 Verrucomicrobiia bacterium | reverse complement strand
ACGGGCTGCTTGCTGCCGGAGATGCGAGGCAGCCTGGCCGGAACGAGTTCCTCCTGTCCGATGCGTTCACGGCGATGGGGAATGTAGCCCTTGTTGCCTGAGACCGAGTTCTCGATCTCGAAGCGGGCAGGGGTGGCGCTCACGTAAAGCCGCTGCCCCGTCATTTCCATGAACTCGTCGAAACGGAGGGGCCGGTTGTCGAGGGCGCTGGGAAGGCGGAACCCGAAATCGACAAGGGTCTGCTTGCGGGAACGGTCGCCCTCATACATTCCCCCGATCTGGGGGATGGAGACGTGGGACTCGTCGATGACCGTGAGGAAACCCTCGGGGAAAAAGTCGAGAAGGGTACCGGGACGGCTGCCCGGCGGACGGGAGGTGAGGTGTCGTGAGTAGTTCTCGATCCCCTGGCAGAACCCCATCTCCTGCATCATCTCGATGTCGTATTCGGTGCGCTGCTTGATGCGCTGGGCTTCGAGATACTTCTGGCTCTTCTCGAAGAACTCGACGCGCTCGACCAGCTCCTTGCGGATCTCGCGGATCGCACCCGCCATCTTCTCCTTCGGCGTGACGAACTGCTTGGCAGGATAGAACGTGAACTCGCGGACCTGCGAGGTCGCCGTGCCGGTGAGCGGACGAAAGACACTGATCCGGTCGATCTCGTCGCCGAAGAACTCGACGCGAACGGCCTCGTCGTCGAGGTAGGCCGGATAGACCTCGACGACATCTCCCCGAACCCGGAAGCGTCCCCGGAGGAACTCAATGTCGTTGCGCTCGTAGAGGATGCCGACGAGTTGGCGAAGGAACTCGTCGCGATCGAGGGTTTCCCCGACCTTCACCGGCACCATCATGTCACGGTAGTCGTCGGGCGAACCGAGGCCGTAGATGCAGGAAACGCTCGCCACGACGATGACATCCTGCCGGGTCAGGAGCGAACTCATCGCCGAGAGACGAAGGCGCTCGATCTCGTCGTTGATCGAGGAGTNNTCCTTCTCGATGTAGGTGTCGGTCCGCGGAATGTAGGCCTCGGGCTGGTAGTAGTCGAAATAGGAGACAAAATACTCCACCGCGTTCTCGGGGAAGAAGGTCTTCAATTCGGAATAGAGCTGCGCGGCGAGGGTCTTGTTGTGGGACATCACCAGCGTCGGCTTGCCGAGCGTCGCGATCAGGTTCGCGACGGTGAAGGTCTTGCCCGAGCCGGTCACGCCGAGCAGGGTCTGGTGCTCGTTCCCGGCGAGCAGCGACTTGGTCAACTTGGCGATGGCCTGTTCCTGATCCCCCTGGGGACGGAACTCGGAACTGAGACTGAAAGGGGACATGACGCGGCGTTTTCTATACGCCGCGAAGCCCCCCCTTGCAAAGAGACCCGATCGAAAAGAAAAACTTGAGAAGGGAGGGCTTCAAGCCTCCTTCGCCTTGTCGGCGATCCCGATTTTTCCCTCAATGATTTCGGTGAGGGCGATGTCTGCGGCGCCCATGCGGTAATCCACTCTCACCAGCGGCGAACGTCCGTTGTTGAGTTGCTTGACCCTGGCGGACACCAGGTTGATGAGCACGGGAGGTTCGGGGATCACTTTGGATGCCGCAACGACAAGGTCACTTCTCATAGGGATGGAGCGTTTTCCAGGGGACGGATGGGGAGAACCAATGCCACGTTCGGGAAAGTCGACGATGTTCGAGGCGTCTTCGGACATGACTTCGGTTCAGATCGGTCAGGGGAGGAAAAAGACCCGGCTCTCAGAAAACCCTGAAAAGCCGGAGGGTGGGCTTAACCCAAAATCCATGAAAATCAAGAAATTTCTCGAAAAGACGACAACCCAGAACCCTCCCGAGAGGGCCTCGCTTTTCCGATTCAGCGGGGACAGATTGATATCCGTTTGAGACGGGCGTTGTCCTCCGGGCTCCAGGTGCGGACCCGGGGGTGATCCTTGAAATGATTGTGGACGAGCCTTCTCTGGTACGAATTCATGGGCTCCAGTTTGACCGTCGCTCCTGTGACCATGACGCGGGCAGCCGCCTCCTCGGCCTCTTCGATCATGCGGTAGTCCCGCGAAGCCAGGTAGTTCTCGATGTCCACCTGCACGCGCGGAGCGTCCGGGAATCGCTCGATCAGCAGGCGGTTCAGCAGATGGGTGATCTGCTCCAGTCGTTCCCCATCGGGTCCGATGAGCAGTTTGCCGTCACTCGAGGCAACCTGGAGGGCATGGTTCTCGGGGTCGGCCGTTACCGAAGCGGCGAACCCGAGATAACCAAGCATGGCATCGAGGATTTCCTGGGCGGTATCGAGAGGTTCCATGAAAAGCGCACCGGCTTACCGGTCACCTTCGTAAAACCTAGCGAATCGCTTTTTCTTTGAAAATCCAAATCCGCTCTCAACGGCGCTTCTTTTTGCCCTTGGTGTGGCGGTCTCCCTTTTCACCCGGCATCTTGGTGCGGCTCCCGGGCCCGGAAGGCAGGGAACTATCGCCTCCCTTCGCCCTTTGCGCGGACTCTGCCTGTTCCGCCAGTTTCTGCATCCATCCCTTGCGTCCCCCGGTCCGCTTCGTGAGCTCGGGCTCGGGAAGTTTGTTCATGATCCAGGTCTGGAAAATGGTGAAGGAATTGGAGACCGTCCAGTAAAGGGCGAGCGCCGAGGCGAAGTTGTAACAAATGAAGAGGAACATGAAGGGCATCAGCATGAAGATGGTCTGCTGAGTCTTGTCTCCGGTCTTCGGGGTGATAGCGATCTGGATGAAACTGGTGATGCCCATGAGGATGGGCAAAGGGTTGAGGTCGACGTTGAGCCCTGGAATGGTGAGCAGGGTATCGGGCATGGAAAGGTCGGTGACCCAGAGGAAGGACTCGTGCCTGAGTTCCACCGCGCTCCAGAGCATCCGGTAGAAGGCGAGGAAGACCGGCAACTGGATGAACATCGGGAGACAGCCGCCGAGGGGGTTGATCCCGTAGGTCTGGTAGAGCTTCATCGTCTCCTCGTTCATCTTCTGCGGGTTGTCCGCGTGCTTCTCGCGGATCTCCTGCATCAGCGGCGTCAGCTTCGACATCCGCTTCATGGTACGGGCCGACTTCGCGTAAACAGGCCAGATCAGGAGGCGGATGAGGATGGTGATGAGAATGATGGCGATGCCGTAGTCACCCACCACACCCTTGATTTTCACGAGGCCCAGGATGAGCACCGAGGCGATCGGTTTGATCGCCCAACCAAAGAGCCAGCCGAAAATCGGAATCGCATCGTAGTGCATGACGCGCTCACGACGATCACCGAGTCCCCGAAGCCGCGCGTATTCCTTGGGACCAAGATAAACTCCGTATTCGACCTTCGCGGTCGCACCCGGCGCGACACTTTCCTTGGGCAGGCTCAGGGCGGCCTCCGAGGCGAACATGCGCTTCTTGCGTGAAGCGGCTTCGTCGCCTTCGACGGTGACCGGGAAACGGCTGATCCACACTTCGCCCTCGTAAGGTTGCGTCGGGCGCACGATGGTGGTGAAGAACTGATCGTTCACGCCGGCCCAGTGGAGCTGATTGACCGCAAACAGATCGTGCGGCTTCTCTTCCCCTCCGAAAATCCCGAGGACCTTGCGACCCCCGAAATGGTCGACCGTCTTGTATTCGAAGTCTCCGTCCTTGGCCATCCAGTAGCTGCCGATCTGCATGGACCACTCGTTGAGGTGGAGGGGAGCGGCGCTGCCCGTGTAGAGATAGCGGGTGGAAAGCTCCACCGCGGCCTGGGACGTGTTCTGCGCCTCGAGCATCACAGTCACTTCGTAGGGATCGGTTTCGGATCCGGGGAGGCGAATTGTCTTGCGCCATTTCAAACCTTCCGAATCCGTCGTCTCGAAAACGACCTCTTCGGAGCTCTTCGAGGCCACCGACCAGACCGAGGTATCGTATCGCTTCGGTCCCGAAGACAAGGCCGCCACGGGATGCGAAGCCGTTTCATTGACGGTGATGAGGGAATCCTCGCCGAGGTGACGCGGATGCTTTTTCATCTCGGCGCGCGCGATACCGGCTCCGGCGCTGGTGAGGTGAAGGCGGATATAGTCGTTTTCGAGGACGGCGGTCTCGGCAGCAGGCGAACCGGGGGCTGGTGGGTCCGCCGCCTCGACGGCCGCAGCCGACGCACCTTTCGTCGTCTCGTCGGTCTTGGCGACCTCGGTTTTTGCCGGCTCCTTCGCGGCTT
>JAGRPC010000199.1:7104-7559 GCA_020439925.1 Verrucomicrobiia bacterium | reverse complement strand
TGAGAACCACTCGTGGTTCGAGCCGAAGCGAGTCTCGGCGAGCGGAATCAGGCGAAGTGCAACGTAGCCAATCCAGTCGCCGTTGCACGCCCCCCTCCCGACTCTTTTCTACGCAGTGGGTAGCGACAGAAATTCAATTGTCTCGCACATCGCGCAGATGATTCCCCGCCCGGGCGATGAGCAGGCTCAGTTCGAGCGGGCTTCGCTTGAACGTCCCGATCTTTTTCACGTGGATGAGTTCAAGCGCGAGATCCACGATCCAGCGAGCCCGGACCTCGCTGCATTCAGGAACACTCTTGACGAGGAGACTCCGCATTTCCCTTACCGTTTTCTCCGCATCACCAGTTTCGATCTGGCGACGAAGGAGACGACCCGCAACCTCGCGACAAAGGCACAAGAGGCCGCTCTCGACGGTCTTTTCTCCAGTCGGAACACAAGGATCGACGAAACGTGCG
>JAGRPC010000199.1:0-6976 GCA_020439925.1 Verrucomicrobiia bacterium | reverse complement strand
TTTTGTCCGATAAATCTTTGCGGCCCGGTTCAATTCCCCCGCGATCAGCTGGCGGAGTTCAGGCGGCTCGAGGGCTTCCGCCTGCGATCCGAAACCGAGGATCCAGCGCGCGATGTCCTCAAGCGCGGATAGAGTCATGGTGATCTCGATGACCTCCCCTCCAGACTCGATCTCCACGATCTCCTGGCTCGGATGCCACCTCCGCTCGGATACGACGCGTGCGGCGAACCCGTGGAAGCGGATCTTCACCCGGTAACGAGTTCCCTGCTCATCTCCACCTGCCCAGACGCCGAAGCTACCGGCGAAATGATCTTCGAGTCGAAAATCGCGCGACCGGACGAATCGTTTGTTGGTGAGGTGGACAGCGCGCATCCTCTGAACCGCGAAGGTGCGACGGGCGTCGCGCTCGAGGTCGTGCCCGATGAGATACCAACCGCCGTCGATCTCGGCGAGGTGATAAGGCTGGAGCCGCCGCTTGGCGGGCTTGTCGTCGGCGAGCTTGCGATATTCGAAATGGAGTTCGCGGCTTTCTAGCACGGCTTTGGCCAGTCGGTCAAAGAGCAGGGCATCGCGCTCGGTCATGCCCACCGACTTGACCGAGAAAGCCTGGTCGAGTTCCGACCAGGGAATCGTGACACGATCGCTCATTCCGGCGAGCAACCGCTGAAAGCCGCTTCGCAAGGAGGCTTCGAGGGCGGAACCCTTCATCGGACCGAGGGCGTTGCGCGCCAGAATGAGGGCCACGAGATCCTCCGAGGTGGTCTTGAGAAAAGGAAAATCGCTGACGGGCCTCGTGTAATAATAGCCGTGCGAGATTTCGTGATACTCGAGGGGAAGTTCCAGCTCCTCGCGCATGAAATTCAGGTCGCGCTGGATGGTTTTCCGATTCACCTCGAGTTCGCGAGCGAGGGTGCTGCAATTCGGAAACCTGCCCCGCGAAACCAGTTCGTGGATGCGCAGTACGCGCTCGAGCGGACGCCTGGTCCCCTCGGCCCTGATCGATTTTTCTTCCGACATTTCCGACAGCTGAATGTGTCGGAAAGTGGCTTCACGGCCGAGGCAGGTCAATCCGGTATTTGACTCCACTGAGGTGCTCGCCCCCCGCATTCGGAAGCGTCAGACGCAGGCGGGCGGTTCCGCTCGAGGCATCGACTACCGGGCTGACAAAGGCGATCGTGGCCTTTCCGGAGACAGGACGGTCAAGGGCATGCACGGGGACTTCGATTCCGGTGGCCAGCCCATCGAGACGGCGATGATCGATATGAACGACGAGATCGAGTTCGCCGAGGCTGACCAACGAAATCACGGGCCCCTCCTGGGGAGACACGCTCGCGGAATTCTCGCGATAGATCCGGGCAACGACACCGTCGAAGGGAGCCCTCAAGGTCCGCGTCTCGATCTGGGCCTCGATCTGGCGGGCCTCGGCTTCGGCTTCGAAAGCCGCCTCGCGGGCAAGTTGCAGGTCGGCCAGGGCGATCTCGTGTTCGGCTTTGGCTCGAGAAAGTTCGTCGGAGTTCGCCCGATCGTTTTCCGCGAGAGCCTGCAGCTGGGAGAGCCGTTTCGCCCGCATCTCCACACTGGCGGAGGCCGACTGGACCGCAGCGGTACTGGCGGCCCGCATCTTCGCGATTTCAAACTGGGCTTCGAGCACACGGCAATCCAGCTGCGCGAGGAGTTGGCCCTCCTTCACCGCCTCGCCTTCCTTCACATCGATCCGCCGGATCACGCCCGATTCGGGAAAGGAAAGTTCGATCTGTTCCCCGGGCTCGGTAACACCGACGATGTCTCCGTTTTCCGGAGAAGTCGATCCCGGTACCATTCCTGGAAGCAGGGAAATTCCGGCGAAGATGAGAAGAAAGCGGGCGTTCATGAGGGCTGAGGATGAAATTCAGAGGCGTCTTTTCGTTTCGGAGAGCCATTCGTCGTGTCGAAGCAGACCCTGGCGGGTTTCGTAGCGGGCCTTTTCGGCACGGGCCTGCGCTTTGAAAAACACGGATTCCCACGCGGCCCCTTTCACCTCCCCGTTCGCGTCCGCGCGGGCTGCGGCCAGGCGTTCTGCCTCCAAGGGAAGATAGCGTCGAAGCAGGAAATCATCGGCGGAGAGAAACGTCTGGTTCGATCCAGGCTGCCCCTGGCGGGCGGAACGCCCGGTCAACTGAAGGTCGATCCGACGCGATTCCTCCATTTCGAGGGCGATGACATGAAGCCCACCACACTCGAGCTCGTTCGGACCTACACTGATGTGGGTTCCTCGCCCCGCCATGTTCGTGGCAATGGTAACCGCTCCCCTCGCACCTGCGGAGGCGATGATCGAAGCCTCCTCGGCATCCTGCCGGGCATTGATCACGGCGTGGGGAATTCCGTTACTTTTCAGTTCGGAGGAAAGGCGTTCGCTGTTCCCGATCGTGCGGGTGCCGACGAGAACCGGCTGACCGGAGGATCTCCTGGCGGCAATGTCGGCGACGATGGCTCGGATCTTGGCGGAATCCGTCACAAACACGCGAGTCGGCAAAACCTTTGCCTGATTGGGACGATGACGGGGAATGGTCATCACCGGCATTCGGAAAACCTCCCAGAACTCGCCCGCGGAATCGAGCGCCGTACCGGTCATGCCGCAGAGATTCTCGTAGAGCCGATAGAAGCGCTGCCTTGCGATTCCGGCGGCAGACTGCGACTCGGCCTGGATCTCCAGATTCTCCTTCGCCTCGACGGCCTGATGCAACCCGTCCTTCCACGAACTCTCGGCCCGGGCACGACCGGTGAATTCGTCCACGATGACGACTTTTCCCTCCTGCACGACGTAATGGACATCGCGATGGAAGCGATAGCGCGCGGAGAGAGCATTCTCCACATACCGTTTCCAGGGTCGACACAACTCGTTCCAGGGAACTACGAATTCAGCGGAATGGATGCGGCTTTCCCCGGTCTCGGTTAGCCGGGGCGGCTTGGTCGCTTCTCCGGGAAGATAATCGACGCCTTCCCTGAGGTGGGAGACCAGATCGCAGGCAACCAGAAAGGGGGCGGGATGACGATGGGAACCCGACTCCTTCGTGGCGATCACGAGCGGAGTCGAAGCCTCGTCGATAAGGATGCTGTCGGCCTCGTCGAGGACCGCATGGGCAAGTCCCCGCTGGGCCAGGAAGGCCTCGCCGGGAGGCGGTAGCTCCAGGGCCACCCGGGCGAACCTCTCCCCAAGACGGGGCCCCGGAACGCGGAACCGCTCGAGTTGGTCACGAAGATAGTCGAATCCAAACTCCGTTCCCGTTCCGAAAGTCACGTCGGCGAGATAGGCCCGGCGCTTTTCGTGAGTCGGTGCCTGTTCCGGCAGGAGCGCGGAGCTCATTCCGAGGAAACGGAAGAGTTCCGCCGAGAATTCCTGGTCACGCTGCGCCAGATAGGAGTTGGCGGTGGCCACATGGACGCCCTTTCCCGGTAGGGCAAGCGCATAAGCGACGAGGGATTGAACGAGCGTCTTCCCCTCTCCCGTGGCCATCTCAGCGACCGCTCCCCGGCACATGGCGAGACCTGCAAGGATCTGCACCTCATGGTGGTAAAGTCCCAGAAGCCGCTTCGAAGCCTCTCTCACCAGGGCAAAGGCGCTCGAAACCAGTTCCCTGAAAGGCCGCCCCGCCGCCACTTCCTCTCGGAGGCGCAGGCTGTGAGCCGCGAGTTGTTCCGTCGGAACCAGGGCGAACCGTTGAGCGAGGCGGTTCACTTCATCGAGGATGATGTGATCGTCCCAGTCTTTGGAATTCCGATTCCGGGAAAGAATCCTGCCGGCGGCGGCATGGCCCAATCCGTGGAGATACCCCTCGACCGCATACTGTCGGCGCAGCCGACTCCATTGCTCCCCCAATCCGGGGCGCACGGGCCGAAGTGCCGACGGAGGCGAGGTGCTCATGGTTCGCGGATTGAACAGGGTCGGATGAGTGAATGAAGAGGGTTCACTTGTAGGTGTCGTAGACCGCCTTGGCGTCGGCCGCAGCTTCGTCTTTCACCATCTGGATGAGGGGAAGATGCCGGTCGTCTTCGCCTCTCACCACGTCGATATTTTCCTGCTGCAGGAGGGTGCCTTTGGCGCGCTCCAGATTGGTGAGGGCGACATTGTAAACGGCAAGGGCTTCGAGGAAATCCTCGCGGTAATCGGCAAGGCGCTGCTGGGCGTCGAGGATCTTCTCGAGATAAAAGCTCGTCCCCGACTCTACCGTTTCCACTTCGCGGCGATCATACAGGACAGAGAGTTCCTGGTCGGCGGCCATGGCGGCTTCCCATTTCGCACGGGTGTCCGGCCAGGCGGTGACCACCTCGCGGTGGGCGATCTGTACATCGAGCAGCACCTCGTCGAGTGTCGCCCTGAGCTGGTCTTTGGCCTGCCGGGCCTCGAGCTGAGCCCGAAGGTGGCGCGCCTTTTCCGCCTTTCTTCCCAAGGGGATGCTCGCGACAAGACCAACGCCCCAGGTCGGTTCTCCGCCGTTGAACTGGTCGTTGAAAGCTCCGGTCCAGTCGCCTGATCCGCGCAACGTGGAAGTGCCGACCTCTCCAACGAAGTCTAGTCTGGGTCTCTTTTCGTTTTCCGCAATGAGCTCACGCAGGTCGGCGGCCCGGAATCGGTTTTCGGCCAGCCGGATCTCAGGGCGCAGTGACAAGGCTTCGAACACACTTTCCTCGAAGGAGGGAGCTTCCATCGTGGCGATCGGCAGGGTTCCGGGAAGAATCTCCCCGACATTGTCGGACACGAACGAAGGGTCGTTGATGAGCGTTCGCAAACGTGACTCCGCGTTCTTGATCTCCAGTTCCGACCTCACCAGATCTGCCTTGCGCGAGGCAAGGGCCGAACGAGCTCGCGAACGCTGACTGGATATACTGTCGAGATCTCCGCGCGACTCGATTTCAGAAACGGTGGACTCGGTTTCGTGGACCAGTCGGCGTTTCTCAAGGTGGGCGCCGCGGGCGTAATAAAGCTGCCAATAGAGGCGATTCACCTCGGTCAAGTGATTCTCCAGTTCGCCGATGAACTCGCTGTAACCACTTTCACTCTCCAGCTTGGCGATCTGGATATAGGATCGATTGTAAGTCATGCCTGCCCCACGGAGGAGAGGTTGCATCACCGACAAGGTGGCCCGGGCACGTCCCTGCTCACGCAAACTGTAATAATCCGCATTGCTGCTTTCCTGGGAAAAACGCTGTTTCAGTCCAATCTCGGCACCGGTCGCAGTCCGCTTGCGGACTCCGCTATCAAGCGTCCAGCCTCGCTCACGGAAGAGAGCGCCCACTTCTTCACGCTCGAGACTCGAACCGCTGGGTTCATTCGCCCGGTCGTAGCGGGATTCAGCGTAAACTTCAGGATCGAATACAGCCTCTGCCTCGGAAACCGCAGTCTCACGGATCAGGGGTACACCGGCAATTGCCTTCAGCTGGTTGGAATGAGAAAGAGTGCGTCGATAGATTTCGTCGAGCCCAAGCTCGATGCGCTGGCCCGACGTCCCGAGAATCGATTTCTGCACCTCACCATTCCACCAAACCTCACGGTGCAATCCTCCGCCTCTTCCAAAAAGTGAAGCAAGCGCAGAGGCCTGTTCCCGCATGCTCCCGAAGGTGGCGCCGTTTTTGAAGGCTTCCGTCTCGGCGGCAATGACCTCATCAGTTGCCAATTCCCGGCGAGAAGCCGGCTCGTAGGGTTCAGCGAGCACTTTCGCCGGAATCCTCACGGCGTTACGATCAGTTACAGGGGAGCTTTCTTGGGCGATTCCTCCAAAACTGAGGACCAGGCCAGGCAACGCAAAAGCGACGCCGCCAGCCAAATTCCTGAATTTTCGATAGATCATCGCTTGAACCATTCGTCCAAGCTTACGTCAAATATTAGTTAATATCTAGTAATTTTTATAATTTTCGTAATATTTATCTATCCAAGCTTACGCCTTCGAATGTTTTTTGAAGCTCTGGGGAAGACTCATCATCCCCCCGTTGCCCTTTGCCCCCCAGGAAACTTGGCATGTCTTTACAATCTTGATTCTGACCTTCGCTTCCGCAATCTCCCGCCCATCACTCACCAGGTAGCGGAATATGACCGGTTTGCGGCTGCGATAGTTTGCAGGAGCGTCATAGACGAGGCGTTCAAGTTGGCGCGACGTAAGGAATTGTCCCAACACCACCGGTTTTCCATTCGGCAACCGAAGCGTTCCCACTTTCGGAAGTCTTGAGACCTGGATCGTCAGCGGATCTCCGTCCGGATCGCTTGGAGCCTCCAATCCAAGTCGCCCTCCCCTGCTCCCCACGGAAACGGTGATTTTTCCTGAATCCGCCTCCGGAGGCAGATTTGTCGACGTCACTGTGAGCGTCACGGTGGCCGTTGTGGTCGCCCCGTCTGTATCGGAAAGCAGATAGGAGAAAGTCGTCTGACGGCTTTCTCCTCCCTTCAGATCGTCAAAATCCGTTCCGGGATCGAAGGTCACATCCCCGTTGGCATCGATGGCAAAATGACCTCCCTGCGAACCGGCTACGGCGTCCTTGATGGTTCCGTTGAAATCATGGGGAGTTCCCATTCCCACCGGCAGGCTTGCGGTAAGCGTATCTCCATCGGGATCGCTGTCATTCGAAACCACCGCATTACCTACCACGACCACCCCGGACTCCAGAACCGTGTCAAAGTCGTCATCCCCAGCAACAGGACCGGGATTCGAAACATTCCACGTGAAGGAACGAGTCAGCGAAGCCCCGTTTTCATCCTCGGCGGTGACTTGCACCAAGTAGGGTCCTCCCGCCGAAGCACTCGAATCGAGCGTTCCGCTGATGATCCCGGTATCGAGGTCGATGCTCAAGCCGGGAGGAAGACCGGAGGCGGTATAGGTGAGCGTAGCGCCCGCATCCGGATCCGCAAAGTAGCCGCTCATATCCACGGAAACGGAATCACTGTCATTGTCATCTTGATCAGAGATCGTTCCTACTGCCACCGGCGTGTCGTTGACGCCATTGACCG
>JAGRPC010000198.1 GCA_020439925.1 Verrucomicrobiia bacterium | reverse complement strand
GAAGCTCACCAAGAAGAAGGGGAGAAAGACGAAGATCCTGAAGAAGACCTTCTCGACCTTCGTGAGGGCCGACTCGACCCAGGGACCCGCGTCGATGGACTCGGCCACGGTACGGGTTCAGACCCGCTGACGGCCAAAGAGGGTCGTGTCCCTCGTCCGACCCTGCCGGGCGCGGTTCTTTCGGGAGTTTTCCTTGCTCCCTGGCCGGTTGTCACCACTCGGACCGAAGGTTCGGCATTGAAAAACCTCCCGGCTCCCGCTAAAACCCATCCGTCATGAAAAAACACCACCTCCTTGTCCTTGTTGTCGCCGCTGCGCTTGTGCCACCGATCTGCCATGCGGCCGGAAAATTCGCCGCCACGGCCGATCCCGCAGAGGCCCTCAAAGACCCCGATTTTTCGATCCAAGGGGAATACGAGGGGGAAACGCCCGACGGAAAGGCGGGAGTGCAGGTGATCGCGCTGGGCGGTGGAACGTTCGAAGCGGTGCTCTCGAAGGGCGGTCTTCCCGGGGACGGCTGGGATGGAGAGAAACCTCGCGGATCCACCCAGGGAGAACGTGCCGCCGATGGAAGCGTGACTTTCCTGAAAGACGAATGGACCGCGGTGCTGAAGGACGGGGTCATCACCGCGACTTCCTCTGCCGATTCCAGTGTGAAGGTTGTCCTCAACCGGGTCGAGCGGGAGAGCCCGACTCTCGGTGCCAAGGCTCCCGAAGGGGCGAAGATCCTTTTCGACGGTACCGCCGCGTCGGCGGAGAAGAACTGGAAGAACGCGAAGCTCGACGGGGAGCTTCTTTGCGAAGGCATCACCTCGATGGAGGAGTTCGGCGATTTCACTCTCCACGTGGAGTTCCGCCTTCCCTGGATGCCGGAGGCGCGCGGCCAGGCTCGTGGAAACAGTGGACTTTACCTTGGAGGTCGTTACGAGGTGCAGATGCTCGACAGCTTCGGTCTCGCCGGGGTCGACAACGAGTGTGGTGGCATTTACAAGACCGCCGAACCGAAGCAGAACCTCTGTTATCCTCCCCTCCGCTGGCAGACCTACGACGTCGAGTTCACCGCTGCCCGTTTCGACGAGGCCGGCAACAAGACCTCCAACGCCCGCGCGACCGTCAAACACAATGGTTTCCCGATTCACGAGAATCTCGAGGTCCCCGCGCTCACCGGCGGCGCCCAGAAGAAGGACGAGAAAGGGCCGGGGCCCCTGCATCTTCAGAACCATGGCAATCCCGTTCGCTACCGGAACATCTGGATCGTGACGAAGTGATTGTTCGGAAACATTGACGTTCCGGAAACGGGAGGCTACGGTCGGAGAAGGTTCTCCGCGTCGCCCATGAATACCCGATTTTCGAATTCGTGCCGCTGGATCAGCGGCCTCGCGCTGCTGTTATTCGCCCTGTCCATTCCCCTTTCGGCAGCGGCGGCCGGGCGTTCCGCAAAGAAACCCTCGACGATCTATGTGATCCGTGGAGGAGGCGGTTATTTTCCGAATCTCGGAACGGTCATCAATGAGAAGTTCGAGGCCCAGGGTCTCGAGGTGGTGGATTTCCGGTATCATGAACGCGGGGCCGCCGCAAAGAAGATCGCCGCCGCCTACCGGGCGAAAGAGCTTCCCGGCGGCATCATCCTGATCGGATACAGCCTCGGGGGCTGTGGGGTTATCGAGGTCTCCCGCGAGTTGCAGAAGCAGGAGATCCCGGTGCGCCTGCTTTTTCTCATCGAGACCATCAATCCCCTGCAGACCGTGCCGGCAAACGTGCAGGAGTGTTTCAACCTCTATCACTTCCCCGCCATTCTCGGGGCTCCGGTGAAAGCCGACTCGCCGCAGACGAAGCTGACCAATTTCGAAGCCTACACCGACGCGGGGCTCGGACTCGAATACAGCCACTTTGCCATGCCGTTTGTCGAGGAAGTGCACGAACTCATCGCGTCGCGCCTGGTTGCCGCGATCAACTCGAAACCTCCGAAGTCCACGCCTCCGACGACGAAGCCGGTTCCCCAGAAAATGGAGAAAGAGAAGCCGGCTTCCGGAACGGAGCCGGAGAAAAAACCGCTCTTCTCCGGCCTCTTTTCGAAAGCGGCTCCGAAGGAGAATGACCAGACGGCGGAGAAATCTTCTTCCGACAAACCGAAAAGCGGACGCTGACGGAAGGCGCGTCCAGACTCCCCGGGATCATGGCTGCAGCAGGATCCGAAGCGTCCGAGCGTCTTCGCGCGGAGGTTCTCCGGCTGGTTGCCCTGATTCCCGAAGGGAGGTTCACCACCTACGGATCGATCGCCTTTCGATTGAAAGTGAACCCTCGCCGGGTCGCCTGGTTTCTTGCGCGGCTCAGCCCCGAAGAGGCCGGCGTTCTTCCCTGGCATCGGGTCGTTGCCGCGGAAGGACGGATCAGCCGGGGAATGGATCCCGCCCTTCGCGCCGAACAACAGGAGCTCCTCGAAGCCGAAGGTCTCGAGATCGACGGAAAGGGGTTTGTCCTCGATCCGGACCGTCATTTTCATGCGATCCGATCCTGAAGGGAGAAGCGGATCGGCTGGATACGGCACGTCGTCAGGAAGCGTGGAGGCGTCTCGCGATTTCGGCGATCTGCTTGCGGTGGATGCCGAGGTGCATTGCGGAGAGGGCTTGCCAGCCCGCCGCATTGAGGGGGCCGAACCACGGATGGGGAAACCGGAGTGCCGTTTCCAGGTTGGACACCGAGTTCACTTGAGAGATGAGGTCGTCACATGAGATTTCAAAGGCTTCTTCCGTTTCCGGGCCCGACTCGGGAGCGGGTTTCACGGCGGCCGTGTCTGCCCTGCCCGGAGGGACCTTTCCTTCCGAAAGCGTGGCAATCACTCCGGTAAAGGCCCGGTTCGTGATGCGGAGATGATCGAGGGTCATCCACACCGACCAGTGGCGGCTGCTGTCCTCGAGCCCGCGGAGCCGTGGAATCAATACGCGGGTGCCGCGTTGATCTTCCGGCACGGAGGAAACCAGCCTGGAGATCGCCTGGCGATTCGCCTCGTACTCGTCGGAGAAGGCTTGCCGGGTTCCAGACCGCCGCTTCCAAAAGAAAAGCAGCCGCGCGACAAAAAGTTCCGGGATTGGCAACCCGGCTCCCGGCCGAGCGAGAACAGGTTCGCAATTTTCGGTTTCCATGCCGTCAGTCTCTCCATTTACTTGCAAAGTGCAAGTAAAATAACTTTTGAAATGCAAGTGAAAATCTTGATGGTGACGGATGCCTCGTGTCACCAGCACATCCGGCTCTTCCGAGTCGGGGGCCGATAGTGCCCGTCGTTCGCCCTGTCCCGTCGCCTGCGCCCTCGACCTGTTTGGCGATCGCTGGACCCTGCTGGTGATTCGCGACCTGTTTCTCGGCCGTTCGCGATTCAAGGACTTCGCCGCTTCTCCGGAAGGCATTCCCACGAACCTGCTGAGCGACCGTCTCGAGCGGCTTGTCCAGGGTGGATTGGTCCGCCGGGTTCCCCTTCCCGGCGGGAAACGTTTCGCCTACGAACTCACCGGGAAGGGGGAGGCGCTGCGTCCCGTGCTGCTGGCACTCAAGGAGTGGGGGCTCCGGTGGGAGGAAGGGACCGAAGCCAGGCTGTCTGAGGAAAAGTGAACTGTCAGGCGTCGCGTGGGGGAATGAGGGGTTTTTTCCATCGGAAGGGGGCCGGTTGGGGATCGAGCGGTGTGGCCGCGACGGAGTTGGTGTAGTTGCTCATGAGCTTCACCGCGAGTCCGAGAATGACCTCCAGAACCTGGGTCGGGGAGTAACCGGCGGCATAAAAGGCTTCCAGGTCGGCGGCGACGGCCTTGCCACGATTGGCGATGAGGGTGCGGGTGAACGTCCGCAGGGCCTCGAGTTTGGCATCGGGAATTCGGGAGCCGCTACGCAGGGCCTCGATCGCTTTCGGACTCATTCCCGCCTTCATGGCCAGGAGGGTGTGCCAGGGCACACAGTAGGCGCAGTCGTTTTCGAAGTTCGCCGTGAGGTAGACGACCTGGCGCTCGACCTCGCCGAGGGTGGTGGTGTCGAACAGATCCCAGGCCCGCGAGTAGGCCTCGAGGAGGGGAGGGGCCGAGGCCATGACCCGTTCGAGGTTCGGGATCATGCCGAAGTTCTTCCGCGTCGCGGCGAGGGCCGCGGCGGCAGCGGGAGGAGCGGTGGTTTCGTCGTGGAGAGGAAAGGGATGGGGGTCGGAGGGCATGAAGCCTTCAGCAGTTCTTTCGCCACCCCTGGAAGCTTTCAGACGGCTCCATCGTCAACCGGTTCACGTCCTGAACCGGATCGCGAGAATCACGAAGAGCGGAACGAGGAGCAGCACCCATCCGAGCACCGAGAGAAGCCAACCCGGACTTTTCTCGTCGATGTAGTGGCCACCCCAGTTTCCCGTGAATTCCCCCAACTCTTCCCCGAACCAGATCAGGGCGAGCGGAAAGAGGAGAAAGACGATCATTCTCAATCCGACCTCGGGCCTCGACGAGAGGAAGCAAGCGACGAGGTAACCGCTTGCCACGAGGGCGGAGAGGGTTCGAGAAACTTTCATCGGAAAAGCTCCTCAATCCCGCTCGACCCGGTCGAGAAGAATCTTGAGGGCCCCGCCCGAGCACCAGATCTCGAGGATGAGACAGGCGAGCGAAGCACCCATGAAGAGGAGGGCCGTGAAAAAGGAGACCCACCCGATGAGATTCGCTTCCAGCATCACCGCCACCATCGCCACGACGCAGAGGAGGATGCTGACCGCTCCGAGGAGCTGCATCCAGCGGATCAGGGCGAGGCGCCTGCGCATGTTCTCGATCTGGGCACGCAGGCAGTCATCCTGGCGCTCAACCCAGTCGCGGTGCAGCTGGCGCACGAGTGAGGCGAGGTGGAGAAAGCGGTTGGTGTAAGCGAGAAAAAGGAGACTGACCGCGGGAAACAACAACGCGGGGGTGGAAAGAGAGAGCGCGGTCATGGCACGCGGACCAGCCTATCCGGCTCTCACTGAGCCGCGCGCACGAGATCCCAGGCCTCGTTGTAGAGACGATTGTTCTCGCCGAGGTCGTCGATGACTTCGCACTTCTTCATCGTTTCCTCGTCGAGGAAGAGGGCGTCGATCTCGCGGAACTCCTTGCTCACCAGTTCGTAGGCGCTCTTGTTGGGCGCAAGGTAGTAGATGTATTCCATGTTGACCGCCGCGTTGGACGGATCGGTGAGGAAGTTGATGAAGCTGAGGGCAAGATCGGGGTTGGGGGCGTCCTTGGAGATGACGAGGTCGTCGCAGGCGACCGAGGTTCCCTCCTTCGGAAGGACGAAATCGATCGCTTCGTTGTCTTCCTGCGCCTGGAAGGCGTCGCCGGCATAGGCCTGGGAGACGAAGAACTCGGCCGAGGCGAGGCCGCTGTCGTACTGGTCACTTTCGAATTTCGCGAGATTCTTCTTCCAGGAGATGACGAGGTCCCGGGCCTGGTTGATCTGGGCCGGGTCGATGGAATTGATGCTGAAACCGAGAGTCTTCAGCGCGGCGCCGATGGCCTCGCGGGAATCGTTCAGAAGCGTCATGCGACCCTTGAGGTCCTCCCGCTCAAAGACGCGCCAGGAGGGCTCGAGATTCTCGACCCGGTCCGAAACGAAGGCGATGCCGGTCGGGGCGAGCATGTAGGGCACGCTCCATTTCATCTCCTTGTCGAAGGCGAGATTGGCGAGGTATTCGTCATCGACGTGGGAGAGATTGGGCAACTTCGCCTGGTCGAGTTCGACGATGAGACCCTCGCGCGCGAGGATCTTGACCATGTAGCTCGAAGGGACGAGGACATCGTAACCGGTCGCGCCCGCCTTGAGCTTCGCGAGCATGGCTTCGTTGGAATCGAAGATGTCGATGACGAGACGGCAGTTGAACTCGTCCTCGAACTTGGCGATCAGGTCGGGATTGAGGTAGTCGTCCCAGGTGTAGAGATGAAGCTCGGGCTTTTTCTCGCCGCAGGAGGACAGAAGCAGGGCGGCGGAGAGAAGGGCAAGAAGGCGTTTCATGGGCTGTCTCGGTTGGGTTGGTGTTCGGAAAGGCGCTGGCTGAGCCAGACGATCAGAAAGGTGAGGACGAGGAAGATCGTGGAGATGGCATTGATGACGGGCAGGTCCTTGCTGTGTTTCACCATGCTGTAAATCTTGAGCGGCAGGGTCGTCGAGCCCGGTCCCGTCACGAAAAACGTGATCACATAATCGTCAACCGAAAGGGTGAAGGCAAGGAGGCCTCCGGCCACGATGCCGGGGGCGAGGAGCGGCAGGATGATGCGCCGGATGATGACCCATTTCGAGGCGCCGAGATCGCGGGCCGCGGCGATCACGTTCTCGTCGAATCCCTGGAGGCGTCCGAGCACCACCACGGTGACGAAGCTGGCGCAGAAAGTGATGTGGGCGATGAGGATCGTGCCTGTCCCGAGGGTGACCCCGAGCGCCACGAAGAAGAGCAGCAGGCTGATGCCCATGAGAAGGTCGGGAATGACGATGGGCAGGTAGAGGATCCCGTGGTTGATCTGCTGGAGGCGCGAGCGGTACCAGTGGAGGGCGCAGGCGGAGAGTGTGCCCAGGATCATCGAGACTCCGCTCGAGGAAACGGCGATGGCGAGGGTGCGGCGGGCCGCCTCCCAGAGATCGCGGTTCTCCCGCTCGAGGAGGGCGGCATACCACTTGAGGGTAAAACCACCCCAGGTCGAACTGTAGCGCGCCGCGTTGAAGGAATTCACCACGAGAAGAAGGATGGGCAGGTAGAGAAAAACCAGCACCAGCACGAGGATGAAAGAAGGGACCCGGCTCGGTTTCATCGCGATTCGGCTTGTTCCTTCCGGTTGATGAGAAAGACCACGAGGATGGGGATCAGGGTGATCACGAGGAGGGCGATCGAGAGGGTCGCGGCCTGGGGCAGGTTGCGGTCGCCGAGGGTGCGCTGGGCGATCTTGTTTCCGATCATCTCGTCGGAGGTGCCGCCGACCAGGTCGGGGATGACATAGGATCCCAAGGCGGGAATGAGGACGAGGGCCATCGCGGTGAGGAGGCCGCGGCTCACTCCCGGCACGAAGATCCTCATCACCGCGCGGAACCCGCTTGCCCCGAGATCCCGTGCCGCTTCGAGGAGACTGTAGTCGAACCGCTCCGCCGCCGCGTAAAGCGGGAGGATCGCGAAGGGAAGGTGGGTGTAGACCATAACCATGAGAACGGCCCCCTCGTTGTAGAGGAGGAGGGTGTCCTGTCCGATCAGGCCGAGGTGGATGAGGCCCTGGCGCAGCATGCCTTCGGGATGAAGGAGGATTCGCCACGCCGCGACCCGGATCACGAAATTCGTCCAGAAGGGAACGATCACGAGCATGAGGAGAAAGCCGCGCCATTTCCCCTGCATCCGACCGAGGAGGAACGCGATGGGCAGGGCGATGGCGAGGCAGACGGCCGTGGTCGCGAGGCTGAGCCAGACCGTGCGCCACAGGATGATCGGATAGTCGGGATCACCCAGCGCGCGCCAGGCCTGGAGGCTCCAGCCGGGCTCGATCCCTCCGTAGACATTGGAGGGCCGGAAAGAAATGAGGAGCATCGCGAAGGAGGGAATCACAAAGAACACCGCGAGCCAGAGAAGGGTCGGTGCGGTCAGGAGAATCTCGTTCTTGCGGCGGTGCATGGATGGGCTGGGCCTGCCCGAGCAGTGTTGGCCGGGCGAGATGACGTTGTCCAGAGAAGAGTTGTCCTGTTGTCAGGAAACAGGGCCGCTGCCTGCGGGATTTTGCTTCCGGCGTCCGGAGTTTTGGAATAGGATATTCGGATATGAATTTGCGCGTTTTGGCCTCCTCTTTCGCAGTGTTGTTCCTCGGATTGTCTTTCGGAATCCATTCTACCCATTCGCAGGATCGCGAATACGACGCCTCCACCTTCACCTGGAATCCGGCGCTTTCCCCGACCGGTCCCGTCGTTGTCTCGGTGAATCTCGCGACCCAGACCGCCGCGGTTTATCGCAACGGAGTAGAGATCGGGAGTTGTCTCGTGAGCACGGGAAGACAGGGCTACGAAACGCCGACGGGTGTCTTTCATATCCTCCAGAAGGACGCCGATCACCATTCGGCGACCTACGACAATGCTTCGATGCCCTTCACCGAACGGCTCACCTGGGGCGGTGTCGCCCTCCACGCCGGAGGGCTTCCCGGCTACCCATCCTCACACGGATGCGTCCATCTGCCCTTCGAGTTCTCGAAGCGCCTCTTTGCCATCACCGAGCTGGGCGGTACCGTCATCATCACCAAGGACGCTCCCTCCGGAGGAGTCTCGGCAGGGCATCGCATCGAATTCGTCGCCGCGGAGGAGCCCTCCGATTTCCAATGGATGCCCCATGACTCTCCTGCCGGTCCGGTCTCCATCCTTTTCAGCTCGAAGGACAGCGAAGTGCTCGTGGTGCGCAACGGCGTTCTCATCGGGAAGGGGTCGGCTTCTCTCACCATGTTCGCCGAGAAACCCCACGGGACCTACGCCTACATCTTCGACGGCTGGCAACGCGACGAGAAGTCGAAGGAGCCCTTTGCTCACTGGCACCAGATCGGAGGACCCGCCAACAGCCACGAGATCAAGGCCTTCAAGCACATCAAGACCGACGAGCGTCTCCAGCATGTCCTCGAAACCGTGCTCACTCCGGGGACCAACCTGGTCATCACCAACGAGTCCGTCACCGATGCGACGCGGAGCCAGCCCGGCTTCCACATCATGTCGGGAACCCTGGTGAGCGCCCGCTAACGCTTTTTGCCGGGTCTTCCGCGAACTTGCCCGGGCCTGGTTTCAATCCGTCACTCGCCCATTCCCGCCGCCCAGGCGGGCTGGTTGTTCTTGATGTCGTAGGCCATGACCCGGCCCTTTTCGGTGCCGGTGGCGGTGTCGAACAACTGGACCGTGGCCGGACCGTGGGCCCCGCGTGACTTCACCACGATCTGCTGCTGCTCGGTGATGAATTTCGTCTGCTCGACATTCGGAGAGGCGGTCTTGCAGACCGAGACGGTGCGTGCGCCTTCCTGGATGGTCACCGTGCCGGGGCCGTTCACCGAGGTGAGTGGCTGCCCGTAGGAGGCGGGTTTCTCTCCACGGATTCCGGCGTTGTAACCCTCCTCATAACCGCGGAGGAACTCGGACCGGTCGGCCTCGGCGAAGCTGCCCGCGTGACGGTCGGGTGTCCTCGACAAACCACTGCTCCCGTCCTGCTTTCCCTTCATCACCCCGAGATCGTATCCCGAAGTGGGAAGGGCGGGCGTGGGGGCGGTGTTTTCGTCGACCGAGACGCATGAGGCGAGCCCCGTCGCCAACACCAGGATCGTGAGAAATCGGATCAAGGGTTTCATAACATCAAGCTTGCGTGCGATTCTGCACAATCACTTTCCCGAGTCAAGGACGGTCGTCCCCTCTCGTCTTCGTCTCCCCAAGTCGGGACGCTACTCGTCGTCGGGCAGCGAAAGGAGCTGGCGATCCTCCTCGGAAAAATCTTCGAGGAGATACCCGTCGTTCGCGTTCCAGCTCACCCAGACCTCATCGCCCCATTGCGGCGGTCTTGCCTCGTCGAGGAAAAAGCGCCCGTGCTGGGTCTCGACCATGAGCAATTCTTCCCCGGCCCGTACCCAGAAGCGGGTCATCGATCCGAGATAGATCATGTCTTCGATCACCCCCTTCACCGCGTTGCGGTTTTCCGGAAGCGGGTCGGGACGATGATGAGAGAGGGAGATCTTCTCCGGTCGAAGGCTCAGGCTGACCCGCTCGCCGACTTTGACGGGGCGGTCATCGTAGATGCGGATGGGACCTCCGAGATAGTCGAAGGTGCCGGTGCTGTGCTCGCTGTCGACGAGGGCATCGACACGACCGCTCAGGAAATTCGTGTCACCGATGAAGGCCGCGACAAAGCTGTTCACGGGCGTCTCGTAGATTTCCGCCGGCGCCCCGATCTGCTCGATGTTGCCGGCGCGCATCACCGCGATGCGGTCGCTGATCCCCATCGCCTCGTGCTGGTCGTGGGTGACGTAGAGGAAGGTGATGCCCACCTCCTCGTGCAATTCGTCGAGCTCGACGAGGAGCCGCTGGCGCAGCTTCAGGTCGAGGGCCGCGAGCGGCTCGTCGAGGAGGAGCACCTCAGGCTTGTTGATGAGGGCCCGGGCGATGGCGACGCGCTGCTTCTGGCCGCCGCTGATCTGGGCCGGCTTCTTGTCGGCGTGTGCGGCGAGGTCGACGAGCTCGAGCATGCGCTCCACTTCCTCGTCGATCTCCTTCCGAGAGAGACGCTTCGCCAGCTCCGGACCGAAGGCCACGTTCTGGCGCAGGGTGAGATGGGGAAAGAGGGCGTAGTTCTGGAAGACCGTGTTGACCGGGCGCTTCTCGGGAGGCAGCTCGGTGATGTCCTTCCCGTTCAGGAGCACGCGCCCTTCGTCGGGGGAGGCAAAACCGGCGACCATGCGCAGGAGGGTCGTCTTGCCGCAGCCGCTCGGGCCGAGGAGGGAAAAGATCTCGCCCTTCCCGATGGAGAAAGAGGCGTCGTTGACCGCCACGAAGTCCCCGAAACGTTTCGTGACCCGATCGAAGACGAGGAAATCGCTCATGTCCCTGCGCAAACGCCCCGATAGTAGGGACGAATCCAACCGGAGCAAGGGAAATGTGGGTGCCCCGTCCGCGCCCGCGCCGGCTCCTCTAGAGCGATCAGCCGCATCGGCGGGGGGAAGGCGAATAAGCCGCGGTCGGTATCGGAGCCATCGACGGGCTGCCGGCAGGAGCGGCACGCCATGACGAGGAAGGCGGCTTTCTCGTTTTTGATGGTCAGGACTCGCCTCATCGGGCGAGGGTGGCGACGGGAGGGGAAGAAGGAAGCCAAATTCTTTATTCCAGGACAGACGGCCAAGCCCCAAGCCGAGCTATGGTTGGTTCCGGATGATTTGCTGGAAGTGTTCTTCGCGGGTGCTTCCTCCCGTCTGGCGGGGGCGCACCTCGAACCGGATCCTGATTTTCGCGCGGTCGCTCTGGACCGGGTCCGATTCGGAGGCGGCGTGGATGACAGCATTCATCGCCCGGGTGCGTCGCGGATCGCGGCCTTCCAGGACGATCCGGTAGACGGCCCGCCCGCCGGACGTCAGTCCCTCCACCGCACCTCCGCGGATGACGGTTCCCGTGAGATTGCTCCCCGCACCTGAAAAGACCTTCAGTTCGCGTGGCTTGAATCTCCCGATGATCCGGGTGCGGATGGCATCGTCCACGTTTCCATCGTTCTCGACTGCGACGGAGATGGATGCGGTCGCACGCTTGGTTTTTGCGGAGTAGGTAGGCGAGACCGGGTAGCGATTGTCGCCGCGAAGATTTGTCGGGCTGGCCCCGACGAGCAAGTCGGGCCGGAAAAGCTGCGCCAGCACCGTGAGGGAGGTGCTCTCGGAAATGGTGGAGCCGTCGCGGGCTAGGGTGGAACTCGTAACGGACGCGCCGAATTCGAAGGGAGCGAACTGATTTCGGTCGACGAGCACCTTGATGGTAAACTGGACCGATCCTCCCGTAGGGATCGAACCGAGGGAAGCGGTCGGAACGCCAAGTGGGTCTTCGGCGGTGCCCATGGTCGCGATCAAGCTCAAACTTGGAAGGAGCCCGGTACTCACCACCACGTTCTCGGCGGTCGAGGGGCCGCGGTTCGTGACCGTCACGATGTAGGTCAGCGTTCTTCCGGCACGGACGGGATCGCGATCGCGGGAAATCGTGATGGTGAGATCGGCGGCGGCATTCACGATGAGCGTGTCGCTGGCAGGGCCGCTGTTGCCACCCGACGAGGTGAGGTCGCCGGTGGTGTTGACGTGATCGCCGGGCGTACTCGAGGTCACATCGACCGAGAGCGTGCCGGAAGCGCCTGCCCCGATGGTCCCGCCGGTCATCGAGATGGTTCCGGAACCGGACACGGCGGTCGCGATGCCTCCGAAGGAGTTCACGAGGTTCGCGGGCGAGGCCACGACGACTCCCGCTGGGAGGAAGTCGTTGAAGGCGAGAGCTGTG
Organism: Verrucomicrobiia bacterium; assembly: GCA_020439925.1. Classification (GTDB taxonomy): domain Bacteria; phylum Verrucomicrobiota; class Verrucomicrobiia; order Verrucomicrobiales; family DEV007; genus Arctic95D-9. Next base: position 383 of record JAGRPC010000198.1, on the reverse strand, counting down.
GCGGCCAGCGCGCTCGCGGTGTTGTCGATCGTGAAGACGAGGCTGGTCACGTCTCCGTCAACGATGGTGTCGGGGGAGAAGGCCTTGGAGAAAACCGGTGCCGGCTCGACTTGGAGGCCGGTCGAGGCGGGACTCGCGACGGGGTAGCCTTCTGCGAGGAGATCGCTGGTGGAAGCGGGGTAGGTTCCGGCCGAAGCGGATGCTGGTAATTGAACGGTGACCGAGAACTGACAGCTTTCGTTTGCCGCAAGTGATCCTCCGGTGAAGGCGAGGGACGAGGTTCCGGTAAGACTCGAGCCTGCGCCGCACGGATCGGTCAGTGGCGTGTCGGTCGCGACGAGACCCGGCAAGATCGCGTCGAGATCGTGGGTGAATGTTAGTCC
>JAGRPC010000197.1:2083-3739 GCA_020439925.1 Verrucomicrobiia bacterium | reverse complement strand
TCGGTCTGCGAACCGATCTGACCGGCAACAGAGGAAAGGATGAGGACCGACTTTTGCGTGGTATCGCCTTCGAGGAGCGAGGGAAGAGCGGCATGGACGGTGTTGACGACACCCATCAGGGTCACCTCGAGAACCCGGCTCCAATCGGAGGGCTCGAGATTCCAGAAGGGGAACCCGGTTTTTCCCGAACCGATGGCGGCGGCGCAAACGAGATGGTCGATGGTCTGCCCGGCGAGCGCCGAGCGAAGGGCTTCAAAGTCGGCCACGTTGACGGCACGGGTCCGGATCCGGTCGGGGGCCTCGTTCTGGAATTCGGTCAGGGCGTTCCCGTCGAGATCGATGGCGAGCACATCGGCCCCCGCCTCGAGAAAGGCTCGGGCGATGGCAAGGCCGATTCCCCGGGCGGATCCGGTGATGGCGACGGTTTGTCCGGTGAGAGAGGGAATCATGGGAGATAAAGAAGGAGATAGATCCAGTTGAAGACCAGCATCACGGCGGCGACGCCCGCGTTTCGCTTGAGACGCCGGTTCTGCTCCACCAGCGGGGGAACGGGAGTCGCCGAAAGATAGCGGAGCCAGCCGGAGAGGGTCCAGAGTCCGGTCAGGAAAACGCCGGCGACGGCAGCCGGATTGAATCTTGCGGCAGCGGCCACATCGCCGGCGGCGAGCGCGCGCATCGCCCGGGTTCCGCCACAACCGACGCAGGGAATGCCGAGGGACTTTTTGAAGCCGCATTCCGGCGGCAGGACGGGCAGGCGATCGAAATGACGGGCGACCAGAAGGAGAAGTCCCACCGCGGCAAGGGTCACGAGAGGCCCGACGAGCCAGTAGACCTGCCGGGCGCGGGGGAGGGCCTCGTCCATTACGGAGCAGGAAGGAGGACGAGTTTGAGCGAGGCCCTCGGTGTGCTTTCTCCCGAGCCGGAGGAGTCGAGGTCGGCGAGAAAACGGTCACTCGAAAGCTTTCCGGGTGAGGTGAGCGCTCGCTTGATCCCGGCGAGCCGATCCATCGCGGGCGATGGATCGGCGGCGGCGATCTCGAGCTGAAGACGCGGTTTCGGGAGATCGGATCGTTCGCAGACCTCGTCGTAGTCGCGCACGAGCCTCACCATGCGGTCGAGGTGGACCGGGGTTTCGTCGAGATCGACGGCGAAGAGATCGGGCGACTCGATCTGCTGGCGCAGGACCGAGGTGCGCGCGGCAGTGAGGTCGACCAGTTCACCGAAATCGAGTCCTCCCTCGACGATGTAGGCGGGAGCCTCCTTGACGAAAGCCTTCCGCTGCGGGGCGTAGAGTTCCCCCTTCGCATACCAGGCTCCGTTCTTCCACTCGAGGTCGACCGTCTTCATCGCGTCGGGAAAGCGAGCCTCGAAGAGCATCTGCGTGATCTTCTCGAGGTCCTCCTCGCGCTTCCTGGTGGCCGCGTCAGCGAATTCACCCACGGCTTTCAGAACCGAATCGCGCAGGTCGTCGAACCTGGCCTTGTCCGCGATGTCACGCTGCTTTGCATAGGTCGTGTTCAGCGAATGATATTCGGTCAGGACGACTTCGGCGGTGTGCGGACCGATGTTGTGCTTCAGAAGGATGCTTTCCACCGTCGGAGCGAGGGGGTCGCGAAGACCGAGGAGCCGCTTCTTGAAAAAGCCGACACGCTCGAT